>JAJRYJ010000027.1 GCA_024275795.1 Actinomycetes bacterium | reverse complement strand
GGAACATTACAACATAAAATCCATTAACCTTTTCAGAATTTCTTAAAGCAAGTACATCGGAGCATAATTGACGCCTATCACAAGTATCCTCATCACAATGTTCACATCAATTCACTCAAGTTGATCTTAATCGTGCAAAGTGATCTTTCGCCGGTGCGGCCGGAATCGACACAGATCATGGACCCGTCTCTGTTCCACCGTGGATGGAGATCGACCTTCCATACCCCGTTGAACTTCAGCGGTAAATGAAACCTGGCGATCTCATGTCGCTTCTGTTCATGCGTGTCGTAAACAATTAGCCGCTGAATACGCCGGCGGTCGGGGTAAGTGTCGGTCAGTATGAACCTTCCATCCGGTGAGAACTGAGGGTGCCCGTCGGAATCAAAAGAATCCTCCCCAATTATGGAATAATCACCAGTCCGGTCCCTGAACAGGTAATACCTATCATCAAACTTTTCCGTCCTAGCATACGCAAGGATATGCTCGTCATCCTGCCAGGCGATATGGGAAACCATCCCCGAAGTCGGGAATATGAAGATATCCCCGCCCCAGGGGTCGCACGATATCATGCGTGTCCATAGCCTGTTCCCCCGCTGCAGCCAGCGATGAAAAAAAACCAGACGCTTGCCCGACGGTGAAAAAAGGCAATGGCTGAAGAAATTCAGGGAATCTTCCATAGTGGGGTGAGGCTCTAATGCCGTAATATCAGCTACTGAAAAAAACTGTTTGATAACCCCAGTTTCAATTTCGATGGAGTACAACCCGCTTTCCAGACGGGACGGTATCGATATTCCTTCATCCGGATCCGAGCCGTTTACGTAACCATAGCCGGGCAGACCGCTCTCAAAGCGACAGAAATCGAACCCCACCGCCAGTGAACCGGCCGGATTGACCGCGGCCACCGGCTTTGGCAGTGTCCTGCGAACCCCGCCGGTATTATTTACGACCCTAGAGATGTGTTTTTCACCGTCGAAATCATTAAAGATGATATCTGACGTGTTTCCCAGCCATTGCAGCATGGAGCCTTGCTGCCAGCTCCAAGCCCTGGTTTCCGCCAGTGGCGTAAAGTCCTGGAAATCGCGGCCCGAGAAATACCCCACCTTCACCGTATCCTCCGGTAGAGTCGCTCTATAGGGGACGTCGAACTGATGGGCCAGCAGCTTCCCGTTATCCGCCGACCAGGGCGTCTTGTCATGAAAACCGAAGAAGTACTTTTTCCTGACCACTACTTCATATCGGGATGAATATGCTTTGACCGGTATGATCGATAATAATCTTTGATATGAACCAACGATTTTTTTCTTCAGGCGGGGATTAGTTCTAACCAACCGGTAGATGACAGATTCCAGCCTGTTCATCGTTTGACACCCGCCAACATCGAGCCGCCGACGCCTTTGCCTCCGGGCCGCTTTCTAGGGCGCAGACTGAATATATAGAAGCCCGTTAAGACTACAGCGAAGAAAATGCTTGAAAAGATAAAAACACTGGCTATGTAATCAAAGGTAAAGGCATAAAATACCAGCAGTATCAGCGTGTAACGGATATCCCCGTTAACAGCCTTTTGATAGGCGACGCCCCCCAAAAACCCGAAGGCGAAGAAGAACACTAGTGACCCCGGCAGGGTGAAGTCTTCGATTACCCCCCTCAGGACTGTATATATATTGGTAAATCCACCCGGCTCCACCTCGTGGAACTCGTCCGCATACAGGCCCTGCTCCCTCTCGCTGAGCCCCAGCAGGCTGAACGGACCGGCCAGGGTGAAGGCGCCCATGGCCGGTGACGCATTCTCCTGGCTGTCCCAGGACACCTGCAGCCAGCTGGTGAACACCGACAGATGCCCCAGCGTGGCGGCCCGGGTACCCGGCGCCATCAGCATCTCCGACAGGGTCTCCCGGCTGAGCTCCTTGCCGCCCCGCAGCGACTGACCGACGACGAACAGCCCCACAGTCAGGCATACGATGATCAGTATCACCATACTTTTCTTAAGGCTGAAAATATTCTTTTCTCCACCCCGGGTGAATACCCTGAACGCCAGATAGGCAGCCGTCCAGAGTATAAAGGCAGCCAGAAAAGTGAAGCGGGTGGTCTGGATGGCGAAGATAAGCAGCCCGGGCAACACCGAGAGCAGGGAAAGCACAGTTTGCCGGCGGTTGCGCCTGACGGCGAACAGGATGCCGCCCATAATGGGACTCGCGAAAACGAATATCAGGAAAATCTGTCCAAAGTAACCTGGCGCTGTTCTTTCGCCCGAATAGCGAGCTCTTGAAATCCCTGCTGCCATCTGAGTAAAAGTATCAAGAGAAAAGAAAGCAGCCAAACTATTGCTGCTCAAATAGATGATAAACAGAGAATAGATCATGCCCAGGCCTAAAAAAACAACCAATATCTTGCTAAGTTCGCTGGCATTCAGCCTTCTGACAGGCGTGTCTTCGGGGTCTTGTGCAACAGTGGAATATTTTCTTTTTTTGCGTCGGAGCACGGCGGCGGCGGTCCAGCTGCCCAAACATACCGTAAGCGCCGTCACCAGTATCCACCACACCCCGCCGCTCCACACATAGTAGTCGGGTGCGAGAACCAGCGGCGCCAGGACGAAAACCGTCCACATCAAAGAAAAGAATGCACCGGGCGCCTGCCAGCTGCGCCCGATAGCCAGCGCCAGTATGGCCAGTAATGCTAACAGGAGGGCGGGTATGAAAACCAGCTGCATTTTTCCTAACCTCCCTGCCGGGACTCATAGCGTGATGCTGAAACGAATTCTATCATTGGAGCAAACCCGGCCGGGAATGGTTCTCAATCATCTTTTCCCTGACTTGAAAAGAACGACATTGCAGTTCTCAGACTGTCTTTATCAATCATGCTTCGCCAAGCTATCACCGAAAAGACTGCCGTTACCACAACTAGATAAACAATGCTCTGCAGGGCGCCCTTATCGACAGCGGCAACGAGCAGCACGGCGAGAAAAGCCCCGATCATTATAAACCCTCTGGTAACCGAAGCCCATGACAACCGCAACAGCGTGCGTGAAAAAGAGAACAGCATTGCTGTCTCAATCAAAGCCCTGCCTACCCACACTACGGCGCCGCCCTTGATGCCATAGACGCTGATCGCCCACCAGGTCGCGCCGAAGAAAAGGGGCAATTCCACCAGATGGAGTTTTGCGGGCAGATCAGGTCTGCCCACACCCTGAACCAGGGCCAGGGGCAGCTGGGCCAAGCTGATGATTAAGCGGCCGATGGCGAACATCTTCAGCACGAAGGCACTGTTTTGCGCGAATTCAGCACCCAGCCATAGCTCCAGGCCGTCACTGGCAAAAGTCACAATCAACAGAGTCACCGGAAACAGTACCAGGAAAACATATTTTACGCCTATCACGAACAGTCTTCGCGTACGTTCGCGGTCGCTTTCGAAGCTGGTCGAGAACGCGGGAAACAGTACAGTCGCCAGAGCTGCCGGGACAATACTCATGCTGCTGACAAACTCGTAAGGAGTCGAATAATAAGCGACAGCAGCTACCGAAAGCAGCGCTGCCACCATGAATCGATCGAGATAGGCCATCAAGGGACCTGTTATGTTGGAGATGGCGACCCAGCCGCCGAAGAACACCAAAGGACGAATGAAATCCGGCCTAACTTTAATCTTTTTTCCAAGCTCCGGCACGACTTGAAAGTTAAGGAACAGGTAGGCCAACAGCGTCAGAAGTCTCACCAAGACCAGAAACAAGGCGATGAAAAAAAGGTCCCGCGTAAAATACAGCACCAGGAGGGGGCCCACGAACGTAAGTACACCCATAGGAGCCCGGACGAGGTTCACCAGGCCGAAACGCTGGTAAGCTTCCAGCGAACCGCGCAAGCCGGCGGCACAAACCACTACCACGATGGAGCCGGCAACCAGGTAGAAGGCTTTGAGTGTCTCCTGCTGCAACCCCTCAGGAATATTCAACACCGAATGCACCAGCCAGGCAGCAATCAACAACATTGCCAAAGACGCTGCCGAGCCGATTGCGAACATTACGGCCACGGATGTCCAGATGAGAGACGGCACCTCGCTTTCCATCCCCGAGCCGAGCTTTTCGGCTATCAGCTTGGTAAGTGCCCTGCGAAGACCCAGGTCAAACAGGCCAAAATAGCCGATTACTACCCATATCAGGGTCAGCACGCCGAACCGCTCTGTGCCCAGATATGTTATTAAGAGGGGGAATGCGATCAGAGCAGATAGCAGGGGCGCCACCTGCCCGGCGAGGTTCCAGGCGGTATTGCGCGCCAGCAGGCTGCCACTGGTCAGTTTGTCGTGCCGGTTATCTGTTTTCCGGATCATTCAGACCTGTTTTACCGATATCAATGTTTCAAGAAACCGCTTTTTGTATTAATCTCAGCACTAACTTTTCCCGTTAGTTGACTGGAGACCGACATTCTTAAAAATTCTTCCATGCTGGAGAAAACATCCCTTGGATTGGTCGCTGCAATTCTTGCGACCGCTTCTTTGATCCCGACACCGCTATTACTTATCAGAAATACGCCGTTGTTGCTGGTTCTGCTATTACCAGCAACTGCCTTATTGGGCTTACTATATGTCATTTCCAGGCGGGCCCAGATAAACTTCGGTCTCTTCGACAGCCTGCTGCTGATCTTCGTTTGCTATCTCCTCATCAGAAACGAAACAAGCCTTGCTCTGGCGACCTTTTGCGGCATCACCCTGTACCTCTATTACGCAACGTTTCTATTAATTCATGACAAGCGAAACCATGAATACTTATTAAGCATTATCGCAGGCATAGCATTAATCATATCTGCTTACGCTTTGGTGGAGTTTTTTTTTCAGCAGAATATCGTCTTTCCGGAGTATTTCCCCAGGCATCCCGGTGGCATCTATCGCGTTACCGCCACTCTGTACCATCCCGTCGTGACGGGTTCGTTCTTATTGCAGGCTATGCCATTCAGCATTGCGCTTTGGTTGCGTGGACGTTTGCGCCCCCTGCGTTCGCTCGGAGAGTTGGCATGGTTTCTTTCTATACCTGCGATAACGCTTACATTCTCCAAGGGTAGCCTGTTCACCGCCTGTTTAATCATCGCAGGCATTGTTCTGGTGATGGGATTCAGGAAAATAAAGAAATGGTTGATAATAGCAGGCTTGGTATCGATTATCCTGCTGTCGTCGGGTCTTTATCTTCTTTCTATTCATGGCGAAGAACCTACTAGACAATCGATAAGCTACGACATCAGGCTTTCCCGATGGTCTGACGTCATTCGTGAATTCGCAGAGAAGCCCGTGGCCGGTGTCGGCTTCAGACATGGCTCTCAGGCCATTATTGAAAACTACAAAGAGTTATTAACCGATCAGGATATTTCTGATTTATCTTTTCCGGTCGATAATTATTATCTGTATGTACTTCTTGAAGAGGGCTTTATCGGTTTACTATTATGGTTATTGTTGCTGCTCGTCATCCTGTTGAATGGAATTCCGGCAGCTTCAGTTCATTCTTCTGAGCAACCATGGATTCTCGCGGCAATCATAAGTGTTGTTGGGTTTCTACTGGTTTCATTGACTTTCGATTCTCTCACCTGGTGGCCAAATCTCGCCATGTTTTGGATAACAACCGGAATATTGCGTGGATTATCTTGCCGGTACATTGATTGAACCAGTCGAACGGAAAGGTTTATCGTAGAATAGGCAGGGAACCCTTTATCGTTAATAGAAGAAGTTGATTATGCCATTATTGTCACAAATCAAGCGTCAATATCTATCCCTGCTTGTCTACGCATGCATTGTCGCCAACGCCTATACTCTCGCCTCCCTGGTTCTCTTTTCCCGCTGGGCTCCCATGCAATATTATAACGAGCTCCTTCTGTTTCTTCCCGTCGCTATCATTGTGCACCTACTGGTAAATTTTCGCTTCGGCCTCTATCGCGGTATCGGCCGCTATGCTGGCATCAACCAGGGAATCAATATAGTCAAGGCTTCAGTTATTTCAGTTACGCTGCTTCTTGTCGTCAGCGTGCTGGTAATGCCTTCATCACGTTTGCATGCGCTGACGATGGTACCTATCGGTGGTGTTGTTGCCTTCGTCTTTATGGCCGGAGTACGTTTCTATCCGCGCATATTCTATGAACGATCTCTGCGCGAAGTTACCGCAACCATGCATCTTCTTGTGGTCGGCGCCGGGGAAGCCAGCGAGATGATCGTCAGGAGCATCCAGAAAGAACGCGATTCCGCAATGGATGTCGTGGCATTGATCGACGACGATATCGATTTGCAGGGGCAAGAGATACATGGTGTACCTATCTATACGCCTGTTGACCGTATCGATGAGATAGTCCGAAACAAGTCAGTTGATGAAATTCTTATCGCCATACCCAGCATTAGTCTCGATAAATTCCAGCGCATCTGGCGCCTTTGCGACGCCACCGGTCTACCGGTAAAGACACTGAGGCCGTTGAAAAGCACACAACTCGGAAAGGTCGGTGTAAATGATATACGCAAAGTTGAGATTGAAGATGTGCTGGGTCGACACCCCGTAAAAACAGACTATTCACAAATCAGCACATTCATCAGCGGTGAAACAGTCCTTATCTCAGGTGCTGGCGGCTCTATCGGTTCTGAGTTGGCTTTGCAGATCTGTCAACATGGACCACGACGCCTGATTTTAATCGACCGGGACGAGTCAGCGCTATACAACATACATGAAAAACTCAGCCAAATGTACTTTCAGGGGCACGACCTCTATGTAACTGATATCAGAAACAAAGAGAAACTTGTCTCTATCTTCAGAAAGTACAAGCCGGATCTTGTTTTCCACGCCGCTGCTTTTAAACATGTTCCATTAATGGAGCTTCAACCCGATGAAGCTGTCCTGAATAATATCATGGGGACTTACAATATAGCTCAGACAGCCGGAGAACATGATGTGAGATGTCTTGTGAACATATCTACCGATAAAGCCGTGGAACCCATCAACATCATGGGCGCGACTAAGAATCTTTCAGAGCGGATTGTGAACGATTTCGGTGAAAAGTACCACGGAACAAAATACCGCTCGGTACGATTTGGGAATGTGCTTGGCAGCCGTGGTAGCGTAGTTCCCATCTTTAGACGACAGATACGAGAAGGTGGGCCAGTGACCGTAACTCATCCGGAGATGAGCCGCTATTTCATGCTTATCTCAGAGGCTGTCGATCTTGTTCTGCAAGCTGCTTCCTTCGAGGATCACAATGCGATTTATGTTCTCGAGATGGGTAAGCCGATTCGTATCTTAGACCTCGCGCATCAAATGATCGAACTCATGAAACCTCCAGAAAACATAGAGATCGTCTTCACAGGACTCAGGCCGGGAGAGAAACTTCATGAGCAATTATTTGACAAACAAGAAGCACGAGTCAACACTTCTCATCCTATGGTCTACCGTGTGCTAGCCCCCGCAGGAAGCATGCAACCGGTGCTCGACATGCTACCTAACCTTTTTCGGCATGCTGAAGAGTTCGATAGTAATTCGATACGTGCAATCCTGGAGAAGTGGATACCCTCGTATCGTCCCTTCGACATGAAAAATGTAGGCTCATTGGACGCAATTGATTCGAAAACAAAAGACTCGGAGACTGTCAGCCGGCTCCCTGGCGAATCGAGAAAAATAAACTATCAATGGATCCCATTTGAGGGTACGGAATGACAGGTCATTCTAATCCTTCAAAGCCGGCATCTCTACGCAATTGTTCATCTTGAGCGTTGAGAGATATCGCACGTTTGAAGTGTTCATGAGCTGATTCCGACTCACCCCAGTAATCTCTCTCGTATATTGCTAGTTGTTTCCATGTCTCATAGTTTTGAGGTTCCAGTTCAGTAGCTTTGATTAGAGAGGCTCTTGCTGCCTGCGCCCGCCCCAGGCGCTGTTGAACACCCGCCAATACGAATAAAGCGTCCACGGAGAGAGGATTCAAGAAAACGGCTCGTTCCGCAGTATGCAACGACTGTGCCTGAAATCCTAACTCAGCCTGTTCTAGAGACCTGTTCTGAAGATGAGTAGAATACCACGGCACAAATAAGAATACTATTGCCACCGCTGAAACCAACAATATAATAAGTCGGACGTATCTCATCTTTCCTAATGCAGGCTTCTCCAAGTCCGATACATTCCTTAACAACACTTATGAAACATAAAATGTTTAGTATAGAGGATTATTTTTTTCCCATTTGGGAAGGATTTACAAACAAATTGTAGAATTTGCGATAAATATTATTATATAATGTCTCAACCAACCGCTTTTGGCTTTTTAAATATTTATTAACAGAATAAGGGGTGATCAGATGAGATATGGGATTTCAATTGTATTGTCTGTTTTATTGATTTTGATGCTTGCCGGTACCGCAATGGCAACTTGGCCGTCAGGCTCCCAGGGAGACCAGTATGCAGCTGCCAATGCAGCTATGGAGAATGCAGCAGCAGTAGCCGGAATCTCAACCGACACGTTTATCGACATATATAACAATGCAATCGTTGGTAATCTTTCAGGATATACCGATTCTCAGTTGAGTGCAGCATGTTCTGTTTTGGGTAGTCTTTCGTCGTATACCTCGGTGCTTGCCGACTATAATACGGTTTATAGCAACCTCGGATGTAGCTCAAGACTATCTGCGACAACTACCAGGGGCGAACTGCCCAGCACCGGTATAGCGATTGCAATCCTGTTAGGCTCTGGTGCTCTTGGAATCGGCGCCGCAACAAGACTGCTCAGGCGAAACAAATAACCGACACAGACATTCAGATGTTAAAAAGGTGCGGCTAATGCCGCACCTTTTTTCTTTTCCTGATTATTCATTTGAGTGTCGTCACCGGCTCCAGCAACAACGCTATCGCCTCTACGAAATGGGTGATCTCGTCGATGGTGCAGGCGGTGACCAGCTTATGGTCGACAACCAGTTCCTGTTCCATGTACTGGGCGCCGGCCTTAATCAGCGTCTCCCGGAGTTCAACAGGGGCCGCCACCCTGCGGTCCACCAGCAGTCCGGATGCGGCGAGCACCAGCGGACCGTTACCGAAGGCAGCCACCGGCCTGCTCTCAGCCTGCGCCCCCAGCAGAAGCGTCAGTACACGCACATCCATCGCCAGGCTATGCACCGAGCCGCCGCCGGTGATTATTAGCGCGTCAAGATCACCGGCGTCCACTTCTGAGATCACGGCATCGGGCTTGATCAGGTCGCCACGGCTGCCTGCTATGGAATGTTCTGCGGTTTTGCCTGCCCCGACAATAAGTATATCGGCGTCTCTCAGACGCAGATCCTCAATAAGCCGGGAATCCTGCTGGAAATCGAAACCCGGCGCTAAAAGCAACCCCAATGTCCTGCCACTCAGGGTCATGATATCAACCATTCTGCATCAACCCCTCAAGCAAAACCTACCCTGAAACGCACATGCACAAACTATTGCTTATTATTCGATGAGCCTGAAGTTAATCCTTGATTTCTCCTCGTCCGGCCGTTCGTCCTCAAGTTTGCGTTTCATCTGCAGCAGCCACGCCGCCGTCTCGGGGTCGAGCTTCTCCACCATCCTGAAATATTGCAGGCCGCAACCCTGCCGGTTGCTCACGTTGATGTCCTGGGCATCGAGCAGCCGCCAGAAAATACATTTGTCCCGTGTGCACCAAGCCTCTATACCCTGTTTGGCCTGCAGCTTGCATCGCTCTTCAGGACGCTTGTCGTCTGCACTCATCGATCTCTCTTTCTGTTATCGCCGGTTTACGTCCTGGAACGATTATAACAATGGATGCCCAACCTATATAATGTTCATGTATCATCGCCGTGTCGCTTTTCTTTTATCGCTCTTCCGGGTATAAGGAAAAAACACACAATATCCGCATCCGCATCCAGAAAAAACGGAGCAATCGATGAGTATTGAAGAGAAAGCCGATAACGTCTGCATAAAGGTCGAACCGACGGAGCCCATGGCGAGGATCATCCGCCTTGCCACAGCCGCGCTTGCCAGCCGAGTCGGCCTCAACCTCGACCAGGCCGATGACCTGAACACGGCCGTTGAGGAAGTCTTCCGTTCCATAATAGTCACCGGAAATGAGACGGCGGACCTTTTCAGCATGCGCTACAGGGTTCTGCAGGACAGGCTGGAAGTGATCATGGAGAGTGTGCCGCTGGACCTCTCGGACCAGTCCAGCAGCGTCAACCGCTACAGCCGCTTCGTCATCGAGAGCATCATCGACGACCTCTCTGACATGCCGAACCCCGAAAAGGGCTTCGATATTCACATGGTCAAATACCTGGCCAACTGAAAAATTGCCGGACTCACCGAGGAAAACTCCCAGCAGGAGCGAGATCAGGGCCCTCTTCGTCTCATACACTGAGACACGGGACCCCAAGGTGAAGAACGCCCTCGTGGATGCTCACATGGACCTGGTGCATTCACTGGCGCGCCGCTTCGCCAACAGGGGCGAGCCCCTGGACGACCTGGTCCAGGTCGCTTCCATCGGACTGCTGAAGGCCATCGACCGTTTCGATCCTGAACGCAACGTGCAGTTCTCCACCTACGCCGTTCCCACTATCGTCGGCGAACTCAAGCGCTACTTTCGCGACCGCGCCTCCACCATCAGGCTGCCGCGGGGCCTGCGGGAGCGCACCTACAAATTGAACGCGGCCATCCAGCAATATTCCCAGGAACACGGACGTCCGCCGAACATAAGTGAGATTGCCGCCGCAACGGGTATAAATGAGGAAGAGGTGATTGAGGGGCTCGAGGGCGCGGAGGCATCGAGTGTAGCTTCCCTGGACACCACATCGGATAACGGTGAGATGTCCCTGCTGGATGTTCTGGGTGATGATGACAGGGCGCTTGCCAACCTCGATGAGCGTTTAAGCCTTGCGGGGTCGATGTCGAATCTCGATACACGGGAACAGAGCCTCATCTATCTGAGGTTCGTTGAGGGCCTGAGCCAGACGGAGATCGCTGAACGGCTGGGCATCTCACAGATGCATGTTTCAAGATTGCTGAGGCGGGCATTGATGATACTGAGACAGGACCTGGTGGCTTCGACTGGACCCCACTCTGCATGATTATGGATAAAGAAAACAAGGATCGCATGTTGCACCTAGTGGTGCCGGCGAAAGCCGAATATATCGCCATGGTAAGGCTGGTAGTAGCCGCAGTAGCGCTGGAATCGGGCTTCAGCGACGACAGCATCGCCGATCTGAAGGTCGCCATCTCAGAAGCCTCGGCGAACGTGGTCAGGCACGCGTACCAGAACGGCTTTGACGAGGAGAAGTGCGTGATCGAGATCTCCTGCTACCGCAGTGAAGGCTGCATGCTGGTGAAGGTCATCGATTATGGTTGCGGCATGACCATTCCGCCACCCCCCTCTTCCGGCCTCGGATTCGGCATCATCGGCAGCCTCATGGACAAGGTGGACGTGGAAACCGGTGAGGGGGGAACGACCGTGATCATGGAAAAGGAGCCTGTCTCCAGCCGCCCCTGACCCGCCGGCCCCGGCGCCGATGGTGCCCGAGGTGGGAGTCGAACCCACACACCTGGAAAGGCGAGGGATTTTAAGTCCCTTGTGTCTACCAGTTCCACCACTCGGGCTTTAGATAAATTATAACCGGTGCTGGCTGTATCTCAGGGCCGCACCGTCGAGGATATCATTCTCGCTCACCTGTATCTCCCCTGCGCCGGACCGCTCAAGCAGGCGGTCAAGAATCAGTGCGCCGGCCACGATCACGTCGGCGCGGCCGGCCTCCAGCACCGGATAGCTCCTTCTCTCTGCCGCCGTCGCCGCTGCCAGCTCCCCCAGCAGTCTCCTGACGGCCTTGCCGGTCAGCAGATGCCCGTGCACGAGCTCCCGGTCATAACGCTCAAGGCCAAGGTCAAGCGCTGCCAGGGCGGTGACGCTGCCGGCAACGCCTATGAGCCCGTCGAAGCCGGCAAGGAAGCCGTGGGCGAGCGAATCCAGTTTCTCCTCCACCAGTCGCGCCGCCGCCTTTAGTTCCTCGGGAAGCGGTGGATCCGACGTAAGCAGGCTCTCCGTCAGGCGTACGCAGCCAATTTCCAGGCTGAAGGCATCGCCGGCTTCGCCGCCCTTTCCCCTTGCCAGCTCGGTACTGCCGCCGCCGATGTCGGCGACAAGCAACACGGCATCGGGGGGCTGTCCGATGGAAGCGCCGGTGAAGCTGAGCTCAGCCTCCCGGGCACCGCTCAGTATCCGGTAATCATAAGCCGCCTTGCGGGCCAGCGCGGCGATGAACTCCTCGCCGTCGGCAGCATCTCGCACGGAGCTCGTCGCCAGCAGCAGCGTGTCCTCGGCCTCAAGGTAAGCAGTCAGCTTTCGGTAGCCTGCGAAGCATCGCTCCACCCGCTCCTTGGCCTGCGGGTCAAGGCGTCCGTTCCTTTCCACCCCCTGCCCCAGCCGCGTGATTTGTGTCTCCCGCGCGACCTCGAGCAGGTTCCCTCCCTCGATATCAGCAACCAGCAGCCTGGTCGAGTTCGTCCCCGTGTCCACGACAGCTACACGCCTTGCCACCTTCAGCTCTCCCCCTTTTCCATGAGGCGGTTGCAGAACTGGTCGCGGCACCAGCGTCCGCCGATACGCCTTTCGATCATCATTCCCACCGGATGCTCCTCGAAGACAAGGTAGAAGGCGAAGTGGGCGTGCAGGCATTTTAACAGCAGGTCATCGCGGGCGTCAGCGATACGCGGCGCCCGCCCTGGCGGCCGGGAGCCACTGGAGGCATCGGCTGCACCCTGCCGGACATCAGCAGCTTCAAGCCACTGCCGTGCATGCCTTTGCTGCGCCTGCCGCAAACGGTCGATCATCTGCGGATCCGCGCTGATCCGCCGCTGAAAATCAGAGATCGCCCCCTCATCTTCAAGGCTTGAGATCTTCCTGATGAGATGGGGACAGGTCAGGTAGAGGAGATTGGGGTTGACGGCTCCCTGCTGGTTGAAAGTGCTGTTGCTGATCACAGCCGGCCACCCGTATTCACAAAGGACCGCGACCTCGAAGTCAATCGCAGGCGTTCGTCCCAGCTGGGAGGTGATGATGCTGACG
This sequence comes from Actinomycetes bacterium, assembly GCA_024275795.1. GTDB lineage: Bacteria > Actinomycetota > Thermoleophilia > BMS3ABIN01 > BMS3ABIN01 > JAJRYJ01. The sequence goes on along the minus strand of JAJRYJ010000027.1, from coordinate 7,399 downwards.
ACCTCGATGCCGTGGAGACGGTCGTCAACCAAGGCTCAGGGAATCAGCGGCAACAGGTCCGGCGCCGCAGCCGCTGCCGCAGGCGGTTCTGCTACCGCCGGCTCCGAAGCGGAGCGTGCCTCGCTGTCCAGGTCCTTGACGACGTATGACTGCTCACCCGGTTTGACCAGGCCCAGATCCTGCCTCGCGATCTGTTCCAAATATTGCCTGTCCTGCAGCGAATCACGCTCTCTCACGAGGCTCTCGTGCTCGATGCGCAAGGCCTCCGTCATCGCCCTTTCACTCTCGATCTGCCGCGAACGTTCAATATATGAGCGCACAGGCGATACGTAACAGCCGATGATGAACAATATGACCAGCAGGATCAGTAACCTCCACAGGCCCTGACGCCTGGACCTGCAGGGTCTCCCCATTGGCATGCTGGCAGCCTTACCGGACAATACCTGCACCTCCACGAATAATCTGTCTATTCATACTCGTGGTAAAGTTCGCCAAAAGCCTGTTCTACCCTGCAAACCTTGCCTGGCTTATCCTATCCTGTGGACCTTGATGAGATTGGTGGTTCCGGGCACATTGACATGTACGCCTGCGGTGATCACTATCTTGTCTCCCTTTGCCGCGAGGCCGCTGTCGACGGCGATAGCCGTCGCCCTCTCAAACATGTCGTCCGTGTTCCTGGCCGGAGGCACGAAACAGGGCTCCACGCCCCAGAGCAACGCCAGCTGGTTCACTACATCCTTGCTGGAGCTTACCGCCAGGATGGGGGCATGTGGACGATGTTTCGAGACCTGCAGCGCCGTCGTGCCCGAGCTGGTCGGCGTGACAACGGCCTTTGCGTTCAGGGCGTCGGAAAGGTCGCAGGCCGCCGTGCTGATGGCGTTGCTTACTGACTTCCCCGATGGCTCCCTCCTGTCCAAGCGTTTCTTCTGGGTCGCCTCCACAGTGCGGGCGATGCGGTTCATGGTCGCGACTGCCTTCACCGGATATTTGCCGATGGCGGTCTCGCCGGAGAGCATGATGGCGTCACTGCCGTCGTAGACGGCGTTGGCGACGTCGCTGGCCTCGGCGCGCGTCGGCGTCGGGTTCGATATCATCGATTCAAGCATCTGCGTCGCCGTGATTACGATACGCGTCTTTTTCAGGGAACGCTCGATGATCTGCTTCTGCCAGTAAGGTACGCGCTCCGGCGCGATCTCCACGCCCAGGTCGCCGCGCGCGATCATCACCGCATCGGCGGCCTCGATAATCGAGTTGACGTTGCGGATGGCTTCATGCCGTTCGATCTTGGCGATCACCTTGACAGCCCTTTCCGTACGTTCGGCTATCATGTCCTTGAGCTTGTGGATGTCGTCATCAGACCTGACGAACGAAAGGGCGACGTAATCGACGCCCGCCTGGAGCGCGAAGTCCAGGTCCTGTTCGTCCTTGCTGGTGAGGCTGGGCATCTCGATCGATTCGCCGGGGAAATTGACCCCCTTGCGCGATTCCAGCATGCCGCCGTCGACGACACGGCAGAGCACGTCCACGCCCTCGGGCTCCTCCAGCACCCTGAGGCTGATCCTGCCGTCATCCAGCAGCACGCGACTGCCCTTCCCCAGGGTCTCCCCCAGGCGGCTGAACTTCACTGGAATCGTCTCGCTGTCACCAGTTATGCGCCTGGATGTCAAAGTCACTTTCTTGCCCTTGATCAAACTGACGCCCTCGGGCGGCATCTCCCCCACCCTGATCTTCGGTCCCTGAAGGTCGGCGATGGTCGCAACCGGCCGGCCCGCCTCGGAGGCGATCGTCCTCACTGCCGCAATGGCCCTGGCGTATTCCCCGTGACTTCCGTGGGAGAAATTGAAGCGCATGGCGTCCATACCGGAGTCGACCAGTTTCTTCAGCTTCATATCACCCTCGGTGGATGGTCCGAAGGTGGCGATTATCTTCGTGCGGCGTGACATTGCAATACCTCCTGCCTGTGAGCGATCAATGCCTTGAAAGAATTCCTCTTTTCAAATACAGGGAAATAGATTATAATTATCTAAATTCAGGCGGCGTCAGGCACCACACGCTCCGCCGCCGGCAAGAAAAGCAGGTCGGTTTCAATGGGTAAGAAGATGAACAAGTGCAAGGCCCCGGGATGCAGCAAGTGGGTTGTGCGCGACAGCGAGGTCGGATACTGCCTCGACCACCAGGCCAAGTTAGACCCGCTCTCCTCCCTCTACGTGGTCAAATCACCGAACCAGGTCGAAGCGGACGCAAGGGTCGTTGAGTTTTTCTCATACCTGCTGCAACACCGCACACTGGACGAGCTGCTTTTCTAGCCGTCCTATCCTATCATTTCCTAGGTAAGATAAAAGTAGAGGGCATAGAGAAGCTCGCCCGCCGGCGACATGTAATGCACGGTGATGCCGGGGGGTGATTCCACCAGGGCATCGCTGAAGTTGAAGATGATCTCGATGCCGGCCGCAGCCAGTGTCTCCGTGGCCTGCTGGGCCGCTTCCGGCGGCACCGCCAGCACTCCGACGATGATGTTCCTGTCCCTGACAGTGTCAGCCAGTTCCGAGGTGTGCAATACCCTGCGACCGCCGACACTCTTGCCCACCTTGTCGGGGTCGACGTCGAACACCGCCTCGATATTGAATCCATGGTCCGCGAAGAGGTCCGAGTTGGCAAGGGCCGCGCCCAGCTTGCCGCCGCCCATCAGGGCGATGTTGTGCTGGCAGGATGTATGCAGAATCTCCTTGATGCTGGATATCAGGTGGTCCACGTCGTAGCCGACGCCGCGCTTGCCGAACCTGCCGAAAGATGAGAGGTCGCGCCTGATCTGCGTCGGATTGACATTGGAGTATTCGCTGAGCGCCTGGGATGATATCGTCCTGCGGCCAGCCTTCCTTACCTGGGTCAGGACCTGAAGATAGCGGGCCAGCCTTGCGGCCACTCCCAATGGCAGCTTTTCACCCTTCATCCCCCACCTCCGGCAGATGAACCGGGATAGTTGCAGTCATAACTTTATCCCAACCGAACAGGATTATTCAAATTTTATAACTCTTGCTTGGAATGTCGCGGCCGTTATATTCCAGGAGATTCGGGGAATAAACCCTATTGCGGCGAAAAAACCCGACTCTGCTGAATCATCTGCAGTAACGGGTCGTCTAAATGTTGATATAAATAGGCTTAGATTTTATAATGTCTGAGGACTTAATATAAGGAGGAGGAACTTATAATGGGAAAAGTAATCGGAATCGACCTGGGCACCACCAATTCATGTGTTGCCGTGCTGGAGGGCGGTGAACCGACGGTCATACCGAACTCCGAAGGCGGCAGGACCACGCCGTCCGTCGTCGCCTTCACCAAGGACGGTGAACGCCTCGTCGGCACTGTGGCCAAACGCCAGGCGGTGACCAATCCGGAGAATACCATCACTTCCATCAAGCGTTTCATGGGCCGCAAGGAGAGCAACGTGCGCGAAGAGGAGAAGCTTGTCTCCTACGAGGTGGGCAGCGACTCCGAAGGCGATGTCGTCGTCAAGGCCGACGGCAAGGAGTACAAGCCGCAGGAGATCTCGGCGATGATCCTGCAGAAGCTCAAACGCGACGCCGAGGACTACCTGGGCGAACAGGTCACCGAGGCGGTCATCACCGTGCCTGCCTACTTCGAGGACGCCCAGCGGCAGGCCACCAAGGACGCCGGCCGCATCGCCGGCCTTGACGTCAAGCGCATCATCAACGAGCCCACCGCCGCGTCCCTCGCCTACGGCCTCGAGAAGGAAAACGACCAGACCATCCTGGTATTCGACCTGGGAGGCGGCACCTTCGACGTGTCGGTGCTGGAGCTGGGCGATGGCGTCTTCGAGGTCAAGGCCACCAGCGGCAACAACCATCTGGGCGGCGATGACTTCGACAAGCGCGTAGTCGACTGGATGGCGGACGAGTTCAAGAAGGAGCAGGGCATCGACCTGCGCGAAGACAAGATGGCCGTGCAGCGTCTGGTTGAGGCTGCCGAGAAGGCCAAAATCGAGCTTTCCACAGCCGCAACCACCGATATCAACCTGCCTTTCGTGACAGCCGACGCCGGTGGCCCCAAACATCTGACCATGGAACTCACACGCGCCAAGCTCAACGAGCTCACGGCTGACCTTGTGGAGAAGACAGTGGAGCCGATGAAGCAGGCCATCAAGGACGCCGGCATCACCTCAGACGATATCGACCAGGTGATACTGGTGGGCGGTATGACGCGCATGCCGGCAGTGCAGGAGCAGGTCAAGGCCATCACGGGCAAGGACCCCCACAAGGGCGTCAACCCGGACGAGGTGGTCGCCATCGGTGCCGCCATCCAGGGCGGCGTGCTGGCGGGCGAGGTCAAGGACGTGCTGCTGCTGGACGTGACGCCCCTTTCTCTGGGCATCGAGACCAAGGGCGGCGTGTTCACCAAGCTGATCGAACGCAACACCACCATCCCCACGAAGAAGAGCGAGATCTTCTCGACGGCTGACGACAACCAGACGAGCGTGGAGATCCACGTGCTCCAGGGCGAGCGAGAGATGGCGGCCTATAACAAGACGCTGGGCAAGTTCCAGCTGCTGGGCATCCCGCCGGCGCCCCGTGGCGTCCCACAGATCGAAGTCACCTTCGACATCGACGCCAACGGCATCGTCAACGTCTCCGCCAAGGACCTGGGGACGGGGCAGGAGCAGAAGATACAGATCACCGGCACCGGCGCCCTCAAGGAGGACGACATCGAGCAGATGGTCAAGGACGCCGAGGCCCATGCCGAGGAGGACAAGCGGCAGCGTGAGCTGGCGGACGCCCGCAACAACGGCGAGAATCTCATCTATTCCACGGAGAAATCCCTGAAGGAGATGAGCGACAAGGTAGACGCCGACACCAGGAGCGGCATCGAGAGCGCAATCAACGACCTCATGAAGGCGCTTGAGGGCGACGATGCCGCTGAGATCAAGGCGAAGACCGATGCCCTGATGCAGGCTTCCCATAAGCTGGCTGAGGCCGTCTACCAGCAGACCCAGGCCGCCCAGGGCGGTGCTGAGGGCGCCGGCGGCGGCGAGGGGCCCGAGGACGAGGTCGTCGAGGACGCCGACTTCGAGGTAATCGAAGACGAAGACGAGGAATAAACGGCCATGGCAGACGACGCCGTCAACAGCACCGACAGTACGGATGAACAGGTCGCCCAGATAACCGACGAGATCCACGAACAGGTCGTCAGGGAGCGCGACGAGTACCTTGAGAATCTCAAGCGCCTGAAAGCGGAGTTCGACAACTTCCGCAAACGGGTGCTTCGGGACAGCGAGGAGTCCGCCCGTCGCGCTTCCGCCGACGTCGTTGAGGATCTGTTGCCGGTGCTGGACAACTTCGAGCGCGCCCTCAAGGCAGCCGCTGAGCATGATGAGAAGGTGCTGGGTGAGGGTGTGGAGATGGTCTACAGGCAGCTGCGTGACGTCCTGGACCGTCGCGGCCTCTGCGAAGTCGAAGCCGAGGGCGCCGATTTCGATCCCGAGCATCACGAGGCGGTGCTCTGCCGTCCCTTCCCCGGCGAAAAGGAAGGCAAAGTTATGGAGGTCGTGGAAAAGGGCTACAAGCTGGAGGACAGGGTCGTCCGGCCTGCCAAGGTTGTCGTTTCCGGTTCCCTGGAGGAAGCTTCGTCATCGGCCGAGTCCGGTGACAGCCAGAGCGAAGAAGACGCGGGATAGGTAAGCGCCGATGGAAGACCTCTATAAAATCCTCGGCGTCGACAGGACGGCCTCGCAGGACGAGATCAAGAAGGCCTATCGCAAGCTGGCGCGCAAGTATCACCCGGACGCCAACCCGGATGACAAGAACGCCGAGGCCCGCTTCAAGGAGATCTCCCATGCCTATGACACGCTGTCCGACAAGGAGAAGCGCGCCGCCTACGACGCTGGTCCCTCCGTCTTCGGCGAGGGCTATCACGGCGGCGGCGCCGGCTACGGCTTCGACCCCTCCATGTTCCAGCAGGCCTATACGCGCGGGGCGAGTGGCGGTGGTGGTGCCGGCTTCGCTGATATCTTCGACCTGTTCGGCGGTGGCGGCGCGGGCGCGGGCGCGGGTGGTTTCGCCGCCGGGGCCCGGGGCGGCGCAGCGCGTGGCGCTGACCTGACCTACGCGCTCAACCTCTCCTTCGAAGACGCCCTTAAGGGAGTCACCACCAAGACCGCCGTAGACAAGGACATCACCTGTCCCGAGTGCCACGGCAGCGGCGCCCAGCCGGGCACAACGCCTGTCACCTGTCCTGAGTGCCAGGGCCGGGGTGTCACCGCCCAGAACCAGGGCTTCTTCGCCCTCAGCCAGCCCTGCAGCCGCTGCGGCGGCCGCGGCAGCATCATCGAGAACCCCTGCAAGAAATGCCACGGCTCCGGCACGGTGCGCGCCACCAAGCGTTACACGGTGAGGATACCGCCCGGCATCAAGAACGGCAGCAAGATAAAGCTCAAGGGAAAAGGCCAGCCTTCACCCAGCGGTGGTCCACCGGGTGATCTCTATGTAAAGGTCAACGTCGCCCCCAGCCCGCTTTTCCGGCGCAAGGGCGACGACCTGGTGATCAAGGTGCCTGTGACCATCAGCGAGGCGGCCCTCGGGGCCAAGGTGGAAGTGCCTACAACCAACGGCAAGGTCTCCCTGAAGATACCTAAGGGAACCCAGAACGGCAGGACCCTGCGCATCAAGGGCAAGGGCGCCCCCCGGGTAAAGGGCAGGGGCCGCGGCGACCTGCTGGCGAAGATCGAAGTGGTCGTCCCTGAGAAACTGAACAAGGAACAGAAACGGCTGCTGGAGGAATTCCACAAGCTCAGCAGCGAGAACCCGCGAGAGCGGCTTAAGGTTTAGGTCCGGCCCCGGTCAGGCGGCGGCTTTTCCGACCAAAAGGCGGTAACAACCTATGGTCAAAGACAGGAAAGAGAATGACAGGGCCGTTTTCATGATATCGGTGGCAGCCGAACTCTCGGGGCTGCACCCGCAGACGCTGCGCATTTACGAGCAGAAGGGTTTGATAACTCCTGCACGAACCCCCAGGAACACGCGCCTGTATTCCGAGGAGGACGTCGAACGCCTGCGCTACATCCAGCAGCTGACCGGCGAGCTGGGCATGAACCTGGCCGGCGTTGAGAAGGTTCTGGAGCTGGAGGCGCGCATCGAGAAGATGAAGACCCGCATCGAGAGGCTGCGCAAGGAGATGGACGCCGCCACCCGCCAGCTGCGTGAAGAGGTGGAGGCGGTGCACCGCAGCTACCGCCGCGAGTTGGTCCCCGTCCCCAAAAAAGAGATTACCCTGAGGGACGTTGGTTCACGAAGTTCAAAAACTTGAGGAAAACCGCAAATCAGCATCACCGAAAAGACATACGCCGATTGACTTATTGAACTTCGTGAACCAACGTCCCTCATGGTCG
>JAJRYJ010000026.1 GCA_024275795.1 Actinomycetes bacterium | reverse complement strand
GGGCCCATCGAGAGCTTCCTGCCGATGATGCTGTTCGCCATCCTCTTCGGCCTGTCCATGGATTACGAGGTCTTCCTGCTCTCCAGCATCAAGGAGGAGTACGACCGCACCGGGGATAACGGCGAGTCCATCTCCCTGGGGCTCATCCGCACGGCCCGCGTCATCACCGCCGCCGCCGCCATCATGGTCTGCGTCTTCGGCAGCTTCGTCCTCGGAGAGAACCGTATCATCAAGGAGTTCGGCTTCGGCCTGGCTGTGGCGATACTGATCGATTCCACCATAGTGCGCATGCTGCTGGTGCCCTCGGCCATGCATATCATGGGCCGCATCAACTGGTGGCTTCCGGGCTGGCTCAGGTGGATGCCGGCGGTGCATATCGACGGCAACGAGGTAATCACGACCGAGACCGAAAACTAGCAGCACCCGGGTCCGCCGCATCCCCCAGCAGCTCGGCCCGCGCCGCCTCCAGCTCCTCCGTCTTGCCGAACAGGAACAGCACGTCGCCGGCGGCCAGCCGGAAGTCCGGCGCCGGGTTCATGAGCAGCTTTCCCTCCCGCTCGATGGCGATGATGGTGGCGCCGGTCAGGGTGCGCAGCCGGGTATCGGCGATGGCGCGCCCGACGGCCGGCTGCTGCGGCCCCAGCTCCAGGTGCTCCAGGTCTTCGGCCGATAGCAGCGCCGTCAGCATCTGCGGCCGCGCCGGCGGACATTCCTCCCGGCAGAGCAGGGCATAGCGCTCGCTGCGGATGGACGCCTTCTCTTTCTCGATGATGCGCTCTGACGCCCCGTAGGCCGCCATGACGATGCCGGCAAGCTCCAGCGATGTCTCGAACTCCTCGGGGATCACCTCGTCGGCGCCCAGCTTGTACAACTCCTCGGCCTCGCTGACAAAACGGGTGCGGGCGATTATCTGCAGCTCCGGATTCGCCTTGCGCGCCAGGCTGACGATCTGCCGGCTCAGCGACGGGTCGGCGATGGCAACGATCAACACCCGCGCCCGCTCGACGCCCGCGTGCTTGAGCACCTCCGCCCGCGCCGCGTCGCCGTAGTAGATCTCATCGCCCTGCCGCCGCCCCTCGCGCACCGTGTGCGGGTTCAGCTCCAGGACAATGTAATGGACACCTATCTGCCTGAGCACCCGCGCCACGTTACGCCCGTTGACCCCGTAACCGACGATGACCACATGGTCCCGCACTGCATCGGCGGCGGGCGACTGGGCGGTGATACTGTCCCTGAGGAAACGCGGCCGGCGCAGGCGAGGCCCGTCCTTCCCGCGGCCTGCGCCACTTCCCGCCGCCAGCCGCTCCATCCAGGCCCCCTGGGGTACCCGCGCGGCTATGGCTGACGCCAGCAGCATCAGCAGCGGCGTCAGCGCCATGGTTACCACCGAGACCGTCAGGAACTGTGAGAACAGCGCGTCATCGATCAGCCCCTGGACCAGACCCGCGGAAGCCAGCACGAAGGAGAACTCGCCTATCTGCGCCAGGCCGATGCCCGCCAGCACGGATACCCGCGTACCGAAACCCGAGACCAGGGCGATGACGCCCACGACCACCGCTTTCAGCAGTATGACGCCCACGGTCAGGCCGGCGAACAGCAGCGGGTCGTCCACCCAGAGCGCCGGCACCACCAGCATGCCGATGGAGACGAAGAAGATGCTGTTGAAGAGGTCGGTAAGCGGCGTTATCTCCGCCAGTATCTGGTGGGAATACTCCGACTCGGAGATGACGATGCCCGCCAGGAAAGCCCCCAGGGGCAGGGAGAAGCCGAAGCGGCTGCCCAGCCAGGCGGTGCCCAGCGCCGCAAGTATGGTCGTGAGGATGAAGATCTCGCGGCTGCGGGTGCGCACCACCTGCTCCATCAGCCAGGGGTAGAGGAAGCGCGCCACCAGCAGCAGCGCCACGATGAACACCGCCGACTGGAGTAGCGCCAGCCCCGCGTCGCCCCAGCCGCCGCCGCCCTGCGCCAGCAGCAGCGTCAGCAGCATCAGCGGCACCACCGCCAGGTCCTGCAGGATGAGCACGCCCAGCATGAACCGCCCGTGCACGGTGAAGCTCTCGCCGCGGCTCTCCAGGAGCCTGAGCACGATTGCCGTGGAGCTGAGCGCCACCACTATTCCCAGGAAGAACACCTGGCGCAGGCTGAAATCAGAGAATATCCCCAGCAGCAGCGTCGCCGCCAGGGCGGTGAGCGCCAGCTGGGCGCCGCCGGCGGTGAGGGAGAACCACTTCATGTTGAAGAGCTCCCTCACCGAGAACTTGAGCCCGATGGTGAAGAGCAGCAGCGTGACGCCGATCTCCGCCATCAGCTCGATGCTGTGATGGTCCTCGATCAGGCTCAGTCCGCCGGGGCCGATGAAGACACCGGCGATGATGAAGCCGACGATCACCGGCACGCGCAGTCGGCGCAGCAGGTAGACCGTGGCCAGGGAGACCACCAGAACTACGATCAGGTCCTGGAGTATGGGATAGTCAATCATGGGCTATGGAAGCAAGGGCCCCTGCAGCCGGGTCATTCCAGTGCGGAGACAACCCCGTCTCCATCCACCCAGAGGCCGACAACCGACATCTCATCTCCCAGGAGTTGGCCGAGCATGGCGGCGGCGGCCCGGATCTGGTCCCTGTGCACAGCGTCGGAGACCGGGTTGGCGCGGCAGTCGTGATGCCCGGCGATGGCCAGGTGCCGGGAAGCATTCGCCTCGCGCGACAAACCGACCGTCTCGACGATATGGCCTATCCTCTCCCGGTCAACGGATTGGGAAAACAGCAGGTCGGGCCCCGGCTCGGTTATGACATCGACTAAATCGAAGCCGTATCTCTCTCTCAGATATTCAATGACCGGAACCTGCACTCTGCCGTCGATGCAGTTGATGACGGTGCCTCTTTTCGGTGTTGTCACGATTAGACCACTTCCGCGACCATCTCGTCCGCCCGGCCCAGTATCTTGTGCGCACCGGAGAAGTCCGCGCCGCCGGTGATGTCATCGGGGATTATATAGCACCTGATGCCGGCGGCCAACGCCGTCAGCAGGCCCCGCTGTCCGCCGCTTTCTTGCTCGCCGCCTCCGCACTCTCCGCTTCCGCGTCACCTGCTGCGCCGCCCCCCTTGAGCTGGGGCAGGAACGCCGCCGCCGCCAGCGCCATCCCCACGAACACCAGGGCGAACAGGAAGACGTCCTGAAAGGCCGCCGCCATCGCCTGCCTGCCCGGCTCAGCGGCGATGGCGCCGCTGCTCACAGCCGCCGCTATCTCACCAGTCGCCATGCCGCCGGCGTCGATGCCGCGGTCCAGCAGGTGGCTGTCCAGCCGCCAGCTGAAGAAAGTTCCCATCAGCGCGATCACGAAGGAGGCGCCGATGAAGCGCATCATCTGCGGTAGCGAGGAGGCGATGCCCCGC
>JAJRYJ010000025.1 GCA_024275795.1 Actinomycetes bacterium | reverse complement strand
AGCAGAACCACGTTGAGAGGCCGCCTCAGGTACTCGACGAGATACATGCGCATCAGCAACGCGGTGGTCATGCGGCCTCCGTCCTGCCGTCGCGCAGATGGACGATGCGGTCGAAACGCTCCTCATCCACGACGAAGTGGCTGATTATCAGCACCGACCTCCCCGCGGCCTTGCGCCCGGCGGTCAACTCCCAGAAGCGCAGGTACGTGTCCCAGTCGAAGCCGGCATATGGCTCGTCCAGCAGGAGGATATCCGGATCCGGCAGCAGCGCCAGCCCCAGGTTCAACTTGGAGCGGGTGCCGCCGGACAGCTCGTCACCGCGGGCGTCACGGTAGCGCGTGAAGCCGAGGGTCTCGTAGATCTCGTCGCGTGACCGCTCCATCCCGGCCGTTTCCAATCCGTAGGCCCGCCCGAACAGCTCGAAATGCTCATCACACTTGAGCCTCTCGTAAAGGATCGGTTCCTGGGGACAGTAACCGAGGCTGCCGCGGATATCCAGCGCCCCTCCGTCCCGGCTGAGGGCGCCCACCAGGATCTTCATGAAGGTCGACTTGCCGGAGCCGTTCTCGCCCACCAGGCCCACTATCTCGCCGGGGGCCAGCTCGATGCCGGCGTCCGCAAGAACGCGCAGCGGCTTGCCGGGTAGCAGCTTCCTGCGCCTGAATGATTTGGTGATGCCACTGGCGACCAGCATCGGTTCCATCGCTGCCTCCTTAAGTTTCCTGCCAACGGTCGATGATCTCCCTCGCCCGCTCCAGGTCCCCTTGCCTCACCATCAGGCGCACGCCCTCGACCATCTGGAACTGGGTGAACATGCCGCCGGCGTCGTCCTTGAGGATGATGGCGTTGATTCCCGCCGACTCGAGTTCGGACATGGCGAAGCCGGCGTCGATCTCTGACGCGAACTTCCTTACGAGTGTCAATGCTGCGGCCATGTTCACCTATACCCGCTGGAGGGCGGCTTCTCCCACCTGCCGTCTGGTTCCGGTCATGCAACGAGAGCCAGGCCCTGGGCCAGGCAGCCGCCGTCAAGGGCGCCCCTTATCCATACGAACACAAAGGCCCACAACAGGCACTGGACGAGGATTCCCAGGTAGGTTATTCCCAGGAATCCGGGCGTGCTGGACCACTTCCTCGAGGCGGGCGAACCCTCCGCCCTCCGATAGAACCCGGCAACGAGAGGGTTCATGTAGAGCAGCCCGCCGGCGGCGAACCAGACGATGGAGGCAATGGAGCCGCCGTCAAGGATCTGGAAAACATTCTCGTCCATGATGACACTCCTTTCCGATGCGCGGAGACCATCGCCCGGCTGCCTGCACGTCACTGCCGCCGTATCAGCCCCTGATACCTGGTGGATTTGCCCGCCTTGATGGTGGCGCCTTCCAGGCCGTCGTAGGGGACCATCTCGGAGGCCACCTGCTCATCGGCGATGGAGACGCCGCCCTGCTGGATACGCCTCCGGGCCTCGCTGCGCGACAGATCGAACCAGCGCTGCAGCAGCTTGGGCAGGTAGACCCGGCCGTCCTCGTTGTCGTCCGGCTCCAGGACGCAGATGACCGCCGCCTCGCCCGCGCTCAGTTTCTTGTCACGGAAGACCTCGTTGAAATGCTTCTCGGCGGCGGCGGCGGCTTCATCGTCATGGAAGCGGGCGGTGAGCTCCCGCGCCAGCGCCGCCTTGGCGTCACGGGGGTGCAGGGAACCGGCGGCCAGGTCGGTCTCCAGCTTCGACACCTCCTCCGGTGAACGGGAGGTGAGCAGCTGGTAGTAGAGCAGCATGGCGTCGTCGGGGATGCTCATCAGCTTGCCGAAGATCTCCTCCGGCGGTTCGGTGACCCCGATGTAGTTGCCCACGGACTTGCTCATGCGCTGGACGCCGTCGGTGCCCGGGAGTATCTCGTTGGTCAGCACCACCTGGGGCTGCCTGCCGTAATGCTCCTGGACGATGCGCCCCATGAGCATGTTGAACTTCTGGTCGGTGCCACCCAGCTCCACGTCGGCGTCGATGGCGACGGAGTCGTATCCCTGCAGCAGCGGATAGAGCGTCTCCAGCATGGAGATGGCCTGGTTGCTGTTGAAGCGCTTCTCGAAGTCGTCGCGCTCGAGGATGCGCGCCACGGTGGTGGCGGACATCAGCTTGAAGATATCCGGCAGCCTGAGCGGCTCCAGCCACTCGCTGTTGCGCCTGACCTCCAGCTTCTCCGGGTCCTGGTCCAGCACCTTCCAGGCCTGCTCCTGGTAGGTCCGGGCGTTCTCCTCGATGGCCTCGGCGGACAGCTGCGGCCGCGTCTTCGAGACGCCGCTGGGGTCGCCGATGCGGGCGGTGTAATCGCCGATGATGAGCACGGCCCGGTGGCCGTAGTCCTGGAACTGCCGCAGCTTGGTCAGCACCACCGTATGGCCCAGATGAATATCGGGGGCCGTGGGGTCCACGCCCAACTTCACTCTCAGCGGGCGGCCCGCTTCGGCAGCCTGCTCAAGCCTCTGCTCCAGCGCGCCCTCGGGCAGCGCTTCGACGCAGCCCCTGGTCAGTACGGAGAATATTGTCGGGTCCACAGCCATAGCGCTGCCAATAATAGCAGAAAGCCCATGACCGTTTCAGGGGGGAAACAGTCAGCAGGTGGAGAATAAGCGCTGAAACTGGATAGACCCGCGCAGTTTGCCCGGCGGCCGCTTCCGGGTAGCTTAACCAGGGCGGTGGAAAGGAAAAACAGGAGGCCTCGATTGCTGCTCGTCTGGATTGAATTCCTGATCGTGGCGGCGCTGGTCGTCTGCTCGGGAAGCAGGCTCGCCTACCACTCGGAAGTCATCGCCGAGAAGACCGGCATGAGCCGCACCTGGGTCGGCGTGATGCTGGTGACCACCATGACCTCGCTGCCGGAGCTGCTTACGGGCGCCAGCGCCGTCGATGCCATCTACGTGCTTAACGCCTACGGCGTTTTTGTGCTGGAGACATAACCGCGGTGCTATACTTTATTGTGATTCATCGTCCCTGGAACTTATGAGCCAGAAGAGCAGACAGAGGAAGGCAAGGCGCCGGGGCGTCCCCGCGGTGGTAACAGTGCTCGCAATCATCGCCCTGGCGGCGATGGCTGCTTCCCCGATAATCCGTTCAGGATGGAGCGAGGTCAGCGAGGATCTGCCATCCCTGGACAAGCAGGAAGAATACCGCGCCTCGGATAACACGCTGATCTTCGACAGCAGTCCCCAACCGCAGCTGATTGCGGTGCTCAACACCGGGGAAAGCCGTATCATCATCCCACCGGAGCAGATACCGCAACAGATGAAGCAGGCGCTGGTGGTGATCGAGGACGACCGCTTCTACAAACATTCGGGTGTTGATCCCGTAGGCATGCTGCGGGCGGTCGTCTCCAACTTCACCGAGGGGGAACTGGTAGAGGGCGGCAGCACCATCACCCAGCAGTACATCAAGAACACCTATGTCTCCAGCGAGACCACCGTCAACCGGAAGCTGACCGAGGCCATCTACGCCTACCAGCTGGAGCAACGCTGGAGCAAGGACCGCATCCTCAGCGAGTACCTGAACACCATCTACTTCGGCCAGGGCGCCTACGGGCTGCAGGTGGCGGCCTATACCTATTTCAACAAGCCCGCTACGGAGCTGACGCTGGCGGAGTGTGCCCTGCTGGCGGCGCTGCCCAAGTCGCCGACCAACTATTCACCGATCGTCCATCCGGACAAAGCCCGCCACCGCCGCGACGTCATCCTGGCGAAGATGCTCAAGCAGGGGATGATAACCCGGGAGGAGTACGACGCAGCGACTGCCGCCCCCCTGCCCCAGGTCATCTATCACGTGGGGCCCGAGGTGCAGGTAGCGCCATACTTCATCGAATACGTGAAACAGCAGCTGATAGCCCGTTACGGCGTTCAGGCGACCTTCGAGGGCGGCCTGCGAGTCTATACCAGCCTCGACCTGAACAAACAGGCGGCTGCGGAGGCTGCAGTCGGCCAGGTGCTGAACCAGCCCGGCGACCCCAGCGCCGCTCTGGTATCGCTGGAACCGGAAACCGGATACATCCGAGCCATGGTGGGCGGCCGCGATTTCACGCAGCAGAAATTCAACGTCGCTTACCAGGGGCACCGGCAACCGGGATCCGCCTTCAAACCTTTCGTACTGGCGACCGCCATGAACAAGGGCATTTCCCCCGACACTCCCTTCATCTCCGAACCGAAACATTTCAATATGGGCGGCGGGGACGCTTCCTGGGACGTGGCCAACTTCGACGAGCTCTACCTGGGCAGGATCAGCCTGGAGAAAGCGACTGTCTATTCCGACAATTCCGTCTACGCCGAACTGATAATGAAGGTGGGGGCCGACAGCGTCGCCGAGACGGCGCACAAGGTCGGCATCAAGACCAGCTTCAGCCCCAGGCCCGCCATAGCCCTGGGCGGCCTCGACAACGGCGTCAGCCCCCTGGAACTGGCCTCCGCCTATGGCACCTTCGCCACCGGCGGCAAGCACGTCACCGGCAGCGTCGACTTCGAGGGGGACGGCCCCGACCCCATCTCCATCATCGCCGTCACCGATTCGAACGGCGTCCTGCTGGACGAGAACAAGCCCGTGGCCGCACAGGTGATCGATCCGGTGATCGCCTATCACGTCAACGACGTCCTCAGGACCGTCGCCAGGAAGGGTACGGGCAGGTGGAGCGACCTGGGCCGTCCCTGCGCCGGCAAGAGCGGCACCACAGAGGACCACGTTGACGCGTGGTATTCCGGCTACACGCCCGATCTGGTGACCACCGTCTGGATCGGCTATCCCGAGAAGCGTATATCCATGGAGAATGTGCGTGGCGTGCGTGTCACCGGCGGCGCCTGGCCGGCGCAGATATGGCACACATATATGGACGCGGCCCTTGCGGACGTGGAGCCCAGAAACTTCTACAAGCCGCCCAACGCCGACCTGGTGCCCTTGTCCGTCTGTGTCACTTCGGGCCAGAGAGCCAACCTCTGGTGCCCGGAAAAGGAGACCCGCACCTTCTTCCCCAACCATCTGCCGACAGGTTACTGCACGGTGCACGAGGCGAAGGAGATGGTGATGCCCAACCTGGTGAAGATGAAGTTCGGCGACGTCTGGAAAGTGCTTGAGAGCATGGGGTTCGAGGTGGAACTGACATTCGCCGGCGACGATACGAAGCCGCCGGACGAGATCATCGACCAGTCGCCGAAACCCGGCATCATGATCAAGCAGGGGGAAGACAGGATAGTAGTCACGGTCGCGGGCCCGCCCGGCTCGCTGGAACTCCCCGAACAGGAGTAGGAACGCCGGAGCGGGCGCTCCGCACGCCTACCTGGCCGTTTTTTTTCTTCCCTGTTTACTTCTTCCTGATGCGGCTGACGCGAATCAGTCCCGAACAGGGGATGACCTCGATACCTTTCTTCTCCAGCTCGTCGAGGAAAAGGTTCATGCCGATGGAATCGCTGGCGCAGTGGCCGGCGATCACCACGTTGATCTTGTTCTCCTCCGCCTTCTTGCGGTTCTTCTCGCTGATATGCATCCCCACCAGCGTGCCCACGCCCGCGTCCGCCAGCTTCTCGATGGCTTCCGCGGGGCCACCCGTGCCCCCGGTCATGTCCACCAGGATGCGTCCGGCGCGTCGTTTCTGCTTGCCGACGACGATGGTCGGCCCGGCGTTCTGAGCCGCGGCCTGCTCGTACTCGGGAAACTTCTTCAGCTCGTCGACCACCTCGTCCAGGGTGAGCTTCTCCCCCTTGCGGTCGAAATGCTTCTGCAGATGCCGGTTGACCAGGTTGTCGCAGGGCGTATGTACACACATGAAGGGAATATCCAGCAGCTCCGCCGCCATCACCGGTCGCTGATGATTGAGCGGCATCACGCCCCGCATCACTTCGTTCTGACGGCCCTCGAGAACAGCCTCGCCGATGTTGATGGGAACCCCGGCCTGGTGCCAGATATCCGCCTGTACCGTCATCACATCCGCCAGCGCCGCCAGGCTCTTGCCCTCCGGGTGGTGTGCCATGACCAGGTCCACACTGCGGCCCTTCTCCCGCAGCCGGTCCGCCAGCAGCAGCTCCTGGACCTCCATGTCCACGCCCGCCATCAGCGAACCCACTTCCGTGTCAGGATCACCATGGAGCATGCGCGTGTCGGCGAAAGGGTTGGTCAGGCGTTCGCTGTCGAAGGACTCCTGCTCGTCGGCGTCCAGCTTTTCGAAGGCTTCCCGCTCTTTCTTCAGCAACCTGTTGACCTCGCGGCTTCCCCTGGGGTCAGCCTTGATGCCCATGGATACAGCGGCGTTGTATATCTCCTGCAGCTTCACGGTGTCTCCCCTTTCGACTACGCTTTCCTCGACAAGAACCTGCTGCCTGCGGCGCAGTATCTCCATTTGCGCCTTGTGCCCACACTTATGCCGATCCGGGGTGTTGCCACGATCCCTGTTCCCTGCCATTCGGAATCCGGCGGATAAATCTTGAGCGGTCCGCGGTAGACCGGTTCGCCGTTCCGTGCAAGGTCGATGCCAAGAGCCTGGCACAGCTTGCCGGGTCCGTTGGCCAGTTGCCTGAGCTCCACCACCGGCGCCCTGCGGCTGCGCATCCGCTCAATGCCCTCACGGGGCTCCAGCGCCCTGATGAGCACCGCCGCCGGCTCCCCCTCCCGCTCACAGACGATGTTGAGCAGGTGGTGCATTCCGTAGCTGAAGTATACATAGGCCCTGCCCGGCGGGCCAAACATTACGCGGTTGCGTTCGGTCATCCCCCGGTGGGCGTGGCAGGCCGGGTCGTTGCGGTTGTAGGCCTCCGTCTCGACGATGACGCCGCCCACACCTTCGTGCATGAGCCTGCATCCCACCAGCTCCCGCGCCACCAGATTGACTTCGCGCCCATAGAAATCCCGGGGCAGCGCCTTCAGGCCGGCGCCCGCAGCAGCCGGGCCTCCGCCGGCGACGGGTTCTCCCTGGGACATGCAGGCGCCCTCAGCCTTCATCCCGCGCTCAATCCAGCTCATCCACGGTCTGCACCAGGCCTTTCAGGCGGGTGCGCGCCCCGTCCAGCTGGGCATTGACCCGGCCCGCGGCCGTCCCCCCGTAGGAGAGCTTGCGCGCGACGGCGGCATCCAGGTCCACGATCTCGAAATAGCCGTCGTCGAAGCTGTCCGAGCGTTCCCTGAGTTCCTCCAGCGTCAACTCCGCCAGGGTCTTGCCTTCATCGATGCACCAGCGCACCAGCTCGCCGACTATGCGGTGGGAATCCCGGAAGGGAACTCCCCGCTCGACCAGGTAGTCAGCAACATCTGTCGCCAGGGCGAAACTGTCCCAGGCGGCCGCCCGCATTGCCTGGTGGTCGAATGCCAGAGTGCGCACCATCTCCGCCGCCACGGGCAGGGTGACGCCGAGAGTATCAGCCGTGTCAAAAACATAGAGTTTGTCTTCCTGCAGGTCCTTGTTATATGCCAGCGGCAGTCCCGTCATCAGGTTGGTCATTCCCTGATGATTGGCCTCCAGTTTGACCGCCTTGGCCCGCATCAGTTCGCAGGCATCGGCGTTCTTCTTCTGGGGCATGATGCTGGAACCCGATGTGAAGGCGTCGGAGATCTCCACAAAACCGAACTCGGCGCTCGACCACAGCAGCAGCTCCGCCGCCAGCCGCGACATATGCACACCCAGGCTCGAGGCCGCCCCCAGGTAATCAAGGGCGAAGTCCCGGTTCGACACGTCATCCATGGAGTTGGCGCCCGGCCGGGCAAAGCCCAGCTCGGAGGCCACCGCTTCCCGGTTCACCTGGTAGTTGACCCCGGCGAGGGCGCCGGCGCCCAGGGGCATCACTGCCACGGCATCGAGCACCCGCCACAGGCGCACGAAGTCGCGGGAGAACATCTCGAAATAAGCCAGCAGATGATGGGCCAGCAGTACCGGCTGGGCCCGCTGCAGGTGCGTGTAACCGGGCATCACCGCTTCAACCCCGGCATCGGCCTGGCCCAGCAGCGCCGAGAGCAGGGCCACGAGGTCGGAAAGGTGCTGTTTGACCTGGTCCCGGATATAGAGGCACAGGTCGGTGGCCACCTGGTCATTGCGGCTGCGGGCCGTGTGCAGCTTCTTGCCCGTGTCGCCGATGAGCTCGATCAGGCGCATCTCGATGGCCGAGTGGATATCCTCGTCGGCCACGTCGAAACGCAGGTCACCCTGGAGGAACTCCCCCATGATCTTCCGGAGCCCGTCCTCGATGGCCGTGAATTCCTCGTCCGTGAGTACGCCTGCTCCCATGAGCGCGCGCGCATGGGCGATGGAGCCCTCGATATCGTAGGGCGCCAGCCGCCAGTCGAACATGATGGAGGCGTTCAGCTGCTGGAACAGCTCGTTGGGCGGCTGCCGGAAGCGCCCGGACCATAATTTATCTTCCGTATCACTCATTTTTCTTCGCCCATACCTCCAGCGGCAGGCCCCAGAGCTCGCAGAAGCCTTTTGCCGCCTCGTGGCTGAAATCGTCATCGCTTCCGTATGTGGCGAGGCCGTGTTCGTAGAGCGCCATGGGCGACTTGCGGCCGGCGACGCTGCAGCCGCCCTTGAAGAGCTTCAGCCGCACTGTGCCGCTGACGCGCTGCTGCGTCGAATCCATAAAGGCCCGGATGGCATCCATCAGCGGGTCATACCAGCCGCCGTTATAGGCCATGTCGGCGAACTTCTGCTCCAGGCCCGCCTTGAAATGAGTCAGCTCCCGCGGCAGCACCAGGTCCTCCAGGTCACGGTGGGCCATGATCAGCGCCAGCGCCCCCGGCGCCTCGTAGACCTCGCGTGACTTGATGCCCACCAGACGGTTCTCCACCATGTCCAGGCGGCCGAAACCGTGGGCGCCCGCCAGGTCATCCACCGCCGCCGCCAGTTCGTGCAGCAGCAGGGTCCTGCCGTCCAGCGCCACCGGCACACCCGCCGCGAACTCCACCTCGATGTAGGCGGGCTCGTCAGGCGCCTTCTCAGGCGCTGTGGTCACCTCGAAGACATCCTCCGGCGGCTCCCGCCAGGGGTCCTCCAGTGGGCCGCATTCGATGGCCCGGCCCCAGAGGTTCTCATCGATGCTGTAGGGGCTCTCCTTCTTCAGCGGCACCGGAATGCCGTGTTCGGCCGCGTATTCCATGGCCTGCTGCCGCGTCAGCCCCCACTCGCGCGCCGGCGCCAGTATCTCCAGCGACGGGTCCAGGGCGCGGATGCCCAGGTCGAAACGCACCTGGTCGTTGCCCTTGGCCGTGCAGCCGTGAGCCACAGCGACGGCGCCCGTCTCCCGCGCCGCCTCCACGAGGATGCGGCTGATGAGCGGCCGCGAGAGGGCGCTGACCAGGGGGTACTTCCCCTCGTAGAGGGCGTTGGCCGCCAGCGCCGGCGCCAGGAAATCGTCGGCGAACTCTTCCCTCGCGTCGATCACGCGCGCCTCAACGGCGCCGATGTCGAGCGCCTTCTGCCGCAGCTCCTCCAGCCCGGTGGCCCGTCCCACGTCCACCAGCACGGCCACCGTCTCCAGGCCGTATTCTTCCTTGAGCCAGCGGATCATCACCGATGTATCGAGGCCTCCGGAATAGGCCAGTACAACTTTCTTGTTGCCGTCGCTCATGATTTCAGCTCTCCGTTATCTTTGCCAGGTATGCCGCCATGGAACGCGCCCGCGAGGCGTTCACCAGCACCAGCAGCACCGTATCGTCACCGGCCACCGTGCCGATGATGTCGCCGTTCTCCAGGTCATCCACGGCCCTGCCTACGTTGGGGGCGGTGCCGGGCTCGCACCTGATCACCACCAGGTTCTGCGCCGCCCGTGCCGTCGCCTGCGACTCGGCCAGCACCCGGGCGATGACATCCTCCGGGTCCTGGCGCTCCCGCGGCGGCGGCAGGATGTAGCGCACGCGCCCGTCGTGGTCGCTGCCCTTGCGCACGCCCATCTCCCGCATGTCCCGCGAGACCGTCGCCTGGGTAACCTCGCACTTGTGTTTGCCGAGCGCCGCCACCAGCTCCGCCTGGGTGGACAGCCGCTTCTGCCTGATCAGCGTCTCTATCAGCTGTTGGCGTTCCCGTTTACGCATCTTTCATCAATAGTTTCAGCAGTTCCTTCTGCGCGTGCAGCCGGTTCTCCGCCTGCTGAAAGACGATGGAACGGGGACCGTCCATCACCTCGGCGGTTATCTCCTCGCCCCGGTGCGCCGGCAGGCAGTGCATCACGCGGCAGCTCTCGCCGGCCTGCGCCAGCAGTGCGTCGTTTATCTGGTAGGGCTGCAGCTTGGCGCTCTTGCTGGGGTTCTTCTGCTGGCCCATGCTGAACCAGACGTCCGTATAGAGGAAGTCCGCTCCGCGCACCGCCTCAGCGGGATCGTGGCTGAGGCTGACCCGGGCGCCGCTGTCGGCTGCCAGCGCCTCGGCCTCGGCCACGGCCCACGGCTCCAGCGGCAGCTCCGGCGGCGTGCAGACCACCACCTCGCAGCCGACAGCGGCGCCGATGATCATCAGGGACGCCGCCACGTTGTTGCCGTCCCCCAGGTAGACTACCTTCACCCGGCCCAGGTCGTCGTGGAACTGGGAGATGGTCATGATGTCAGCCAGCGCCTGGCAGGGATGGCGCTCGTCCGTAAGCCCGTTGATCACCGGTATGCCCGCCGCCGCCGCCAGCTCCTCCACGTCCTCCTGGCGGAAGGTGCGGATGACCACCGCGTCCAGGTAGGACGACAGTATGCGGGCGGTGTCGGAGATGGTCTCCCCCCGCCCCAGCTGCAGCTCGCTCTCGCTGATGAAGGTCACATGTCCGCCCAGGTCGTAGGTGGCCACGGTGAAGGATATGCGCGTGCGCGTGGAGGGCTTGGAGAAGATCATGCCCAGGTTCCGGCCCTTGAGCAGCTCCGACTGCTCGCCCCTGTTGGCCCTGGCAGCCTCTATCAAGGCTAGTATCTCGCCCGGCTCCAGGTCCGTCACCTTGAGAAAATCCCGTTTCATCTCTCCGCCCTCTCCGCCCCCGCGGGGGCTCATGCCGACGGCCCCGCCAGGGCGCCGTGCAGGAAATCCATCACCCGGTCGATCATATCCATCTCAACCGTAAGCGGCGGCAGGAACCTCAACGTCGTCGGCGAGGTGTTGTTGAGGATTATCCCCTGCTCGAGCGCCGCGCTCACGACTGCCGCCGCCGGCGCCGTCCCGTTCGCCTCGGCGGCTGCGGCCGCGCCTGCACCATCAGGCGCTGCGGCTGCGGTCAGCTCCACCGCCCACATCAGGCCCCGGCCCCGCACCTCGACCACCAGGCCGTCGGCGGCGAGCTCCATAAGCTGTGATTGCATATAATTACCCTTTTTCCGCACGGACTCAAGGAAGCCGGGAGCCAGCAGCTCGCCGAACACCGCCACGCCCGCGGCGCAGGCCACCGGTCCGCCGCCGAAGGTGGACCCGTGCAGCCCCGCCGACAGCACCTGCGAGTATTCGGGAGCTGCCACCGTAGCGCCGATGGGCATGCCGCCACCCAACCCCTTGGCCAGGGTCATCACGTCCGGCTCGACGCCGTAATGTTCATAGGCGAACAGCGTGCCGGTGCGCCCCATGCCCGTCTGCACCTCGTCGAAGATGAGCAGCGCCCCCTTTTCCCTGGTCAGCCGGCGCGCCGCGTCGACGAACTCCTGCGTCAGCGGATAGACGCCGCCCTCGCCCTGTACCGGTTCCAGCATCACCGCGCAGACATCGTCGCCCATGGCCGCCTCCAGCGCCGCCGTGTCGTTGAACGGCACATAGGTGAAGCCCGGCAGCAGCGGCCTGAAGGGCTCCTGTTTGGCCGGCTGGGCCGTGGCCGTGAGCGTGGCCATGGTGCGCCCGTGAAAACCGTTCTCCAGCACGACGATGCGATGCCTGCCGTAAGCGCCGGCCGCGTCGCCGCTGTCGCGCCCGAACTTGCGCGCCAGCTTGATGGCGCATTCATTGGCCTCGGCGCCGCTGTTGGAGAAAAAGACCTTGCCGCCGAGGCTGTTCCGCGAGATCAGCCGCGCCAGTTCGCCGCCGGGCCGCGTGTGGTAGAGGTTGGAGACATGGCCGAGCTCGGCCACCTGCCGCTGCACCGCCGCCACCACCGCAGGGTGGCAATGGCCGAGTATGTTCACCGAGAGGCCGGTGATGAAATCCAGGCAGGCGTTTCCCTCCGCGTCATAGAGGTAACAGCCCTCGCCGCGCACGAAAGCCACCGGCTGCCGCGCGTAGGTGGGCATGACGTAGTCGTCGTAGAGCCCGATGATGTCCCGGCTGGCCTCACTCATGTCCTCTCCCTGTTGATATCTCTTCCCTTTCCTGGTTCGCAGCCCGGTGCGGTCAGCCGCCTAGGCCACCTTGGTGCCGATGCCGGCCCGGGTGAATATCTCCAGCAGCACCGCGTGGGGCACGCGGCCGTCGATGATATGGGCGCTGTTGACTCCCGCCTCGATGGCGCTCTCGATCGCCTTGAGCTTGGGGATCATCCCCCGTGAGATCTTATGTCCCGCCAGCATCTTGCCCACGCATTCCAGCGAGCATTCCGATATCAGCGAATCCCGCTGCTCCATGTCCCCGAACAGGCCCTCCACATCCGTGAGGAAGATGACCTTCTCCGCCTCCAGCGCCGTCGCCAGGGCGGCGGCCACCTCGTCGGCGTTGATGTTGTAGCTGGTGCCGTCGGCGCCCGTGCCCACGGAGGCGACCACCGGGATGAAGTCCCGGCCCAGGTTCTCCAGGATACCGATGTTGATGTCGACGATACGGCCCACCTGGCCGATGTCCACCTCCTCGCCGTCCTCGTCCCTGACCATGCGCTTCTCCGCCAGTATCAGGCGGCCGTCCTCGCCGCCGATGCCGAAGGCGGGCACGCCGTGCTGGTTGATCAGCGAGACCACCTCCTTGTTGACCTTGCCCACAAGCACCATGCGCGCCAGCTCCATGGTGGCGGCGTCCGTGACCCGCAGGCCCTGGACGAAGCTGACCTCCATGCCCAGCCGCTGCATGTAGGAGCTGATGTCGGGGCCGCCGCCATGGACGATCACCGGGTTGATGCCCACGTACTTGAGCAGCGCCACGTCGGTGGCGAAGTCCCCCTTGAGCTCCTCGCTGGTCATGGCGCTGCCGCCGTACTTGATGACGACGGTGGAGCCGGAGAACTCCTTGATATAGGGAAGCGCCTCCAGCAGTATCTCGACCCGCTTGCGGTGCTTGTCGTTCATCGCTTCGCTCCTTCAGGTGGTGTATTCCGCGTTCAGGGTCACGTAGTCGTGCGTCAGGTCGGAAAAGTACATGGTATGGGAAGCCTCGCCGCGCTTGAGGTCGACGCTGACAGATATCTCCTGTTGTTCCATGACCGCCTGCAGCCGCTGCCCGTCGGCGGCGGCTTCCGGGCAGGCGGCGCCGTCCCGGGCCAGGCAGATGCTCTCGTAATGGATGTCGGCCGCCAGCGCTCCCGCTCCCGCCAACGCCGCGCCGGTGGCGGCCATGATACGGCCCCAGTTGGCGTCGCGGCCGTAGAAAGCCGTGCGCACCAGCGTCGAGGTGGCGTTCGCCCGCGCCACCCGGAGCGCTTCGCCGGCGTCGGCGGCGCCGCTCACCTTGAACTCCACTGTCCTGGTGGCGCCCTCGCCGTCGGCCACCATCTTCAGCGCCAGCCCCTTGCAGACCGCCGCCAGGGCTTCGCCGAACAGCTCCATCTCGACGCTGCCGCTCTCGATGGAGATGCCGCTGGACCCGTTGGCCAGCAGCAGCAGGCAATCGTTGGTGCTCATGTCGCCATCGACGCTGACGGTGTTGAAGGAAGCGGCGGAAGCCGTCTTGAGCATCCCCCCCAGGGCCCCGGGGGACACCGCGGCATCGGTGGTGATGAAAGCCAGCATGGTGGCCATTTC
This sequence comes from Actinomycetes bacterium, assembly GCA_024275795.1. GTDB lineage: Bacteria > Actinomycetota > Thermoleophilia > BMS3ABIN01 > BMS3ABIN01 > JAJRYJ01. The sequence continues at coordinate 4,186 of JAJRYJ010000025.1, read as the reverse complement.
GGGGGCTATCATGCCCGCCCCCTTGGCGCAGGCGCCGATGCGCACCTTTCCCTCGGGCAGCTTCACCTCCACGGCGCCGGCCTTGTCCAGCCGGTCCGTGGTCCTGATGGCTTCAGCCAAGTCGCCGCCCCCGTGCCGCGACAACTCCGCGGCAGCGGTGTTGATGCCCGCCGTTACTTTTTCCATGGGCAGGGGCTCACCAATGATACCGGTGGAAGCCACGGCGATGCGGTCCGCCTCGATGCCGATGGCCTCGGACGCCGCCGCCGCCATCACCCGCGCGTCAGTCAGGCCCTGCTCCCTGGTGCAGGCGTTGGCGTTGCCGCTGTTTACCACGACGGCCCGGAGCTCACCTGAGGCCGCCGCCTCCCGGCTGATGATGATGGGTGCGGCCGCCGCCGCGTTGGTGGTGAAGACCGCCGCCGAGGAACAGGGCTGCTCCGAGACCAGCAAGCCCACGTCCCGGTTGCCGGAAGCCTTGATGCCGGCGGCGACACCGGCGGCCTTGAAACCGGATGGCGTGCTGACGCTACCGGGCAGTTCCTCCACCTGCCGGGGGCGCTCCACGAATTTGGATGTAAATAAATGCATAATCCTGCCTAGATATTGAATATAATGGCAGATTTTAGAATATTTATACAGTATATGTCAAATTTCGTTTATAATTCCTGTATAAATAACAAGGGAATGGGCCGGTGGGCTTGCCTGAAACCCGGAGTCAGGTGCGCAGCTCGGCCCCGTGGGCCTCGGCCAGGGCGCTGACGATCTTCTCGCGGGCCGCGTCCACCTCCGCGTCCGTCAGGGTCCGTTCCGGCGAACGGAACTCCAGCCTGAGGGCGATGCTGCGCCTGCCCTCCCCCACCTGCTCGCCTTCATAGATATCGAAGACGCGCGCCGAGTGCAGCAACTCCGAGCCCGCCTGTCGCACCGTGTCCAGCACCTGGTCCGCGGTGATGTCGGCGTCGACGATGACGGCGATGTCCTGGAAGGAGGCGGGATAGGTGATCAGGTCCTCGAACTGGACGATGCCTGCGGCGTTCTCCAGCAGCGCCTGTTCGTCTATCTCGAAGGCGGTGACCGGCTGCTCGATGCCGTGGGCCTTCAGCACCAGAGGATGCACCTCGCCCAGGTAGCCGGCGGCGGCACCGCCGATATAGATGTCCGCCGACTTGCCCGGATGCAGGAAGGGCTCCCGGGCCGCCCGGGTGTCGAATTCCCCCCTGACCGTGGCGAACACCGCTTCCACCAGCCCCTTGGCGGTGAAATAGCCGCTGTCGCCGCCTCCTCCCAGCCAGGTCTCCCCCGCCAGCGAGCCACAGAGGCAACCGCCCACCGCGCGCCGCTCGTCGGGCAGCTTGCCGCCCTCGCGGGGAAGGTAAACCCGCCCCAGCTCGAAGATGTTGACGTCGCGGTTGCGCTGTGAGAGGTTGCCGGCGACTATATCCAGCAGGCTCGGCAACATCAGCGTGCGCATCACCGACTGCTCCACAGACAGGGGGTTGGACAGCCGCAGCGCTCGGCGCCGGGGGTCGTCCTCCAGCAGCCGCAGCCTGTCGGCGAAATTGCCGGGGACGAAAGTATAGGTGATGACCTCGTTGAGCCCGCGCGCCGCCAGCGTGCGGCTGATGTCGCGTTCGGCCTGCTGCCGCGCCGAGAGGCCGCCCAGGACCCGCATCTCACTGGGCAGCGTCGGCGGAATCAGGTCGAGGCCGAATACGCGCGCCACTTCTTCCACCAGGTCGACCTCGCGCTCGACGTCGGCCCGGAAGCTGGGCACTACGGCACGCAGGCCCTCCGCCTCCGTTTCAACCTCGAAACCGAGACGTCCCAGGATCGCCTGCGCCTCCTCCCCGGGGATATCGATGCCCAGCAGCCCGGAAAGCTTTTCCTGCCGCAGGTGCACGACGCCCTTCTGCATGGGCTCGGCGTAGATGTCCACCTGGCCCGGCACCAGGCTGCCGCCGCAGAGCTCCACCATCATCCGTGAGGCCATGGCCAGCGCCCTGGGCACCAGCTCCGGGTCCAGCCCCTTCTCAAAACGGGTGCTGGAGTCGCTCCTGAGACCCAGCTCCATCGAGGTGGCCAGGATATTGGGCCCGTGGAAATTGGCCGCCTCCAGCAGGATGTCCGTGGTGTCTTCGGTGACCTCGCTGGCCTCGCTGCCCATGATGCCGGCAACGGCGCTGGGCTTCTCGGCGTCGGCGATAACCAGCATCTCACCGGTGAGCGTGCGCTCCGTGCCGTCGATGGTTACCAGCTTCTCGCCATCGCGGGCGCGCCTGGCCACAAGCCTGCCCCCGGCGATCTTCGCCAGGTCAAAGGCATGCATGGGCTCGCCCAGGGTCCACATCACGTAATTGGTGATGTCTACCACGTTGTTGACCGGACGCATGCCGGCGGCGACGATGCGCGCCTTGAGCCAGGCGGGCGATTCACCGATGTTTACCCCCTTGATCAGCCGGGCGCCGTAGCGGAGGCAAAGATCGGGATCGTCCACGGAAATCTCTATGAAATCGTCGATACCGCCCCCGGCGGCGGCCTCCACATCCGCGACAGGCTCCGGCGCCAGCTCCGTCCCGGTGATGGCGGCCACCTCCCGCGCCACCCCGTAGATGGAGAGACAGTCGGGACGGTTGGGGGTGACCTCCAGCTCCAGCACCTCGTCGCTGACTGGGATGTAATCGTTGAGCTTTTCGCCCACGGGGGCGTCCTCGGGCAGCACCATGATACCGGGAGATTCGGTCGCCAGCCCCAGCTCCGCCTCTGAGCACATCATGCCGTGGGACTCGACGCCTCGTATCTCGGCCGCCTCCAGGGTGCGGCCGTCGGGAAGGGTGCCGCCGGGAATACAGACAGCCACCTTGTCCCCTTCGCCGAAGTTCTTCGCGCCGCAGATGATCTGGCTGGTCTCACCGCCGATGTCCACCTGACAGAGCACCAGCCGGTCGGCGTCGGGATGGGGTTCAACGGTCTTCACCCGGCCGATGACGAAGCGCTCCAGGTTGCCGTCATCGGCTGGGATGCCCACCCGCGACACCCGCTCCACCTCGGTGCCGGTGAGCGCCAGGCGGTCAGCCAGTTCCCCGGCGGACATCTCCACCGCCACGAATTCTCTCAGCCAGGAAAGCGGTACCTTCATCAGAACTGCCTTATCAGGCGCAGGTCGTTATCATAGAACATGCGGATATCGGTCATGCGGTGCTTGAGCATGGCGATGCGCTCCACGCCCATGCCGAAAGCGAAGCCCTGCACCTCGTCCGGATCATAATCGACGAAGCCGAAGACGTTGGGGTCCACCATGCCCGCACCCAGTATCTCCAGCCAGCCGATATTCTTGCAGGCCCGGCAGCCGCTGCCGCCGCAGATCATGCAGGAGACATCGATCTCCACGCTGGGTTCGGTGAAGGGGAAGAAATGGGGTCGCATGCGGATCTCGCGCTCCACTCCGAACATGGCCTTGGTGAAGGTCTCCAGCGTGCCCTTGAGGTCGGCCATGGTGACGCTCGTGTCTACCGCCAGCCCTTCCACCTGGTGGAACATGGGCGTATGGGTGGCGTCAGAGTCGCGCCGGTAGACCTTGCCGGGACTGATGATATAGACCGGCGGCTCCTCCTTCTCCATCACCCGCACCTGTACGGGCGAGGTCTGGGTGCGGAGCAGCAGGTCCGGGTGGCCGTCGATGAAGAATGTGTCGTGCTCTGAACGGGCCGGGTGTCCCTCCGGCGTGTTGAGCGCCGTGAAATTATAGTAGTCGGTCTCCACCTCCGGGCCTTCGGCGACACGGTATCCCAGGCCGGTAAAGATGTCCTCTATCTCCCACATGGTCTGGGTGATCAGGTGCAGGTGCCCCTGGGGAAAGGGCTGACCGGGCAGGGTGATATCGACCTTCTCCTCCGCCAGCCGAGCTTCCAACTCGCCGCCCTCCAGCTCCTGCCTGCGGTCACTGATGGCCTGTTCCAGGCGGCCGCGCAGCCGGTTGCCCAGCCTGCCGACGACGGGCCGCTCCTCCGGGGGAAGCTCGGGGATGCTGCGAAGCAGCAGCGAGAGTTCGCTCTTGCGGCCGAGGTATTTTACGCGGGCGTCTTCCAGCTCATCCGGGGAGGCGGCCCTGCCGATGTCGGTCATGGCCGCATCATGGATGGCCTTAAGGCCCGCGTGTGCTTGTAGTTCCTGCTCCAGGCTCATT
>JAJRYJ010000024.1 GCA_024275795.1 Actinomycetes bacterium | reverse complement strand
CTGAAGTCGCGTTTCGCCAAATATTTCATCCTGCAGATCGCCTCCGGCTATTTCGGCTGGGACGAGATCGTGCACGCCATCCCGGAGATGACCGAGGACCCGGCGGGCATCGAGATCAAGTACGGCCAGGGGGCCAAGCCCGGCGACGGCGGTCTGCTGATGGCCTACAAGGTGCTGAAGCTGATCGCCCAGATACGCGGCGTGCCCGAGTTCGTCGACCTGGCCTCGCCGCCTACGCACCAGACCAAGTATTCCATCGAGGAGGCGGTGGCGAAGATGATCCAGTCCATGTCCATGGCCTGGGGCTTCCGCGTGCCGGTCTATCCGAAGATATCCGGAACCACCACGGCGCAGGCGGTGCTCAACAACGCCGTCAGGAATCCCTACGCCGCGGCGCTGTGCATCGACGGCGAGGACGGCGGCACCGGCGCCGCCTACAACGTCTCCATGGACAAGATGGGCCATCCCATCGCCACCAACATCCGCGATTGCTACCTGGACCTGGTGGCCCAGGGCAAGCAGAACGAGCTGCCGCTGATCGCCGCCGGCGGCATGGGCAAGAGCGGCGCCCTGGCGGCCAACGCCGCCGCCATGATCATGCTGGGCGCCTCCGCCGTGGACAGCGGCAAGTACATGATGCAGGCGGCGGCCCAGTGTTTCGGCGACGAGTACAACCGCTGCAACCTCTGCAACACGGGACGCTGCCCGCGGGGCATCACCACCCAGGACCCGCGCCTCTACCGGCGGCTGGACCCGGACATGGTAGCGGAGCGCGTGGTGGACGTGTTCAAGGCGGCGGACATGGAACTGAGGAAGATATTCGCGCCCATGGGCCGCAGCACCGAGCTGCCCATTGGCATGTCCGACGGCCTCGGCTGCTCCAACCGCGAGATCGCCGAGCGCCTCAAGATCAAGCACGTCGTCTGAGGGACGTAGGTTCACAAAAGTCAGTAACTCGTTAAAGGGGAATGTTGAAAAAAGAGGCAAGAGCCTGAGAGCCATATGGTCATCAAGGGAAACATAAAAGGGCAGCGCGTCTCCTCCCGGGAGCTGGAGGAGCAGATTCAGGCCACCGTCGCCAAGGGCGAGACGCGGCTGACCATCAAGGCCGACGGCCAGCACGGCATCGGCGGCCGCATCTGGCCGCGGGGCAGGAAGATCCGCATCACCGTCGACGGTCCCGTGGGCCAGCGCCTGGGCAGCATGGGCATGGAGGGGACCGAGATACTGGTGCGCGGCTCGGTCTCCGACGACGTGGGCTGGATCAACTGCGGCGCGAAGATAACCGTGCTCGGCGACGTCACCAACGGCGCCCATAACGCCGGCGCCCAGGGCATCCTCTACGTGCAGGGCGGTGCCGGCGCCCGCTGCGAGACCATGACCAAGTACAACCCGCGCTTCGAGCCGCTGCAGTCCTGGTATTTCCGCGACGTGGGCGACTCATTCGCCGAGTTCAAGGCCGGCGGCATCGCCGTGGTCTGCGGCGTCGAGCCGCGCAACCCGGACAACATCCTCGGCTACCGGCCCTGCGTGGGCATGGTGGGCGGCACCATCTATTTCCGCGGCCCCATCCAGGGCTACAGCGAAAACGACGTGCGCCTGCTGGAGATGACGGAACAGGACTGGGAATGGCTCGCCACCAACATCAAGCCTTACCTCAAGGCTATCGATCGCATGGATTACCTGGAGGAACTGACCCGCGACTCCGCCGACTGGCGCAAGTTCATCGCCTACACGCCGGCGGAGAAGGCGGCGCGCAGCCCCATGAAGATGAGCACCTCCGAGTTCCGCCGCACAATCTGGGAGCCCGGCGTCGGCGAGGGCGGCATCTTCGGCGAGTACCTGGAGCATGAGCGCACGCTGCTGCCCTATATCACCACCGGCGGGGACCGGCGCTTCCGGCCCTCATGGAACAACAACAAATATCTGCCGCCCTGCGCCCATGCATGCCCCTCGCGCATACCCTCACACGAGCGCAGCCTGCTCATCCGCCAGGGGAAGCTCCAGGAGGCGCTGGAGCTGGTGCTCAGGTACAGCCCCTTCCCGGCGACGGTCTGCGGCCAGGTCTGCCCCAACCTCTGCATGGACGCCTGCACCCGCGGCGTGGTGCTGGACCAGCCGCTGGACATCCAGCGACTGGGGCGCTTGAGCATGGAGCTGCCGCCACCGGCAAAGGCCAGGCCCACGGGCCGCAAGGTGGCGGTCATCGGCGGCGGCCCCGGCGGTATGTCCGCCGCCTGGCAACTGGCGCTCAAGGGCCACGACGTGGACCTCTATGAAGCAACCGGCAGGCTCGGCGGCAAGATCGAATGGTGCATCCCGCGCTCGCGCCTGCCCCGGGAGGTGCTTGAGAAGGAGATCGAGCGTTTCCAGGCCCTGGGCATCAACGTCCACCTGGATACGCGCGTCGACCGCAAGCTTTTCGACAGCATTTACGACGAACACGAGACGGTGATCATCGCTACCGGCGCCCACGAGGCGCGCATGATCAGGTTCCCCGGCTGGGAGGATGTTATCCCCGGCATCGACTTCCTCAAGTCGGTCAACCTGGAGCTGGAGCCTGAGTTCGACCTGCGCGGCAGGAAGGTAGCGGTCATCGGCGCCGGCAACGTGGGCATGGACATCGCCTGCCAGGCCTACGACCTGGGGGCGGAGTCGGTGGTGGCGGTGGACATCCAGCCGCCGGCCAGCTTCGGCAGGGAGCAGGAGATGGCGCGCGAGCGCGGCACCGAGATCCTCTGGCCCAGGGTGACGAAGAAGTTCGACAGGAAGAAGGGTCGCCTCCATTTCGAGGACGGCAGCCACATCGACGCCGACGAGGTGATCATCTCCATCGGCGACGTGCCCGTGCTCGATTTCCTGCCCCGGGGCATCAACACCGAGCGCGGCCACATCACCGTCAACGACATCGGCCAGACCTCCGACCTCAAGGTCTTCGCCGTGGGCGACGCCACCAGACCGGGCCTGATCACCGACGCCATCGGCCAGGGGCGCGCCGCCGCCGACGCCGTGCACGCCCTGATGATGGACTACGACGTCGCCCCCGAACTGAGGCAGGTCATACCCTACGAGCGCGTGCGCACCGCCTATTACGAGAGCGAGCCGCTGGACGAGTTCCGCCCCGAGCAGGAGGCGGACCGCTGCATGTCCTGCGGTCTCTGCCGCGACTGCGGCATGTGCGTGGTCACCTGCTACTACGACGCCATCAGCCGCGTCGAGGGCGAGGACGGCGTCTTCGCCTACGAGGTCAACGATGAGCTCTGCATCGGTTGCGGCTTCTGCGCCGGCACCTGCCCCACGGGCGTCTGGGAGATGGAGGAGAACATCTAGCGGCCCCGCCAGGGGACGTGGTTGCATCTGTTGCGTACCGTCCTCTCACGTCCGACGCCCGCTCTCACGCCCGGCATCCAGGGCCTCAAGCTGTTTGACTTGAGTGCCGACAGATGTGCAGAAAAACGAGACTGCGGGAGGCTTGGGCTCATGAATACCAACAGAACGACCTCTATCAACCTGTTCGTCCTTCTGATGATCGTACTGACCGCTTCCCTGGCTGTTTCCGCCTGCAGCTATGACCCGGGCTTTGGCGGCGACGATGACTCCGGCGGGCAGGCCGCGGCCGAGACACCGTCCGATGACGCTGTTCAGCCTGAAGGTCGGGCCGGGGCGGAGGAATCCGGGCAGGCCGCAGACAGCATCACGCAACCATCGGGCGCACTGCAGCTCGTCCTTGAGGGCGGCAATGTCTACGGCAGCCTCGGGACGGAATCGGGGATGACGCCCATCTATATTTCCGACGGCCTGATGTACTACATAGGCAAGGACTCCGCCTGCAGTCAATCCGGCGAGGCGGGGGAAATGGACTGCAGCGCCATCATGGCGAGAAGCCTCGACTCGGGGGGAACAAGGCAGGTCTTCTCCGCCGGCGGGGACATCCTCCTGCTGGCCATCATCGAAGACGGCAAGGCGTACCTGGATGTTTCCAGTATGGAGGAGCGGGGAACGGCGTTCGCCGCCGTCGACCTCGGCACCGGTGAGCAACTCTGGCGGCGCGTGGTCAGCGATGAGACCTGTTTCCAGGAGGTGGCAGGCGGGAACCTCTACTGCCATTACGAGGATGAGCGTCCCAGGACGGACCGGTTCATCGCCATCGACAAACAGACGGGCGCTGAGAAATGGCGGCTGGACCGCGGCGCCAAGGTCGTGCGCGACGCCGCAACCGCGGATACGGTCTATATCCTCGAGGAAAGCCAGGTGACCCCGCTCGAGGACAGGCGGGTGAGGATCAGTTACGAATCCAACATCAAGGCGCTGGACCCGGAGACGGGCGGCGAGCAATGGAGCTACAGCAGCGGCAAGCATTTCGTCGACTACCGGCTCTGCGGCGATACGTTGATCGTCACCGGCGTCGATGCCGCCAAGAAAAACGGCGGCAGGGCCACGGTGGTCGCGGTCGACGCGGCTACCGGCGGGGAAAAATGGCAACTGACCGCCGATACGGAGCTCAGCGAATCGTCATATGAGAACTTCAAGATCGTCGGCTCCTTCGGCAACCGTGTCTATCTCGTCGACTCGAGGATGGAAGCCGGCCCCAGCGAGCTTGTCCCGGTAGCGAGCGCCGAGGCCACCCTTTACGCGCTGGACATTGATAGCGGTGAGGAATCATGGAGCCGGGAGATAAACGATGACCCATCAGCAATGGGGCGTGAGCAGACCGTGGCCATCGACGCCGGCACCATCTATACCTTTGAGAACATGAACATGGTCGACTGGGAGAACGACTACGCCTGCATCGAGATGGGGCAGGGATGTGCCGACAGCTACCCGGTGCAGACGCAGGTCACTGCGATAAACGCTGAAACCGGCGAGCAGCTATGGCAGCTGCTGACTGAAGAGAAGAGCTACCCGGTTCCCAACTGGCTGTCCTTCCTGACGATCGCTGACGACGCCATCTTCTTCTCGGATTCGCCCTTTCCCACGTGGTCCGCAAGCGGTGACATCGGCGCCGTCTACCGCCTGCGTTAGCCGGCCCGGCCCCGGCGGTAGTGACTCCCTGCCGTAGTGATTCCGTAGTCGAGGAACTCGATGGCGCCGAAACCGCAAATCAGAGGTTTTCCGGGGTGGATATATAAATAGACAAGTATCTTTTCCCCCGACTGGAGAGGGAGTGATGCCGCCTCATGTCTTCAACTCTCATGGTAATCATCATCGTTGCCGCCGTGGTGCTCACGGTCGGCTCAATCGCCGGTTACTACATCGCCAGGCGTATGCGCGGCAGCATCAGGCTGACGCTGGCCCGGCGCGGCTTCAACCCGGGTGAAACGGTAGAGGGGTCGTTTACGATGAAGACCCGCAGGCCCATCGAGGGCAAGCGCCTGTTCGTGGCGCTGGTGGGGAAGGAAGTGAGGCAGGAGCGTTACCACGACAGCAAGGGCAGGGAACAGACCCGGACCCGTACGCGCGAGATCTTCCGCTCTGAACAGACCATCGAGGAGGCGAAGAGCTACCCGGCGGGACAGGTGAGCGAATACGACTTCCAGCTCACCACGCCTTCGGACCGCGATGACGGCTTCTTCGACTCCAGCCTCGGCAAGACCCTGAAGCTGGGCATGGAACTCATGGGGGGCGGTCGCACCTACCTGGAATGGCGCGTCACCGCCAGGCTGGACGCCGAGGGCATCGACCTCTGCGACAGCGAGAGCGTCACGATCAACTTCTAGCGTTCACCAGAGGCTATACCGGGAATGAAAGTCGATATCAAGGGCAGGACGCTGGCGCTGGTGCGGGGGGATATCACGCTCCAGGCCGTGGACGCCATCGTCAACGCCGCCAACGCGGGCCTCAGGGGCGGCGGCGGCGTGGACGGCGCCATCCACCGCGCCGGCGGCCCCGAAATCATGGAAGAATGCCGCCGCATCGGCGGCTGCCCCACGGGGACCGCCTGTGTCACCGGGGCCGGAAAGTTGAGAGCGCGTCATGTGATTCATGCGGTGGGGCCCAGGTGGAAGGGGGGCGACAGGGGCGAGGCCGGGCTGCTGGCAGGCGCCTATCGCAGTTCCCTGGAGGCGGCCGCGAAGCTGGGGCTTGCTTCCATGGCTTTTCCGTCTCTCAGCACCGGCGCATACGGCTATCCGCTGGAGCAGGCGGCCGCCATAGCGATAGCTACCGTCACGGATTTCCTGAAAGGGGGCACATCGCTGCAGCAGGTCACATTCGTGCTGTTCGACCAGGAGACTTTCGCCGTTTTCGAACAGGAACTCAACGAGAGGGCCTGAGACGGCGCTCCGGTCCGCTCCGGGACCCGTCGATGCTAGCCGGCCTTCTGCTGCTGCCTGAGCTCCGCTATCTGGTCCTCGATCTCCAGCATCTGGAAATCGATGGCGTGGCCGCCGTGGGATGACTTGACCTTGCGCAGCTCCGCCAGGTCCTGTTTCAGTTCATCGATTCGCTGGTTGCGTTCCTCGGGTGTCATCCTGTCTTCCCTCCTGCTTTTCAGAATATCCCTCCCTGTCCCTGCTTGTAGCTATTAGATGCGAATATGGGCGATTGGTTTCAAACTCCAACCTGTGACAATATAATCTGCGCCAGGCATCGACAACGAGAAGAACGGTGAAGAATGGCGAAATCGAGAAAACGCAAGCCCGCGGCAACCGCAAGGCACGAGAAACCCGTACTTACCGCCTACCAGAACCTGGATTTCCTGGAATCCCGGGAGGGGCGCCTCATCAGGATCCTCTCAGAATACGTCGAGGCCAAGAGCCGCCTCGAGGCCCACAACATCATCGACACCATCGTCTTCATGGGATCGGCCAGACTCATCCCCAGGGGGAAGGCTGAGGTGGAGCTGAAAAAGGCCCGGAAGTCCAAAGATAAGCAGCGAATCGAGCACGCCGAGATGCAGCTGGAGATGTCGGCTTACTACGAGGCGGCCAGCGAACTGGCGGAGCGCCTCACCCTCTGGTCCAAGGGCCTGGCGGACCACGAGCACCGCTTCGTGGTCACCACCGGCGGCGGTCCCGGCGTCATGGAGGCGGCCAACCGCGGCGCCTCGCGCGCCCGCGGGGTCAACGTGGGCATGGCCATCTCCATCCCGGACGAGCAGACGTATAACAAGTACATCACCCGCGACCTCATCTTCCACTTCCACTATTTCTTCATGAGGAAGTTCTGGCTCGCCTACCTGGCCAAGGCCGCCATCTATTTCCCCGGCGGCTACGGTACCATGGACGAGCTGTTCGAGTTCCTGACGCTGATCAAGACCAGCAAGTTCCGCAAGCACCTGCCCATCGTCCTCTTCTGCGAGAAGTTCTGGACCGAGGTGATCGACTTCGACGCCCTGGTGCGCTACGGCACCATCGACCCGGAGTTCAAGGACCTGTTCATCATCACCGACTCGGTGGACGAGGCCTTCGAGTACATCACCGGGGAGCTGCGCAAGCACGTGGAAGAGGAGAAGGGGAGCGTCCTCTGAAGCGAACGCTGAAGATACTGGCCTTCATACTGGGAGGGCTGCTGGCCGTGGCCCTGTTGCTGGCCCTGATCCCGGTGGGCACGGGCGGGCTCAAGTCGCAGCCGGACCCGGCGGACTCCTACGAGGAGGCGGTCGCCCGCTTCGACGCCATCATCGCCGATGAGCAGGGCAAGCTCTGCGACACCTGTGAGAGCAGGCTGCTCACCCACGGAGAAAGGACGCAGCGGGTGGCGGTGCTGATACACGGACTCACCAACTCGCCGCGCCAGTTCGTGGAGATGGGGGAGGAGCTCTACGGCCAGGGATACAATGTGCTGATATTGCGCATGCCCTATCACGGTCTTGAGTCCATGGACGTGGGCGAGCTCAGTCGGCTCACGGCGGAGGATCTGGTCGTCTATGCCGATGAGGCGGTGGATATCGCGGTGGGACTGGGGGACGAGGTGACCGTTGCCGGCATCTCCGGGGGCGGCACCGTCTGCGGCTGGATCGCCCAGAACCGCGGCGATGTGGACAGGGTGGTGCTGGTGGCGCCCTTCCTCGGCATCTACCGATTGCCATCGCCACTTGACTACATGTTCATCAATCTGTTTTCCCGCTCGCCCGATTTCGATTTCATCTCCTCATCCGAGGCCGCGAGTGACCATATCTACCAGGGAGAGTCCACCCACGGCGTCTCCCAGTTCCTGTTGCTGGGGCGCGCCACGCGCAGCCAGGCCGTCGACTCCCCGCCGGCCGTGAAGGACATCAGCGTCATCACCAATGAGAATGACCGGCAGGTCTCCAACAAACTCACGGACGAGCTGGTGGACAGCTGGCGGGAATCGGGGACAGACGTCACCGGTTACAGCTTCGACATATCGCTGGGCCTGCCCCACGATGTCATCGACATGGTGAACGTGCGCGAGAAAAGCGCCATCACATATCCGGTGGTGATCGGGTTTATTGTGAACGGTGAGCCTCCGGCCGCCGACGCGGCTCCGCGCCCCGTCGCCTCCCCCCAATAGCAAACGGCGCCTGGAGGGGGGCGCCGTTCACTTGCGAAAGATAGCTGTCTGCTTTGTGCTTAAAGAGGATGAAGGGTTTTTGTCTTTAAGTACAATCCCATTATTCCACATCGATATGAATTTCAGGTGTAGTTAATGTTAACCAACGTTAAGCCCCCCGTCTGGAAAAAAGGGCGTCTTCGCTGGTAGGGTTGTCCATTATGAACGAGGAGAAACAGCGCGGCGCCCTGGCCGAGATGCTGGCGGAAGCCTACGGCAGGGTCTTTTTCAACAACTGGCCAGTCTGGCTCGGCGGCCTGCTCATCGGCATCACCAGCGTCATCACCTTCGCCTGGGCGCGCCCCTGGGGCGTCATCGGCGGCCTCAGGGAATGGGTCGACTGGATCTTTTACGGCCTGGGCATCTACGACTGGCATCCGCAGCGGAGCCCCATCGCCAGCAGCAGCTCCATCCTCACCTTCGGACTGCTCTGGGGGGCCTTAGCCTCGGCGCTGCTCTCGAAGCAGTTCCAGATAAAGAAGCCGCCGCCCTTCGAGATGGCGCGCAGCGCCGTGGGCGGCTCGCTGATGGGCATCGGCGCCGCCATGGCCGCCGGCTGCAACGTAGGCGGCTTCTTCAGCGCCACCAGCGCCATGTCCCTGGGCGGCCTGGCGATGATGGCGGGCCTGCTGCTGGGGGCCTTCCTCGAGGTTCATTATTATTACTGGGAGGTGCAGCACCTGCGCTTCAAGCGGGGGGAAGGGCGGCCGCGCAAGCGCCGCGAGGGGGCGTTCGACTGGAAACGCACCCAGCCGTACATGGGGGCGGCGGCGATCGCCGCAACCTTCGCGGCGGCGCTGCTCTACGGCTGGCGCGGCTTCGATGCGGCCTCGGGCGTGGACTACGCGAAGATCGGCGGGCTGCTGGTGGCCGGTACGGCTTTCGGACTCATCCTGCACCGCAGCCGCTTCGCCTTCCTGCAGTCCTTCCGCGAGCCCTTTATCTCGGGTAACGCGCAACAGCCGCGGGGCATGGCCATCGCCGTGATTGTCAGTGTCGTCGGCTTCGCGGCGCTCAAGGCCGGCGGCCTGCGCGCCGAGGACGCCTATGTCTTCCCCACCTTCTGGGTCGGCAGCTTCGTCGGCGGCCTCATCTTCGGCTTCGGCATGCCCTTCGCCGGGGGCTGCGCCAGCGGCACCTGCTGGCGTTCGGCGGAGGGAAGCATCAAGCTGATGGTGGCCTTCCTGTTCATGGGAATCGCCAACTCGCTGGGAACGCTGGCGCTCAGGCATTCGCAGACGCTCAGATCCGCCATGGGGACCGGCATCTATCTGCCCTGGTACATCTCCTATTACGGGACGGTGACCCTGATAATCGGCATCATGCTGGCTTATTACATTGTCATGTCCTGGAACGAGAAGACCAGGAAGTTCATTTGAATCCTTTTCCGCACCGCCGCGTCGAATAGTTCAGAAAAACCGGCCTTGCCGGTATGGTTACTGTTATGCGAAAAGGGAATGGAGTGGTGCTGCAGATGAACGGCGGAGAGGGTGACAGGGAAAGATATCACGCGGCGGCGGACGCACGGGGCGCGGCGGCAGACGCACGGGATTCCGGCAGAGAGGCTGTCGAGGAAAGGGGCTGCCGGCAGCTGGATTCCCACGAGGCCGAGGAGATGTTGAGGAACGGCGACGCGCTGATGGTGGATGTGCGTGAGCCGCGCGAACTGGCGGTCGGCAGCATCCCTGACTCCAAGCTCATCCCCTACAGCCGCATCGGCTACGAGATAGAGAACCTGAAACAGCATGCCGAGAAGCCGATCATCCTCAGTTGCCGCAGCGGCCGCCGTTCGGAGTTCGTCTGCAAATTGCTGAAGGAATTCGGATTTTCCAGGGTATACAACCTGTCAGGCGGCATCGAAGCCTGGCGGCGGGCCAGCCGGCCGCTGGTGCGTCAGGCGCCGGAAGCGACGCGCGACTGGCAGCGCTCCTGAGGCCGGTTTTTCCACCCGGTTGGCATCTCTGCCAGATTTCCCATATAATACTAGCTGTTAGTCAACGCATGACACGGTTTATCCCCGCTCCCAGTTCTGTGGTAGAGCCTTCATGGATCAACTGCGTCTGCACCCACGGTGTGATCCATAGAGGTCCACGGAACAAAGGAGATATATGCCATTTGCAGAGCTAGGCCTGCAGGAACGCCTGCTGAAAGGCGTCGAGGCCATGGGGTACACAGAGCCCACCCCGATTCAGAAAGAAGCGATTCCCCGGGCTCTCAAGGGAAAAGACATCGTCGGTTGCGCCCAGACGGGCACCGGCAAGACCGCCGCCTTCATCCTTCCCATCCTTCAGCGGATGCGCAAGGGCAAGGGCATCAAGGCGCTGATCGTCACGCCCACGAGGGAACTCGCCCTCCAGATACAGGAATTCACTCACGAGATATCGCGCTCCACGGGCCACAGGTCCATGGCGGTGTTCGGCGGGGTCGGCTACCAGCCGCAGATCGACAAGCTCCGCCGCGGCGTGGACGTGCTGGTGGCGACGCCGGGACGGCTGCTGGACCTGCAGAGGCGCGGCAACCTCAAGCTCGACCGTGTGGACGTGCTCGTGCTGGACGAGGCGGACCGCATGCTCGATATGGGCTTCTGGCCGGATGTCAGGCGCATCATCAACCTGCTGCCGGAGAAGCGGCAGAACCTGCTGTTCTCGGCGACCATGTCCCCCAAGGTGCTGACGGTGATCAAGTCGACGCTCAGCAGTCCCGAGCGCATCGATATCGAATCGAGCGCTACGCCGGTGGAGGCCATCGAGCAGTCGGTCTACCCGGTCAACGCGCGCCAGAAATCGGAACTGCTGGTGGAGCTGCTCAAGCAGCGGGACCTGCACCGGGTGCTGGTCTTCACCCGCACCAAGCACCGGGCCGACCGTGTCTGCCGGCAGCTTAAGCGCAGCGGCATCAAGGGGGCGCCCATCCATTCGAACCTGAGCCAGTCACAGCGCCAGCGCACGCTGGACGCCTTCAAGAGCGGCAAATGCCGCGTGCTGGTGGCGACCGATATCGTCGCCCGCGGCATTGATGTGGACAACATCTCCCACGTGATCAACTTCGACATGCCCCAGGACGCCGAGGTCTACGTGCACCGTATCGGCCGCACGGCCCGCGCCGGCGCCGACGGCACTGCCATCAGCTTCATGGCTGCGGATGAATCCGGTGAACTGAGGGCGATCGAGGGCCTCATCGGCAGCACCATCGAATGCCGCGACCTGGATGGATTCAATTATACGGACCGCTATGTGCCCAGCGCCGACCGGGTCCCCAGGAAGGCCCGGAAGCTGGCCTACAACGGCGGCGCCCGCAGGGGCAGGCGGCGCCGGGGAAAGCGCCGGCCCGCAGTGGTCGGCAGCTGACGACAGCGCCGGCAACGGGCGGCGGCAGACGCAGCGGCCTCCGGGTCCTCCCCACAATACTTCAGGATTAGCTTTTCCGCAGACGGATAGAATTACTGTATCAGTCACCGAGGAGGAGCCATGAGAGCGGATATCGTCCCTGGAGCCGTGTTCCCCGATTACGAGTTGCACGACCATGCAGGAAGAAAGCGCAGTCTCTCCGGTATACAGGGCAACGACCCCATGTGTCTGGTGCTTTCGCGCGGCGGTTACTGACCGAAGGAACACCGCCAGCACGTGTGGCTGACAGCGATGGAACCGGAAATCGAGGTCTCCTATTCGAAGATAGTCACCATCAGCACCGACGACCAGCTCCGTTGTTATGAATGGCGGGGCGCCCTCGGGGCCCACTGGCCTTTCCTGTCGGATACGGAGCGCATCATCCAGAAGGATCTGGACATCCAGGAATATACGGACCCGTTCCACGATCCGATGCAGCCGCACACATTCATGCTCGAGCCGGGTCTGGTAATCCATTCCATCTACAACGGCTACTGGTACTGGGGCAGACCCACACCGGAGGAGATAAGACAGGACTTCCGTGCCATCACAAAGAAGATAAGGCCTGACTGGGACCTGGCGGCCGCCGGGCTCCGTGATCAGTGGGACGCCGGCGAGCGGGATGCTTTCTGGCCTTATGGACAGGAGATGTTCAGCAGCGAATGACCCGGATGGGCGATGAACGCACACCCAAGTGGCTGAAGTGGGGACGGGAGATCCAGCAGCTGAGCCAGACCGGCCTCGCCTTCGCCACCACCGACTACGAGATACAGCGCTATACGCGCCTCTACGAGATCGCCGCCGAGATGGTGGAGATGAGCACCTTGCTCAAGAAGGACGAGCTGGTGGAGAACTTATCGGCCCAGCCCGGCTATGCCACCGCCAAGATAGACGTGCGCGGCGCCTGCGTGCGCCAGGGGAAGATACTGCTGGTGCAGGAGCGGCGCGACCAGCGCTGGTGCATGCCCGGCGGCTGGGCCGACGTGGGCGACCTGCCCTCGGAGATGGTGGCGCGGGAGGTCTGGGAGGAGAGCGGCTTCGAGGTCGTCCCACGCAAGGTGCTGGGTGTCTTCGATGCCAACCGCAGCGGCCGTCCCCTGGAGTTCTACCACGCCTACAAGATAGTCTTCCTCTGCGAGATTACGGGCGGCGAGGCCCGCCCCAGTGATGAGACCATGGATGTGGACTTTTTTGATTTCGACGACCTGCCGATACTCTCGGAACAGCGAACCAGCGAGCGCCACCTGGCGGAGGTCAGGGCGCACCTGGCTGACGGACAGAGGCCGGCGGCGTTCGATTGAAGCGGAATCGTTTTTCGGGGTCAATGACCCCGGACCGGTGACAGGGGAGGGGACGTCCCGGGTTCTTCAGAAAGGGGAGGCTTTGAAATGACTGGAAACAGGCGGGTCTTTTTCATCCTGATGGTTCTGGCGGCCGCGACCCTGCCGCTCACGGCGGTGGCTTGTGAGAGCAAGCGGGACGCATCCGGCGTGGCGGAGGATTACATCACCCTTTATGTCAACGGTGACTTCGAGAGCGCCTACGACCTGCTGGCGGAGGAATCATACGAGAAACAGAACTGGGACCTGAACAGGTATATCAGCGAATCGGAATCCACCTACGGAGGGCCCTACCAGGTGGAAGACCTGGTCTTCAAGCCCCAGGGCAAGGAGGGCGAGGCGGTGCCCTTTATCATCCAGGGGACACTGGTGCCGTCCGGCGGCGGCGAGCCCCTGGTCCTGAGCGGCGAGATCCAGCTCGTTGAAGTGGACGGGGAGTGGCGGGTGTCCTACATCGAGTGGGCGGCCGTGCCCGAGAGCCAGGTGCCCTTCGACATGGTCAACTAGCCGCGAAGCTGTGACTGACCTGGAAGCTGTCCGGCGGTGGCTTGCGGAGAAGGTGTCTTCGCGGCGTCTGCTACACAGCGAGGGGGTGCTGGCCGCCGCCACGGACCTCGCGGACAGCCATGGCGTCGAGGCTGCGCCGCTGCAGCTGGCCGCCATGGTGCATGACTGCGCCCGGGAGCTTGCGGGCGATGAACTGTTGCGCCGGGCCGGGGAGTGGGAACTGCCGCTGCGCCAGGTAGACCGTATCAGCCCCGTGCTGCTGCACGGCAGGGTGGGGATGGAGATGGCGCGGCGCGAACTCGGCATCGACGACCCCCGCGTGGTGAGCGCCGTGTATTACCATACGGCCGGGCATCCGGACATGGATATCGCCGACAAACTCTTTTTCCTCGCGGACCACATCGAGCCCGGCCGCGGTTACGAACGCGTGGATGAGCTGCGCCGGCTGGCGGCCGCCGATGTGGATGCGGCCCTGCTGCTGGCCATCGACATCAACCTTGACTACCTGTCGGCGTCGGGCAAGACAGTCGACCCGGACACGCTGGCGCTCAGGGCGCGGCTGTCAGGTCGAAATCATAGTCCCTGAGGGTGTCCCTGAGTACCCGCGGCCTCGCCCCCGCGGGCAGCTCGAACACCAGGTCCCCCGTGTATTTGGCCCCGGGGGCGAGGCCGCGGATCCGGAACAGGTCGATCGAGTCGGCGATTATCACCGGGCTGTAAGTAAGGCCGTCGTCCGCCTCAAGTTCCATGGATGACCATGTCAGGTCCAGGCTGTCGTCACCCAGGTTGCGCACGATAGGCTGCAGCAGGACCCATCTGTTGCCGGGAGCGGGGCCGAAGACGCTGTCCGCCGCCGGCACGAAGGGGTCGCTCAGGGAGACCGCCACCAGCTCGTAACTGCCGAAGGAGGCCCGGACGCTCCTGTTTCCGGTATCATCGAGCGGCGCCACCGCCTCGTCTATCACGTCATTGTAGGCTGAGAAGAACATGGAGGTGGCGATGGCGGCGATGGCGAGCAGCAGTATCATCGGCAGCAGTACGTACAGCAGCAGCCGCTTTGAGGGATTGGTGGAAGCCTTCGGCTCGCGCCGCGCCTGCGGTTTCCCGTACTCCTCTGTCCGTTGTCTCCCGTACTCCCCTGTTTGATGTTCCCCGGAATCCCCGGCCTGCCATCCTCCGAACCGTCCATCTGCGGGCAGGTCCGCCAGAACAACGGATTTGGGGCGCGAAGGATCATATCTGACCGTGATCTCCGAACCGGGCTGCACCTGTTCCAGCGCCTCCCGGGGCAGATATTCGACAACCCGCGCCCCGTATGAGGGCCGGCCCGGCGGCATTACCTCAAGCCGCAGCTTCACGCGCCGGTAGTCGCCGCCCGCCAGCGGCCCGCCGCTCTCCTGCAGCGACAGCACAGTGGCCTGGGCATCCTGGCCCAGCTGCATCAGGCGTCGCCGGTTTTTCCGCATGCCGCCCGACGCCCTGGAGACGATGGATACGATCACCACCATCAGCACCAGGAAGCCGACTGCAGCGAAGATCACGAGATAAAGGCTGTCGTCCACTGCTGCCCCGATCGGTCGATAACGCTTGCACCCTGCGATAACGCTTGCGCCATGTTATCAGGAGCGGAGCCTGGAGTCAGTCTTCGTCCCCGTGGGAGGGGGAACGGGGGGCGGCGTCCCCGCCGCCGTCTTCGAGCTCCCGCACCGCGTGCTGGCGCACCATGTTCCGGTAGCAGCTCGACTGTTTGGCGGGGCAGTGGGAAAGGCAGGAGCTGGACTGGCGGCTCAGTTCATGGCCGCAGGTCAAGCACTGCATCACCATGTCCTGGGGGTAGAATTCGACTTCGTCGCCGCATTCCGGGCAGGGAAGGAACTCGATGCTGCGGAATATGCCGGGGCATCGCCATTTCTCCAGTGGGACTTCCTTGAACATGCCTTCCCTTCCGTTCGCCGTCACGGTACTGCGCTCGTCGTGCCCGCTGCCCGGTGGCCGCTGGCATCACCTAATATGATTATGCCAACTTCCAGCGAATTAAATATGATTCAGGGTCGTTTACGGTGTGATTTATGTCAATAATTCTCTTCGTGGACACCAGGTGATATATTCAGTCGGCCGGCGCGGGAACGGACCGGAGACCACCAAACACGCTTCAGAGACCATGGATCACGCTTATATACAGACAGGCCAGGTAAATTGCTATGACGCTGCAGGGGGACTGATTCCCTGCCCGGGCAGCGGCCAGGACGGGGAGCTCCGCCGGGGGGCGCCCTGGCCCCAGCCGCGCTTCAGCCTGCCCGACGGTCCCGGGGGAGCGCTGGTGCGGGACAACCTGACCGGCCTGGAATGGGCCCGCGACGCCGGCATCGCCGAGTACCCCCTGGACTGGAGCGAGGCCCACGACTTCGTGGAGCGCATGAACATGGAGACGGCGCTGGGCCGCGACGGCTGGCGGCTGCCCGACCGCCGTGAGCTCAGGAGCCTGCTCAGTTTCCAGGAGCGCAACCCGGCGCTGCCGCAGGGACACCCTTTTCGCAACGTCATGCTCAACTGGTACTGGACCTCCACCACCGCCGCCATCAACCGCGAATATGCCTGGTATGTGCACATGGAGGGCGCCCGCTGTTTCTACGGGAACAAGCAGCAGTACTTCATGCTCTGGCCCGTCTGCGGCGATGCGGAGAGTCCGTCCCCGCCAGGGCCACGCTTCGAGGCCGACGGCGATACGGTGACCGACCTGCTGACCGGCCTCCGCTGGCGGCGCCTGGCGGACCTGACCGGCGGCGTCCTTACCTGGGAGGAAGCCCTGAAGGCTGCGGCGTCCCTCAACCCTGAAGGTACGCCTCCGGGGAAGGGCTATGGCTGGCGCCTGCCCAACATCAACGAGCTGGACACGCTGGTGGACCTGGAGCGTCACAGCCCGGCGCTGCCGGACGGCCATCCCTTCGAGCAGGTACAGGAGGGCTACTGGTCATCCACCACCAGCGCCTTCGAACCCGACTGGGCCTGGGCCCTCTACCTCACCAAGGGGGCCATCGGCATCGGTCAGAAGCGGGGGGCCTACTTCTCGGCGTGGGCCGTCAGGGACGCGTCCTGGGACGGAGCAGTAACCGCCGCTTGCTGAAGAGCAGCTCGAACAGCAGTACCGCCAGATAGATGGCGCCGATGATGACAAGCGTCAGCGGCCTCGTGCGAAGCAGGTAGAAGGTGAGCGTCGCCGCGGTGCCGCCCATCAGCACTATCCCCGCCAGTATCAGCCAGACGCTGCTCCCCGTCTTTTCCCTCAGGCGCAGGTTCGCCACGGAGACGCCGATGGAGACCAGCAGGAAGGTCATGCTGGCGTAGGAGGCTATGGTCTTGAGGTCGCCCGTGAGCGTGAACACCAGGGCGAAGAGGGTGAGCACGACCACTGCCAGCCAGGGCACCCGGGTGCGGGTACGGAAGGAGAAGGCATGGGGCAGCTTGGCGTCGACGGCCATCTCCGCCATCATCCGCGAGGCGCCGAAGGCGGTGCTGTTGATGGCCGAGGAGGTGGCCAGCAGCGCCGCCACCGCCACCAGCACGCGCCCCGTATCGCCGAAGACCGGCTGGGCGACCACCGCCAGGGCGTACTCCTCGGCGGCGGTCAGCTGTTCCAGGGAAAGATTGCCTATGGCGACCACCGTCAGGACGATGTAGATAATGGAGGTAACTGCGATGGAAATGTAGATGCCCCGGGGGATGTTCCTGTCGGGCCTGCGGGTTTCGCAGACGGCGTTCGTTATCAGTTCGAAACCCTCGTAGGCGACGAATATCAGCGCACCGGCCATGAAGACGGACGGCAGCCCCTCGCTCAACACCGGCGTCAGGTGGTCGGCGTCCACCCGGAACAGACCCACAACGCCGAAGGCCGCCAGCAGGGCTATCTTGACATAGACGACCAGGTCCTCGGCGAAGCCGCTGGCTTTGACGCCGCGCAGGTTTATGAGCATGAAGAACAACAGCACCGCAGCGGACAGCAGCAGCCGCGTCGGCTTTGAGTCTGCCAGGCCCAGCAGGTCGGAGCCATAGGCGCCGAAGGTGAAGGCATAGAGCGACAGGGTGCCCACGTAGCCGGCGATAACCGTCCAGCCGGCGATTCCCGCGATATTGGTATGCCGGGGGAAGGCCCGCTCAAGGTAGGTGAAGCTGGCGCCGTCACTGTGGAAGGCCAGTGCGAGCTTGATGTATGAGTACCCCCCAGTGAAAGCGATGACGCTGCCGAGGATGAAGGCCAGCGGCGCCGCTTTGCCGCTGATGGCGACGGCCAGGCCCAGCACCGAGAAGATGCCGCCGCCGATCATGCCGCCCACGCCCATGGCGACCAGTTCCTTCAGCCCCAGCTTGTTCTTTCCTCCGTTCTTTCCCAATTATCCCACCGCCCATCTGTCCAATCGCCGGACTGCACGCTTGTGACAATAGTATAAGGAATCGGCGGTGATCACCCCCTAGACTGGTTCTGCACGGTTGCCGCAGGCTGCGGCAAGGACCCAAGTCACTGGAGGTGACACCCTATGGACGCGCAAACGACCACCGAGGCGCTCGCACAGCTGCAGGCGAACATAGACATCGTCTGGACCTGTCTGGCCGCCTTCCTGGTGTTCTTCATGCAGGCTGGCTTCGCCATGGTGGAGAGCGGCTTCACCAGGGCAAAGAACACGGTCAACATCCTGATGAAGAACCTGATGGACTTCTCCATCGGCAGCATCGCCTTCTTCCTGGTGGGATTCGGGCTGATGTTCGGCGCCACCAACGGTTTGTTCGGTACCACGGATTTTGCGCTCTCGGGCGTGGACTGGGCGGGGGCTGACTGGGATTTCACCTTCCTGCTGTTTCAGACCGTATTCGCGGGCACCGCCGCCACCATCGTCTCCGGCGCCATGGCGGAACGCACCAGGTTCAAGTCCTACATCGTCTACAGCGTCTTCATCTGCGCTTTCATCTACCCGGTCTTCGGTTCCTGGGCCTGGGGCGGGCTGGGCAGTGGCGGCGGCTGGCTCGAGGGCATGGGCTTCGTTGATTTCGCCGGTTCCACCGTGGTGCATTCCGTGGGCGGCTGGCTGGCGCTGGCGGGCGCCATCGTTCTCGGCGCGCGCATCGGCAAGTACGGCCCTGACGGCAAGGCCAGGGCGATACCGGGACACAACATGGCCCTGGCGGCCCTGGGCGTTTTCATCCTCTGGTTCGGCTGGTTCGGCTTCAATCCGGGCAGCACCACCATCGGCGACGGCGAGATAGGACGCATCGCCCTGACGACCAACCTGGCGGCGGCGATGGGGGCGATCGCCGCGATGACCGCCTCCTGGCTGATATCGAAGAAACCGGACGGGTCCATGGCGCTCAACGGCGCCCTGGCGGGCCTGGTGGGCATCACCGCCGGCTGCTATTCGGTCTCGGGTTATGGAGCCATGGCCATCGGCGCCGTCGCCGGTGTACTGGTGGTCCTGAGCGTACTGTTCATCGACCGTGTACTCAGGATAGACGACCCGGTGGGAGCCGTGAGCGTCCACGGGGTCTGCGGCGCCTGGGGGACCCTGGCCGTGGGCCTCTTCGCCATCGATGGCGGGCTCTTCTACGGCGGCGGCCTGCACCAGCTGGGCGTCCAGGTGGTCGGTGTGCTCACCGCCTTCGGCTGGGCCTTCGGGCTGGGTCTGGTGATGTTCTACCTGGTGAAGAAGACCGTCGGTCTGCGGGTGACGCGCAAGCAGGAGCTGCGCGGCCTCGACGTGGGCGAGCACGGCATGGAGGCCTACAGCGGCTTCCAGATTTTCACCACGAGCTGAAGCCGCCGCCGCAGGGCGGACGGCGCCATAACACGGGACAGACAAGGAGCTGAGATGAAACTGGTAATCGCATACATACAGCCCGAGAAGCTGAACGACGTCAAGCAGGCGCTCTATGAGAAGGACATCAAGCGGATGTCCGTTACCAACGCCCTGGGTTGCGGACAGCAGATGGGCTACCAGGAGACATACCGCGGCGTCGACATCTAGGTCAACCTGCTGAAGAAGGTACGTCTGGATATCGCCGTCAACGAGGAGTTCGTCGAAGACACCATCGACGCCATCATCGCGGGCGCCCGCACCGGTGAGATCGGAGACGGCAAGATCTTCGTGCAGGAGCTGGAGCAGGCGGTACGCATCCGCACCGGCGAGCGCGGGCGTGAAGCCATCGGCTAGGAACAGGCTCTCCGACGCCTGGACGCGTTGATGTTCCCTGCCGAACGGGCGGGGCCCCGCAGGGGCCCCGCCCGTTATCTTCCCTGCTCCATCCTTCTTCCCAAAAGTACAAAAACAGGGGCGGTGATTATATACATCCGGCCAATCATCTTCATTGAACTCGCTCCTATAATCGCAATGTCCAGGCAAGTCTGAAAGGAGAGCAATCAGTGAATGCCCCAACGGGTCTAACGGAAATCGTCACGGCCGGGAATGTCTTTTTCCTCCTCTGGGGAGCCGTGCTTATCTTCTCGATGCATGCGGGTTTCGCGTTTCTTGAAGCCGGCAGCGTACGCAAGAAGAATATCGTCAACGCGCTTACCAAGATTCCCACCGACTGGGCTATGTCCACGGTGGTCTATTTCGTCATTGGTTTCCCACTCGCCTACGGCATCGCCTTCTTCGGTTCCGCCACCGGTCTGCTGGAAGCCAACTCCTACGACCTGGCACATTTCTTCTTCCTGCTCTGTTTCGCCGCAGTCATCCCCGCCATCATCAGCGGCGGCATCGCCGAGCGCATGAAGTTCGCGCCCCAGATCATCGGCGGCGCCGTACTCGTGGCTACGGCCTATCCCTTCTTCGAGGGGCTGGTCTGGGGACGCTTCAACGTCCTCGGGGCAGATGACGGCTGGCTCGCGGACGCCTTCGGCGCCGGCTTCCATGATTACGCCGGCTCCGTGGTCGTCCACGCCATGGGCGGCTGGCTGGCGTTGCCGGCCATCATCCTGCTGGGCCCGCGCATCGGCCGTTATCTCAACGGCGACAGCCGTCCAATCCCCATCCATAGCGTCCCCTTCCTGGCCCTGGGGAGCTGGCTGCTGATGGTGGGATGGTTCGGCTTCAACGTAGCCTCCGCCGCGACGCTGCCCGCCATCTCGGGCCTGGTGGCGGCCAACTCGCTGCTGGCGATGGGAGGCGGCTTGCTGGCGGCGATGGTCATATCCCGCAATGACAGTGTCTTCATCTATAACGGAGCCCTCGCCGGCCTGGTCGCCGTATGCGCAGGCTCCGACATCATGCATCCCATATCGTCGTTCATCGTCGGCGCAGTCGCCGGCGTCATCTTCGTCAAGGGCTTCCTCTGGGCCAATGAGAAACTGCGCATCGATGACGTACTGGGCGTCTGGCCCCTGCACGGCATCTGCGGCGCCTGGGGCGGCATCGCCGCGGGCATCTTCGGCCTCAGTTCCCTGGGCGGGCTGGGCGGCGTCGCCTTACTGTCGCAGTTAACGGGAACGGCCATCTGCATCGCCATCGCCCTGGCGGTCTCCACGGCGACCTACGGCATCCTCAAGCTGACCATCGGTTTACGCCTCTCGCCCCAGGAGGAGATGCTGGGCTCGGACCTGACCATCCACTCCGGCAAGGCCTACCCCGAGGAGTTGATCTAGATGAACCTCGCTTCCAGCAACATGACCCTGATCAAATGCGTTTTCAAGGGCGAGCGGCTGCATGATGTCATGCAGGCCATGGAGGATATCGGCGTCTATGGCATGACCGTCTGGGAAGTGAAGGGCCACGGGCGCCAGAAGGGGCACATCGAACATTACCGCGGCCTCAAGGTGAAGGTGAACCTGCTGCCCAAGGTGATCATGGAGATAGTGGCTCCCAACGAGGACGTGGACCACATTGTCGAGGAGATAGTCAACTCAGCCCGTACCGGCAATATCGGAGACGGCAAGATCTTCCTGCTGCCGGTGATGGACGCCTACCGCATCCGCACCTCTGACCGGGGTATCGAGGCCATTTAGGCGGTTGCGGCCGCCTCCGGCAGAATCGCGGCAATTCCTGTTTAGACATTTGTATAAATAATTCAGGAAAGATATGGACATATGGCCATTATTGGCCCGGCATCGGGCTTATACAATTGGCCATACGAAACCACCCTGAAAAAGTTTTTATCAATCGAGGAGGAGTCGAAAGCGATGGACAAGGAACAGGTAATGAAGATCGTCAAGGACCAGGACGTGAAGTTCATCAGGTTCTGGTTCACCGACATCATGGGACAGCTCAAGAGCTTCGCCGTGACGGAGAGCGAGCTGGAGACGGCCCTGGAGAGCGGCATGGGCTTCGACGGTTCCTCCATCACCGGCTACCAGGACATCGAGGAGAGCGACATGATCGCCATGCCCGACCCCTCGACCTTCAAGGTGCTGCCCTGGCGCCCCCAGGAGAAGGCCGTCGGCCGCATGATCTGCGACGTGCTGACGCCGGACCGCAAGCCCTATGAGGGCGACCCCCGCTTCCAGCTGAAGAAGGCGCTCAATCGCGCCGCCGACATGGGCTTCGACCATTATTTCGTCGGCCCCGAGCTGGAGTTCTTCTACTTCAAGGATTCCAGCGGCACCGAGATTCTCGACCGCGGCGGCTATTTCGACCTGACGCCGCTGGATGTGGCCAGCGACCTCAGGCGCGAGACGGTGCTGGCGCTGGAGGAGATGGGCATCGACGTGGAGTACAGCCATCACGAGGTGGGCCCCAGCCAGCACGAGATCGACATCCGTTACAACGACGCCCTCAAGATAGCCGACGACGCTATCACTTATCGCCTTGTGGTCAAGGAAGTGGCCGAGAAGAACGGCGTCTACGCCACCTTCATGCCCAAGCCGCTCTATGGTGAGAACGGCAGCGGCATGCACACGCACCAGTCGCTGTTCAAGGGCGATGACAACGCTTTCTTCGACGCCAACGACAAGTACTACCTCAGCGACGTGGGCAAGGGTTACATCGCCGGCCTGCTCAAACACGCCAGCGAAATCTGCGTCATCTTCGCCCAGTGGGTCAATTCCTACAAGCGCCTGGTGCCCGG
This sequence comes from Actinomycetes bacterium, assembly GCA_024275795.1. Classification (GTDB taxonomy): domain Bacteria; phylum Actinomycetota; class Thermoleophilia; order BMS3ABIN01; family BMS3ABIN01; genus JAJRYJ01. Next base: position 8,407 of record JAJRYJ010000024.1, on the reverse strand, counting down.
CTACGAGGCCCCGGTATACAAGTCATGGTCGCGGCGCAACCGCTCGGCGCTGGTGCGGGTGCCCATGTACCATCCCGGCCAGGAGAAGGCCACCCGCTGCGAGTTCCGCAGCCCCGACCCGGCATGCAATCCCTACCTTACTTTCGCTGTGATGCTGCAGGCGGGCCTGGAGGGCATCGAGCAGGGTTACGAGCTGCCGGAGCCCATGGAGATGAACCTCTATGACCTGAGCGACGGCGAGCGCAAGGAGCTGGGCATCGAGATGCTGCCCGAGAGCCTGGGCCAGGCGGTGGCCAAGGCGGAGAAGAGCGAACTGTTGCGCAAGGCCCTGGGCGACCACGTCTTCAGCCGTCTCATCGAGCTCAAGCGCAAGGAATGGTTCGAGTACCGCACCCAGGTGACCCCCTGGGAGCTGGACCAGAACCTGCCCGTACTCTAGGCGCCTGCCCGGCTGCCGACGCGGGCCCGTCCGAAAAGGAAAAACCGGCGCCCCGGGCGCCGGCTGATATAACGTCTCACAAGAAGAGCGGCCATCTCGTGGCCGCCTCTTCTTTTTGCGCCGTACGGTTGTCTCTCCGTGCCGGCATCAAATCTCACTTTGCCCTTGCGGGCCGCCCCTAACTAGCGGGTGAGAAGCCGTATGTGCTGCGAGGCTCAATTGAAGCCGCTGGGTCCGTAACAAGCTGCATGCTCCCCCCGGAATCATGTTCGGTACCGCAGATCTCGCAGTACCCGTACCTGTTGACGGAGCCGGCGGATTGACACTTGTCGCAGTATCCCATACTGAACTTCACCTCCTGCCCCTAGTGATCGCCCGTGAGTGAGGCGAACCTTTGCTGACGTAGCATGAGTATCGACAGGTTTTCAGAGAACTTTAGGGAATTCTTCGAAGAGATTGGAAATCCTGCAGAAGCAGTCCGCCTCGGCCTTCTGGGCGCCTCTGCCGCGACGCCGGCCTGTTGCGGTCTGCTGACCCCGTCCGGGCCGGTTGGTAGAAGGTAGAAGAACCTCCCGGACCTAAGAGGGCGGGCACAGGAAGGCCTGCAAAACCTGCTGGAGCTACATTGCAGGCCTTCCTGCTTGGGGAGGCTGAAGGTCAACAGCCACCAAGAATACTAGCAGAGCAAGGTTAAGAACAGGTTAAGGGCAGGTTAACGGGGATTAACGGCGAAAATGCCTGAAAAACAGTACCGGCGGAGCCTAGCGGCGCCGGTCCGCGCCTGCGATCGGGTTCTGACCGATGCGGCGGTCGATGACAATCACGGCGTCGCGCTCGCGCTTCTGCAGCCGGGTGAAGGTCTCCATCAGGTTGGGCAGGCGGCTGTCGATGATCAGGTATTGGTCGCCGCCCGTGTCGACGCGGGCCGAGCTGTATCCGCAGAGAGGGCAGGCCTCGTAAAGGTCCGGTGACGCTTTCTTGATGGTTTTCTCACAGAATGGACAGGCTGTCATATTCATATAAAATAGGATAGAGGCAAATAACGATGGCGTCAATCGTTAAACTGCAGGATTGCAGGGGGTATCGACCTTGGCGCAGGTAGCTTTCTTCATAGCGCTGATAGCAGGGCTTTTCTGCATAGGCGGGTTTTTCTGGAGCGTAATGGAGGAGAAGCCCCGGGCCATATGGCTTGTGGCGGCCGCCCTGACAATCATCGTCGGTATCGCCGGCATGGTCATCTATCGCTGAAGCGGTTGTTGGCGGGGGCCGGCGGTTTCTAGGGGAAATCCAGCCAGCCTTCACCACGAGGCCATCCGTCCTGGGGGACTACGTCCTGGGCAATGGCCACCTCTTCCGCAAGGGCGCTCCACCTGAGGCTTTCCGGTGAACCGATGGTTGCCGGGTCCAGTTCCCATTCGATGGAGCTGCCCGGATGGATGAAGGAGCCGGGAAACTCCGCGTTGCTGAGGCTGGCGCTAGTCTCGTGGTCGAACAGCAGCACCTGCCAGCCCCCGGTCGTCAAAGCGGCGGTTACGCTCCAGTCACGCTCGCCGTCACCGTTTGTATCGAGGTTGAAGACCCACTGACTGCCGATGCCGCCTTCGACCACCTGTTCGGGCAGTTCCCCGGCCAGATCCATCACGAACTTGTAGCCACGCTCGTCCCTGATGATGGTAAGCGTGGTGATGTCCACCCATGGAGGCGCCTGCACCTGGCCGCCCGACTTGTCGATTGTGTCCTCCAGCGCATCGAGCACCCGCACTGTACCCTCGGCGGGACGCTCGATGATGACGTTAGTGGCCGTGTTGGGGGTATCCTGGGCGGGCGCCGTGGCTATTTCCTCTTCGCCGCAGGACAGTCCCACGCTGCCGGCTACGGCAAAGGCTGCCATCGCCAGGTATACATATATGCACTTGATGGAAAGGGTGCGCCTCATTCAGCTATCCGCTTTCCCGGGGATTTGCCTGACGGCTGGACAGGAATGCGCCCCAAGTGACGCTGGCGTTTTGTCCTGGCTATGCCGGTTTCGAATCTTCTGGCTATCACTCCGTGCCAGTGGGGGTTAGCTCCCCGGCGCGAAGAAACCGGCGGCTTCCAGGGCGCCAGACCTCTTGGGGCGCCCGGGTTAGACCCGGAAATTAAGAGTACGCATGAAGCTGACGCTTGTCAATAGGCAAAACCGGGCTCCGGATAGCTGAATATTGCCGCCTGATTACGGGGACGTCGTCCAGCGGGGCTGCTGTGACTCACTGTTGCTCGGTGACGACCCCCACGACCTCCCAGTAGACGGTGACGCCGGCCATGTTCATGAAACTGCCCCGGCCCGAGGGTGGCATGTTCCTGAAGAAATAGAGCGTCCCCCAGACGACGTTATCCTTGTTCTGGACCACGTCACCGGTGTGTTCGCCGTCGGCATCGTAATGGCTTACTGTGAAATCGGCGCCGGGACCGGTGGTGTTGACATCGCCGATGGTGATCTCCAGGGCTTCCTCGCCTTCCGCGGGGCCCTCCGTCATCACCACATCCATGGCTATGGGTTTGTCGGCGGCCGGGTCCTGCGAGAACGTGCCGGTATAGACCCACCTCTCGCCCGGTTCGTAAGAGAGGTTGCCCTGGTCACGGTCCTCCTCCTGCACCAGCTCGATGCTGAAGGAGCCGGAGACGTCATAGTAGCCCGATGAATCCCTGCGGACTTCGAGGAAGACATCTTCCGAAGTCACTTTCTGGAAATATTCCCCAGCCTGGTCGTCAGTGCCGGCGTCGGAGAGCGTGTAAGCCCTCAGGCCGAGGATGACCGTTTCACCGCTCCCCAGGGCCGCCGTGGTCTCCAGGTCCGTGATGGAGACGGGCCAGACCGGCGTTATCTGCTCGATCAGTATCCCATCGGGTGTCCATTGCGTCTCATTCGCGGGCGGCACCACGCTGCCGTTCTGGATAAAACAGGGAACGAACTGCGGTTCGCCCTCCACAACGGCGGTAGTGCACAGCCCCACGCTGTCGCTCCAGACCGCCTCGGTTATCTGTTGCATCTGGTCTTCCGAGTAGCCGGCGTTGACCAGGCCGATGACAAGCACGGTGAGGTCGTTATGGGTTGAGAAGCTGGGATCGTCCTGCAGGTCGGCCAGGGCGTTGCGGCCCTCATAGGGCCAGTCGGCCGGCAGGTCCGGTTCGGGGATGTCGCCGTCGGCGTCAAGCAGGACGGGCAAGCCGAACAGCGTCGGCGGCGAGTCGTCCTCGAAGGGCGCGTTCGCGCCCAGGTAGTCGATGATCTGCTCGGCGCTGTAGCCTTGCGCCGTCGCTCCCAGCACCCAGGCCAGCCAGGGACCGCCTTTGCCCTTCTGGTCGAATTGCTGGAAGATCTCTTCTATCCGGCTCCGGCCGGTTTCCGTATCGTCGGCCTTGAGGAGCACCCTTGCCGCTGATGCTGTCGCTGCAGCCGGGGCCGTCGGCGACCCGGCTCTCGTGCCCGCGCCCGGAAGCATGTCCTCCGCCGGCCTTTCCGGAGATACGCTGTCGATAGCGCCCGACGCATCAAGAGCGCCGGACTCGATCGCGTTTGCTACCTGGCTGGGAGAGTAACCCCTGGTGGTTGCCACCATGACGGCTGTGGCCGCTTCCGAATCGCCGCCGAGCGAATCGGCGGCAGTCTTCGCCGTGTCTTCCAGGCTGTATTCCTTCAGCAGCTGTCGGCCGGGCTGTTCTGCGGAGGTGGTTGAATCGTCGCCACAGGCGGACAGGGATGATGTGATCACGGCAAGGCTGAATATCAGCAGAATGACGGCGGACTTCTTCATCGGACCTCCCGGTCAACAGGCTCAGCTACGCTCCGGTGCTCGATATGGACGAGTCGCTGATTGCGGAGGTTTTCACAGGGTTGCAGGGGTGACGATACCACAGGCTCGCAGGGGCGACAATACATGATAATGCCATCAGGCTATTCGTACAGGAAGGGGGGCCCGGCTTCCCGGTGTCGACTACCTGCTGCTGTCTGACAGGGTTTGCCTGTGGCTGTAGAGATAACAGAGCGCCCAGAGGCCGTAGACGGTCAGACCACCCAGCATAATGGCGACGCCCGCCAGGCCGGGGAAGTGGAAGCCGGGCACCTCCCGGGCGTAGAGGATGATGAACAGGGAGGCCACGGGCCAGTAGGCGGTGATGGCCATGGCGCCGGCCATGGCGAAAACACCCCACATCTTTCTGCTCCATAAGCCGACAAGGCCCAGCACGAGCAGTGGTATGTAAATGAGCGTGTCGCCGACGCCGAAGCCCTTGTTCATAGCGACGCCCAGGGCGGTGACTTCCTTCTCCGGCTCCTGCAGGCCGAGCGCCACGGTGAAATCGTAGTCGATGAAGGCGGCGGTTTCCCCAGCAGCAGTACCAGCAGCAGCAGCGCCTCTGCGATGGTGATTATCCAGAAACCGACGGTCCTCCTGCTGTCAATATTCTTTCTGCCGTCCATGTGAGCGATTCACGTTATGTTACGGCTGTGATATCCGGATGTCTATCAGCTGTCGATGAAACCCTGCAGCGGTATGGGCTCGTTGTCCGGCCACAGCAGGATGTACTCGCTGGCGTCCTTGGGGATGAGGAATCCCACCTGCAGTTTACCGTTGGCCTGGGAGATGCTGATGGCCTCCTTCTCCTGGTCGCCGTCGAAGCGGAGCATGATGGATGTCCGCTCCACGCCGTCATAGACGGCCCTCGCCGTCCCAGTAGTGCCGTCTTCCGATTCCGTGGCTATCTTCACCCACTTGTTCTCGGGGTTGTTCTCGTGGGGTTCGACCGTCACCGAGGTGATGGTTACGTTGCCCTGCGGCGTCGTTATCGTGCCGGTCGATGTGCCGGTGCCGGTCGATGTGCCGGCGGCTGTTTCTTCCTGAGTGTTGTCCTCAGTGGTGCTTTCTGTGCCGCAGGCGCTCACGCCCGCCAGTGCGGCCACGACCGCCAGGGCGAGGATGATCGTCATCAGCCTGATGGTGAATCTCCTGAGTGGCATCCGGACCTCCGTTTCGCAGTTGATGTATGTCACGCATTATATCCCCGGCGGCCGTCCCGCACCACAGGCCGCGGCCTGCACGGTTCTCCTGCAACAGCTGCTCATGTCGATACATATAGTGAGATATAGTAAGCGGCCTTGAATGAATCGCCCTGAAGGAAGGTTTGTGATGAAGGGTTTCAATCTGTTGATAGCGGTAATCATCAGCCTTGTGGCAGCCTCGGGCGTGGCGCTGGCCTCCGAGGGCCATCTGCCCCTGTTGCCGGGCGGAGACGATGGGGTCAGTGTCGCCGAGGATGCCTATGGTGATGATGCCGGCGGGGCTGAAGGCGACAGCGGCGATGACGGTGGTGTTGACGATGGCAGTGTCGATGACGGCGACAGCGACCACGGATCGAGCGTGTCCGAGGTCGCCCGCGACAAGGATGCTGTCGGCACCAGGACCCTGCCCAACGGCAAGGTCATCGAGAACCACGGCATGGCTGTCAGTGAAGCCGCCCACCAGCAGGGCGGTGACGACGGTTCTTCAGATGATTCAAGCGCTCAGGCCGAAGACATGCCGTCAGGGGATGACCACGTCTCCGGCGACGGTGATGCCGACAGCGGCGGCCAGGCAGACGGTAATGGCGGTGGAAACGCTAACGGCAACGGGCACCACTGACCGCGGCCGGGGGGAGCAGGCTCCCCTCAGGGCAACTTAGGGCAATCGCGACTGCGCCGAACCGGGAGGTTCGGCGTTTTCCTTCCTTGTACATCTTGCAGGTGAAAGAGTCTTCGCGCGATACCAGCCAGTTTGTTTATTGCCTAAAATGCAGAACCGCCTTGTGCATGAAGCCTGACCAGACAGGGATACACGGAAAGCTTCACCATGTTCCAAGTTCAGCAGGTTGAGTCTGTTTACTTACATCCTCTTAAAATGAAATACATGCTTGAAACTTCATTTTCCAAGTTGTATTATTGCATACCTTATGACTGGATTAGTGGGCACATAATTGTTTTATAGGAGGTGAATAGTAAATATAATAAACAATTTGTATTGCAAGTCACGAATATTGATTGTAGTCCACTATCATGGGGAGGAATGATGTTCAAGAGAATCGTAGGGGTACTATTCAGTACGGTACTGTTTGTGATGTTGTTGACAGGAATCGCACTGGCCCAGGATCCCGATATCGTTATCGACAAGACCATTAGCGATACCAGGGAAACTGCAGACGGCTGTGTTTCAACCATCACGATAACAGTAGAGGCGGTAGGCGACGCATCAGTAGCGGCAGCCCCGGTAGACACCATGCTGGTCATCGATAACTCGGGCAGCATGGACGGCCAGAAGCTGAAGGACGCCCAAACGGCGGCTTCGGATTTCGTCGATAACATGAATCTGGGAGCGGATCAGGTTGGCGTTGCGCAATTTGCCTCCAGTGCGTCGGTCGTTCAGCAACTGACGGTCGACGGGAATGCTGCAAAGAACGCTATCAATTCGTTGAGTTCCGGAATAACAACGAATATGGGCGGAGGCATAAATGCAGCTCAGGCTGAACTGCAAAGTTCTCACCATAAACCAGGAAACCTTCCCGTCATCGCTCTGCTGTCAGATGGTCATGCGAACGCCGGTGTCGATCCTGTAGTGGCGGCTGCTGCAGCCAAGAGCGCCGGTACCCATATCATCACTATCGGTTTGGGATCCGGGGCGGATGAAACAACACTGAAGTCAGTGGCGAGTACTCCAAACGACTACCACTACGCACCCACATCCGCCGAACTAAATGGTATCTATCAGAGTATCGGCACTACACTCAACACGCTGGCTGCGTCGAACGTCGTTGTTCAGGAGGTGCTGTCGTCGCTGGCTAATTATGTACCCGGTACTTTCTCTGTCGACCCCACCAGTATCAGTGATGCTGACAAGAAACTGACGTGGAATATCGGACTGATGACTGTTGGCCAGACCTGGGTGGTGAGTTTCGACATCCTGCAGGAAGACGTCGGCTTGACCAGCGTGGTCGATGAATCTAAGGTGAGCTATACAAACTCCAAGGGCCAGCAGTCTGAAAAGATATCCCCTAAGACTGAATGCCTTGGTTGTGAAGGACTCGCTGTGACTCCCGGACTGGAATCCGGCGATCTTTCCGCCGATGTAGCCTCGGTAAATCTCAGCGCGGGCACCCTGCCTGACACCGGTGCAAACATGGCGGTCTTCGGCCTCATCGGAGTTGCCCTGATAACCATCGGTTGCACCAGCCTGATGCTTCGAAAGCGGTTCAACTGATAATTACTCGATAGAGCGAAAGAAGGAGCAGGCCCAGCGCCTGCTCCTTCTTCCTTTTGCTGTTGTTCAATCTTCAGAAGTGGGATAAGGTCACTTCAACACGCTCTTCGCGGGCTTAATTCAGGTTCAGACCCACAACTTCGTTGAAGTAGCCGTTATAGAGGACGCGCTGCGATGAGAAGATATCGCCCGAGGCGGTCACTTCCATCGGCCCGCCCATGAGGCCCGGGAACCTGTGGGACTCCGTGGCTCCGGACGCCAGGGGAAGGTTCTGTTTGCCCGGTACGGGGTTGCCGCCTATCTTCACCGAGTATGTGATATCAGAAGGCGTCGGGTTGCTCACCAGCAACCAGTTCTGCATGCCCGGCGATTTCTCGTCATACCAGGTCCACTGGTAGTTGTCGGCCAGTCCGCTGGTGGGGTAACCCATGGTCTCTCCGAAAGACGGGCCGAAAGTAACGCGTTGCGAGGCCAGGAACGGAGCGGGGCTGGAGCCAAAGTAGCCATCGTGCCAGGCCAGGGCGCGCACGGGGCCGTTCATGACCTTATCGAATTCCCGCGTATAGATCTCATGGGGACCCAACAGACGAACATCGCAGGCAGTATTTGGTCCGGGCAGGAAACAACCGCCGCCGATATCCAATACGTAATAGATAGGCGCATTGTTGGTGTTGTATACAAGGACCCAGTTTCTGGCATTCTT
>JAJRYJ010000023.1 GCA_024275795.1 Actinomycetes bacterium | reverse complement strand
TTGATGGTCGGCAGCATGGAACCCGAGGGGATCTTGTAGGGCTTGGCGACGGTCGCCTGCACGAACATAGCTACGGCGAAGGCAATCACCAGGGGGATGAAGATATCGCGGAAGGCCTTCCCTATGGTATATCTCTTGGGCTTCTCAGCGGCTGCTGCACCTGACCGGTCAGGCAGGTAGCGATGTCCGGCCGACTGTTGCGGGTCGGCTCCCGGCAGCTGCGGCCGCCCCGTTTCCGGACGATGGCCGCCGGTATTGTCGTCCCACCCCTCCGGCGGCGGCGTCACCCATCCACGGTTATCAGGATTATATGGGCGGCGGTCGTCCGGGGGCCTGTTATCTGAATGAGAATCTGTCATCAACTGTTCGTTTGAGAGGCCTTGCGAGTCGCCCGCTGGCCGAAATCTGCCAGCCGGGCGCAATCTGCCTATCCCATATTAACGATTTTCAGGTACGGCCGCAAACTGCCGCGGAAAAGGAATCTTCTGTCAGCCCTCCGGCGGGCTTATATGGCCATCACAGGCTTATATGGCCATCAGCCGGACGAACTCGTCCTGGAAGGCCTTGTTGAGAGGCAGGGCCACGTGGCGGGTTTTCGCCCGCACGCCTGTGGTCGCCAACCTGTGTTCCTCCCCCAGCATCATCACTGCTCCCTGGCAGGCGGCGTCCGCCAGCACCTCTACCTTCTCGTTGGGGAGATCCGGGAACATCTTCAGAATGCGGGCGTTGTCGAGGTTGATGTAGCTGCCGAAGGTGCCGGTGATCAGCATGCGCCCCAGGTGATCGCTGCCTATCTTCTTCTGCAACACGGAGATGGCCGCGTGCACCGATGCCTTGACCAGCTGGAAGGAGCGGATGTCATGCTGGTCCACGGTGATGGGATCATCGCCTTCGGCGATGATGATGGGACCATCCCTGAGCAGCTTGCCACCCTCATCCACCCAGTCGTGGCGCCGCATCTCGGCGATGATATCGATGAGGCCGGAGCCGCAGATGCCCCTGGCCTCGCCGCCGCCCACCACCTCGTAGTCGAAGCTGTCACCGTTGAGCACCGCCTTGTAGATGGCGCCCTCGGTGGCCGAGAGCCCGAAGGACATGTGGCTGTCCTCGTAGGCCGGCCCCGCCGGGCTCGAGGCCACAAGGATCTTCTCCCTGTCGCCCAGGGCCATCTCGCAGTTGGTGCCCACGTCAACGATCAGCTCCAGCTCACCGCTGCCGGCCATGTCGATCAGCAGGATATCGGCGAGGGCATCGGAGCCGACGAAGCCGAAGATGGGGCTGGGGACAAAAAGGTTGGCGTTGGGGAGCCTGACACCGAGAGACTCTGCGGGAGCGTAAAAGTCCTCGGCGCCCCTGAGGTTGTAAGGAGTGCCGCAGAGTGGTTCCGGGTCCAGGTCGAGGATGAAGGCATACATGGCGGAGTTGCCCACGGCCACCGCTTCGGTGACGGCGGCGGCGTCGACTCCAGCATCCTCGCAGAGCTTCAGCGCCGAAGAGTTCATCGTGTCGATCACCAGCGCATGCAGGCCGGCGCGCACCTCGGGGTCTTCCGTGGCCAGTCCCAGGCGGCTGGCGATGTCGGCGCCGTGCTGCTGCTGGGGGTTGGGCACCACCAGCGTATCCAGCACCTCGCCGCTTCCCAGTTCAACCAGGCGCGACCAGACGCTGGAGGTCCCGACATCTATGGCGATGCCATACCTGGAGCTGGTGTCGCGGCTGTTCATCGGCCGCCGTCCTGATCGCTCATTGGCTGCTTTCCAGACTGCTCATTTTCCTCGCTTGAGATGATTGCGGGCACCCCGCCCCGAGGGCTAAAAAAGGGTAGCAGAAAAGCCCTGGGCAAACAAACCCTGCAAATACCCGTATATTCCACCTATTAAGATGAATGCTGTGGAATTAGGCATATTTCTCTGGTAGACTGAAAACTTGGTAGGGGTGTGGGGATCGTGTCTTCGCGGCTGCGTGCCGCTTCCCTATGCTCCCCTTTTTTTAGCTATAATCGCGTGCACGAGCACAGAGTAAATGCGGACGATGTCCCGAGGGAGAGGGGTTCCTTGAAAGCAATGGTGATATTGCCGTCCTGGAAGGCGGACGATATCTATCCTTCAAAGCTGGCCAAGTCGGCCATCAGTTACCAGCATCCACTGGGACTCCTCTATATCGCCACCTGTATCCAGGAGGCCGGGCATGATGTCCGCCTGGTGGACGGGGCCTTCTGGACCCAGTCCGAGGTGCTGGACCAGGTACGCGAGTTCGGTCCCGACTTCGTCGGCCTCTCGGCCAACGCCTCCATGTGGAAGAAGGCCTGCAGGACCGCCGCTGACATCAAGGAGATCGACGCCTCCATCCACGTCTCGGCCGCCGGCCCCTATCCCACCGCCGTCGAGGAGGAGTGCCTCGACCAGTGCGAACACCTGGATTCGGTGGTCATCGGCGAGGGCGAGGAGACGGTCCCCGAACTCTGCGAGGCCATCGAGAGCGGCTCCGGCCTCAAGGGTATCGCCGGCGTCGCTTTCCGCGACGGCGACGGCGCCATCGTCGTCAACGAGCCGCGGCCGCTTATCGAGGACCTGGACAGCATCCCCATCCCCCGGCGCGAGCTGCTGGGTGACTTCGACAAGTACGAGTCGCCGCCGGGCAGCTACAAGCAGAAGCCCATCGCCATCTGCATGACTTCGCGCGGCTGCAAGGCCCGCTGCATCTACTGTTTCCAGATGAAGGGCGAGCGCCGCATCCGCCTGCGCAGCGTCGAGAACGTGGTCAAGGAAGTGGAAGAGCTGGTGAACCATTATGGGTTCCGCGAGATACGCTTCCTGGATGAAACCTTCACCGCCGACCGCGAGCGCGCCATGGAGATTGTCAGGCAGTTCCGCGAGAAGAAGCTCAAGTTCAGCTGGTATATCTCCTCCCGGGTCAACACCGTCGACTACGAGATGCTGCGGGAGTTCAAGAAGGCCGGCTGCTGGGCGGTGCTGTTCGGCGCCGAGAGCGGCGTGCAGAAGAACCTCAACACCATGCGCAAGGGCATCACGCTGGAACAGACCCGCGCCGCGGTCAAGGCCGCCAAGAAGGCGGGGCTCAAGGTCTATACGCCCTTCATCATCGGCATCCCCGGCGAGACTTACGAAGAGGCGCTCAAGACCATCGATTTCGCCATCGAACTGGACCCGCACTACGCCAACTTCCACTCGATGACGCCCTTCCCGGGCACCGAGCTTTACGAGCGCATCGACGAGTACGGCACCATGTCCTCCGACACGGACGACTATACCTTCGAGGGCGCCGCCTTCGTCCCCTTTACCATGACCCAGGAGCAGATAACCGAGCTGCGGACCCTGGGCTTCCGCAAGTTCTATTCGCGGCCCAAGTTCATCTTCAAGCGCATGCTGGAAATCCGCAGCTGGTACGATTTCAAGACAGTGATGAGCGGCGCCTCCAGCTTCTTCTGGCTCTGGGTCAAGCGCGATTCTCTCAAGGTCGACAAGGCGGACGGGGCCGAGGGCGATCCCGGGGGGAAGGCCGGAAGCAAGGCCGGAGGCGAACCCGAGGGGAAGGCCGGCTGATGGCCAGCCCGGAGGCAGCCGCAAACGCGCGCGCCGCCGATGCCCCGGAGGCGGTGACGCCGCTGGTGTCGGTTGTGGTCCCCGTCTACAACGGCGCCGCCACCATGGAGACCGTACTCAGGGCCGTCTACGCATCCAGCTACCGTGATTTCGAGGTGGTGCTGGTGGATGACTGCTCCACGGATGACACGCTCGAAGTGCTGGACCGGCTCAGGGAGCGCTACCCGCACCGGCTGGTAAGCTTCGAGCGGAACCTGGGCGTCTCCAAGGCCCGCAACGCCGGCGCCGGCGCCGCCCGCGGCGAGATAATCCTCTTCATCGACGCCGACTGCGTGGTGCAGCCGCAGACCATGGAGAACTGCGTAACGGCGCTTGAGCAGGGAGACAGCATCTGCGTCGGCGGCGCCTATACCATCGAACCCTGGGACAGGGGCTTTTTCAACGAGTTCCAGTCCATTTACATCCACTATGTTGAGACCAAGGTGGAGCACCCGGACTATGTCGCCACCCACTGCATGGCCATCCGCAAGTCCACCTTCCAGGAGTTCGGCGGTTTCATCACCGATTCGTTCATCGGCCATGCCGCCAGCGTCGAAGACGTGGAGCTTTCACACCGGCTGTTGGACGCCGGTTACAGGCTGAGCCGGCCGGACAACATCCTCGTGCAGCACATGTTCGGCTATGATTTCCGCAAGTCCATAAAGAACGCCATCAAAAAGAGCAAGTACTGGACCATGTATTCGCTGAAAAACCGCGACGTCACCAAGGATTCGGGCGCCGCATCCTACGAGCTCAAGGCCAACGTCGGCACCCAGGTGCTGAACCTGGGTCTGGCGCTGGCGGCCATCGTTACGGGCAGGTGGTGGCTGCTGCTGCCCATGGCCGCCCTCTTCGTCGTCAACGTGGCGGTCAACTACCGGCTGCTGCTGCTGATGCAGCGGGAGAAGGGCTGGCGTTTCCTGGCCATGGCCATGGCCTACTACATCATGGTCTATCCCTTCATCGTCGCCTACGGCTCCGGCGTCGGCACGCTGAAATACCTCTGGGAAGTCAAGCTGCTGCGCAGGTACGGCTGAGACGGCGGGGGGCTGGGACCTGACTTGTATTCACCCGCGAAATATATTCCCTCCATCTTTGTCAAGCGCGATGTGCTGCAGTTCACCTTCTTCCTGACATCGCGCTGTAACGCCCGTTGTCCCTTCTGTTTCTACTGGCGCGACCGCCATACCAGCCGCGACGAGCTCTCGCTGGAGGAGATCGAGCGCTTCTCCGCCGGCATGGGCGACCTGCTCTGGCTGCTGTTTTCCGGCGGCGAGATCTTCATCCGCAAGGACCTGCCGGAGATCGTTGATGCCTTCTACCGCAACACGCACCCGGTAATCATCACCCTGCCCACCAACGGGCTGGCTCCCAACCTGATACTGCCCAAGGTCGAGCAGATACTGGCCGGCTGCCCGGAGAGCGCCGTCGTCTGCAAGGTATCGCTGGACGGGGTGGGAGAGGACCACGACCGGCTGCGCGACACGCCCGGGAATTTCGAGAAGGCCATGGAGACCTGGGAGGGGCTGCATCGCCTGGGCGAACGTTATGACAACCTGCAGCTGGGCATCAACACGGTCTTCTGTCAGGAGAACCAGGACGACATGGACGCCATCATCGACTTCGTCAACACGCTGCCGGGCTGCGAGACCCATACCATCTCCATGGTGCGCGGCGACCCGGCCGATGACGACTACAAGAAGATCGACCTGGAAAAGTACAAGCGCGCCGTCGACAGGCTGGAAGTGGAGCTCAAGGGCAGCGACGCCAAGATGTACCACTTCGCCATGGCGCGCCTGAAGTCGGCCCAGGACCTGGTGCAACGGCAGCTCATCTATGAGACCATGCGCCAGAGTCGTCGCCTGCTGCCCTGCTACGCCGGCCGCATCACGGCGGTGATGAACGAGGAGGGCGATGTCTTCCCCTGCGAGATCCTGCTGGACAGGATGGGCAACATCCGCGATTTCGACTATGATTTCCAGGAACTGATGCACTCGCAGGAGGCTGACCGCGTCCGGGCGAAGATACATCGCAGCAAGTGCTATTGCTCACACGAATGCTATTTCGTAACCAACATACTCTTCAACCCGCTGATGGTCGGGCCGGTCGCAAAGAAATTCCTGCAACTTCCGGGCCGCTAGATACAGGCGTGCGCACGGGGCGGCGTCCCGGCGGCGCCGAAGGCGCCGCCGGCGTTTCCATCGACCGGAACACCGCCACGGCCCTGGTCATCATCACCCTCTTCGTCATGCTGCTGATGTTGCCGTTCCTCCGGCAGCCGTACCATATAGACGATGTGACCTTCCTGGATATGGCGAAGAGCCAGCTGCAGCATCCCTTCCAGCTTCACATCGATGACTACCAGCTCATGGGAGAGAACCTGCCCGAATGGCGCGATACGCACCCGCCCGGTCTGAGCCTCTACCTGGCGGCGGTCATGACCCTCACCGGCAGCGAAGCGGAACCGGTCACCCACGGCAGCTATTTGATATTCCCGCTGATCACGGGTGTCGCCATGTATTTCCTGGCGCGCCGCTTCACGCACAATCCCCTGCTGGCGACGCTGCTGTTACTGGCGACCCCCATGGTGATGACCAACTCCCACACACTGATGGGCGACCTGCCGACAACAGCCCTCTGGCTGGGGTCCACCGCCCTCTATATATACGGTGTGGACCGGGATAACCGCCTGTTGCTGGGGCTGGCCGGCGCCGCCATGACCCTGGCGCTGTTCATCGGCTACCAGGCCCTGGCGCTGCTGGTGCTGCTGCCCCTCTACGCACTGCTGAACCACAAGCTTACATGGCGCACACTGGCACCACTGGCCCTGCCGATAATCGCCTTTTCGGCCTTCAGCGCCTATAACCTCTGGCGTTATGATTCCCTCCCACGCTTCTCTCACCGCCGGGGACTGGGACTGACGGGAAGCCACCTTTGGGACCGGCTCCAGGGCGCCCTGCTCAAACTGGGGGGCACAACTATCTTCCCGCTGGCGCTGTCTGCCGCCTTCGCCCTCAGGCGCGCGGCCGCGGTCTTGCTGCCGGCGGCCCTCGCCGCATCCATCGCTCTCGCCATTCGCTATCACGATTCCGGTGGACTGTCCGTAGCCAACGCCGCTCTATATGTAGTCTTCATGGCCACGTCCCTGCTAACCCTGGGGTCCATCTTTACTGATACGGCCGCGCAGTTGCTGTCGCTGACGCGTCGGCGGCGCGCTGATGCGGACCTCCTTTTTCTCGGCCTCTGGCTTGGAATGGGACTGACAGCGATAGTACTGTTGCTCCCCCACGCCAGCGTCAAGTATTACCTGCCGCTGCTGGCGCCGCTGGTGCTGCTTTTCGTCCGTGAACTGGAGACGCGCCTGCACTCCGCCTCCCTGGCCAGGGGACTGCTGGTCATTTCTCTGGTGCTTACCCTTGTCCTTGGCCTTGTCATATCGGTGGTGGACTACCGCTACGCACGCAGTTACCGGGATTTTACCCGTGAGATCTCCGGAATCTACCCGTACTCGCAAACCGTCTGGTTCATGGGTGAGTGGGGCTTTCGCTATTACCTTGAACAGGAAGGATACCGCTACCTGACGTCGACCAGTAACCAGCCCGTCGAGGGAGACATATTCCTTGAGCCCTCGCTGATGGGCTGGCCCATATCACCACAGCTTACGAACCGCCTGGAGCTTATTGACACCATGGATACATTCTGGGGGTTCCCGGTACGAGTCATGAACTATGATGCCAACGCAGGCTACTACGGCAGTCACTGGGGCGCCCTGCCCTATGCTTTCACGAACGCACCGGTAGAGAGCTTCCGCATCTACCGGGTTGGACCACCGGCGCCCGTGGACCCGGGTTAGCCCGCACCGGCATGGCACCCCGCTACGGCTTCTGCGCCTGCGTCAGGCTTCCATCATCCGTCTGCAGACGGCGAGAGTGCTTTTGACGTCCGTGGCGAAGCCGTCCACCCCGACCTCCTCCGCGAATTTCTCCGAGTGCGAGGCGCCGCCGGAGATGACCTTGATATCGCTCCGGAGGCCCTCTTCCTCGAGCCGCGCCAGTATATCCAGCAGCGCCGGCTTGGTGGAGGTGGTGAAGGCGGAGAGCAGCAGCAGGTCGGCGCCGGTCTCCCTGACGGCGTTGATGAATTTGTCCGTGGAGACGTTGACCCCCAGGTCGTGCACCTGGTAGCCCGCCGCCTTCAGGGCCGAGATGATGATGTTCTTGCCGATGTTGTGGATGTCCCCCTTGACGGTGCCCATGACCACGATGCCGCTCTGGTCGTGTTCCTGCTGAAACAGGTAGGGCTCCAGCACCGCCATCGCCCGCTCCACCGCGTCTGCTGACCTGAGCATCTCGGGGATGAAGTACTCCCCGGTCTCGTAGCGGCCGCCCACCGTGTCCATGGCGCGGGACAGCTGCTCGCAGATATCGTCCGGGGTCGCCCTGCCTTCCTCGACGATGGCCTGCGCCAGCGCCGTGCTCTCATCCGCGTCCCCCTCGACTATCGCCTGCTGGAATCTCTCGAGTGTGTCAGTCATCATCAAACCTTCCGTGTCTCAGTACCTGCCATATCTCAGTACCTGCCATAGCGCCTGCCGCTTTCCACCAGCGCCGCGACGTTCTCCTCGGGCGCGGGCAGCGGGATGGAATCGCCGGTGCTGAGGATGAACCGCCGTCCCGCTTTCTCCACGTCCATGGCCGCCCGCACCGCCGCCTCCACGTCCTCCACGCCGCCCTTCTCGATCACCGCTACGGCGTCGATGTTGCCCTTGATGACGATACCGGGGCCGATGGCCTCGCGGGCCGCTTTCAGGTCCACGGGTCCATCCAGCTCCAGCACCGCCGCGCCGGTGCGGGCCATCTGCGGCAATATGGGCAGGCTGTTACGGCAGATGTGCAGGATGACCGGGACCTCCGCCCCCAGCTCCGCGATCACTTCCGCCTCCGACGGGAAGGCGAACTCGCTGTAATGATCCGGCGAGATCATGCTGGACGAGGCGAACGAGTCCTTGATCACCAGCGCATCTATGCCTGCCTCTATCAGCGCCCGACCCACCGCCAGGGTGGCCGGCCGCGTCGCCGCGACCAGGTCGTGGACGAAGCCCGGGTCGCGGTAGAAATCGGTCATGAACTCCATCAGGCCGCGGACCGTCGCCGCGTATTCAAAGGGCGAACGCACCGAGCCCAGCACCACATACCCGTCCCCCGCCTCGCTCACCAGCCGCGTCACCGGCTCCATCTTGCCGTCGGCCCAGGGGTCGGGCACGGGGATGCGCTCCAGATCATCGCGGCCGCCGATAAGCGTCTCCACCACCAGCGGCACGTCGTTTCCCTCGATCTCCACGGGGCAGCCGAGCACGCTGGGATCCGGGCCCAGACCCATCTCCGCCAGGACGCCGTCATAGCCGAAACGTTCCCGGGAGGCCATGAGGGCATCCGCAAGGCAACCGCCGTCCATGTAGCACTCGTCGTTGGCGCGGCCGATCACCCTGGGTGCGAAGTAGCCGTCGATGACCGGGACTATCGGGACCGTATCCGGCGTCTCCCCCTCCAGGACCGCCATGAACCTCTCCTTCGCGGTCACCGGGTCACGCTTCCAACTCCAGCCGCGGGGCCTCTTTCCAGAGCACCTCGAGCCTGTAGAAGTCCCTGGCCTCCGGCGTGAAGATGTGCACCACTACGCTAAGATAGTCCATCAGTATCCAGTCGCCCTCGCTCTCGCCCTCGATCCTGAGAACGTTGTTGCCGCCAGCCGACGCCGGGCCGCCCGCCCCGGAGTCGCCGCCTCCATGTTTGAGCCGGTAGCGGATCTCGTCACAGATGGCGCGGGTCTGCCGCGTGGAGCGGCCGCTCATGATGACGAAGAAATCCGTGTAGGAACAGATCTCCCTCATGTCGAGGATGGCGATATCTTCGGCCTTCTTGCCGGCCGCCAACTGGGCGATCTCTCTGGCGAATCTGTCGCTTTCCGTGATGTACCTCTCGTGGACTGCCGCGGCCACCTGCGGTCCGTTCCTGTGGCCCGTCAGGGAGCGGCCGGCGCCATGTCCATGCCGATGATGACTATGATCTGCCTGCTGTCCAGGTACTCGTCCTTGATGATGGTCCCGGTCCCGAGCACCGCCGCCACCTGTTCACATTCCTGGAGCGCCTCACTCCCACACCTGATCTGGGTATGGTCGTAATTGACCCCGGAGGTCGCGGTGTTCAGGTTAATATTATAGCGGAGCGGGGCCAGTTTGGCCCCCACTGCTTCCACCAGGCCCTCGGTCTCAGTGCCGTTCTCCACCGTCAGGTTGAAGGACTGAGCCAGGTTCGATCCCTGTATCAGCGCCTGCACCTGGGACATCACCGGCTCGAGATACCAGTCTTCGCCGCTGCCGGCGGCGCTCACGGGTAGCGCCCAGAGGCCGAAGGAGCGCCCGCGGTCGCTCAAGCCGCTGATGATGGCCGCCAGCTGCTCATCGCCCAGGTCCGTTTCCATAGCCGCCGCCAGCTCCTCCGCCGCCTGTTGCCGCTCCTGCTCCGGCAGGGCCGCGATGGCGTCGCGCAGCCCCCTGAAGAACAGTGCCTGTAGTCTGGGCCCGGATGCGGGGTCCGCCAGGGAGGCATCCAGCAGGTCAAGGGCCGTCGAGGCGGATCTGGGGTTGTCACCGGCCTCCAGTACAGTCTCTCCGGCGCTGTTGCTTACCGGCGTATCGGTGCTCAGGTTGATAGTGCCGGCGCGGTCGGCGGCGGTTTCCAGGGTCTGGCGGTCGAGGATGGTGAATTCTCCCAGCGGCGTCTGCAGCAGGGAGGAGAGAGCCTGGGTCAGCCGCTGACCGTCTCCGGCGGCCGCCAGTGCATCCAGCCTGGCAAAGCCCTCATCCTCGGTCTCGGCTACGGTCCTCATGGGAACCGTGATCACGCTGTAGTCCCCATCCTCCTCGGAGAGGACAACCAGCAGGTGTTCGAGCGAACCCCCGCCGCTCTCGATGCCGATCAACAGATTGCCGTCAGACTGTGACTGCGATGCCGACGGGTCGACGACGGCGCGCGGTTCGCCGGAGCCGGAGACTCGGGAGCCGATGATGAACGCCACGCCGGCCAGGATGACGCCGCTGATGAGGATTGCCGATGTCAGCCGCTTGCGCCGCCGGCGGCGTCGCTCCTCCAGGCGGCTGCTCCGGGAGCCGCTGCGCGAGCCGGCCGGGCTTTTACGATACATGTTGCTGACGGTAAAGTCCCTCTTTCTCGATGAACTGCTCAACGCCCTCCGGAACCAGGTAGCGGATCGAGTTCCCCCTGGACACGCGTTCGCGGATAAGGCTGGAAGAGACCCCGATGGCCGGTATCTCCATCACCTTTACCCGGTCCTGGCGGTCGAACTTTCCCGTAATCTCCGAGAGCCTGTCCAACGGATAGCCGGGGCGGGTCGCTGCAATCAGCAGCGCCATCTCCAGCAGCTCGTCCGGGTCCTTCCAGTCGAGAATCTCCAGCACCGCGTCGGCGCCCGTGATGAAGAAAAGCTCTGCCTCCGGAAGCTCGTCCTTCAGTTGCCGTATCGTGTCTACCGTGTAACAGACCCGCCGCCTGTCTATCTCGATCCTGGAGACGCGGAAGCGGGGATTGCCGGCGACGGCGATGACGGTCATCAGGTAGCGGTCTTCCGCGGTGGAGCCGCCGGCCGTTTCCTTGTGAGGGGAGAGGCCGGTGGGCATGAAGATGATGCGTTCGAGGCCGTACTGGGAGACCGCCTCCTCGGCGCATACCAGGTGTCCGATGTGGATGGGATTGAAGGTGCCGCCCATGATTCCCAGTTTCATCTCAACCCCTCGCTTCTCGCTTCCAGCTTCCAGGGACGTTGGTTCACAAACTTCACAAACAACTTCGCCCCCTGTACGAGTTTCTGAAGTTTGTGAACCAACGTCCCTCATTCAGGTGCGGATCTGGCCATCCCCCGCAATCACGTATTTGACCGAAGTCAGCTCTCGCAGGCCCAGCGGGCCGCGCGCGTGCAGCTTCTGGGTACTGATGCCGATCTCGGCCCCCAGGCCGAACTGGCCGCCGTCGGTGAAGCGTGTCGACGCGTTGACGTAGACGCAGGCGGCGTCCACCTGAGCCGTGAACTTCCTGGAACTCTCCAGGTCGTTGGTCACAATGGCCTCGGAGTGCCCGGTGCCGAAGCGGGCGATGTGCTCGATGGCCTCGTCCACGCTCCCGACCACCTTCACCGCCATGGCCAGGTCGAGGAACTCGGTGGCGTAATGCTCATCCGTGGCGTCCTCCACGCTCTTGAACCGCTTGCCGATCAGCTTGCGCGCCCCGGCATCCATGTAAAGCTTCACCTTGCGGCGCGTCAGTTCCTTGACCACCACCGGCAGGAAATCTCCAGCGATCTGCTCATGCACCAGCAGGGTCTCGGCGGCGTTGCAGACGCCGGGCCGCTGCACCTTGGCGTTTATGGTGATATCGACCGCCTCCTGTACGTCGGCGCCGGCGTCGACGAAGACATGGCAATTGCCGCCGGCAGCGTAGATCACGGGTATCTTCGAGTTCTTCACCAGGAACTCCTTGAGCGCCTCGCCGCCGCGGGGGATGATCAGATCCACGTATTCCTTCATCTGCAGCAGCTGCTTCAGCGGCGCCCGCTCCCGGGATTCCACCAGCTGCACCGCATCCTCCGGCAGGCCGGCGTCGATGAGGGCGCCGCTGATGATCTCCGTGAGCATGCGTATGGAGTGGAGCGAGGCGCTGCCGCCGCGCAATATCACGGCGTTGCCGGTCTTCAATCCCAGCCCCGCAGCGTCCACGGTGACGTTGGGCCGGGCCTCGTAGATGACCGCCACGACGCCGAAGGGCACCCGTACCTTGCGGATCTCCAGGCCGTTGGGGATGCGCCAGCCGTCCACCACCTCCCCCACCGGATCCGGCAGCGCCGCGATATCCCTCAGGCCCTGCGCCATATCGCCGATGCGGTCTTCGTCAAGCATCAGCCTGTCCATCAGGGCATCGGAAAGCTTGGCTTTCTTGCCGTCCTTGATATCATCGCGGTTCTCACGCAATATCTCGGATGACCGCCGTTCCAGGGCGGCTGCGATCTCGCACAGCGCCCGGTTCTTGTCCTCCGCCGGCAGGGATGCCAGCGCCCGCGACGCCGCCGTCGCCTTGATACAAAGTCTCTCGATCTGCTTCATCGTCTCCCTTGCCCTTTCCCGGACCGGTTTTTTACCTTCACGAACCGGCCCCTGCTACTCTTCAAGAACGAAATAGTCCCGGTGGATTACCTCTTCCTCACCGTGGGGCAGCAGTTTCACCACCTGCTGGCTCTGCATGCCCTTGATGCGCCTGAGCTCCTCGGATGAAAAGTTGGTCTTGCCCTTGCCCACCAGCTTTCTGCCCCCCTGGCGGCAGACGACTTCCACCGCCTCGCCGGCGAAGAAATCCCCGTCCACATCGACGATTCCCGCCGCCAGCAGGCTGGTGCCTCCCGTTGACAGCGCCCTGGCGGCCCCCTCGTCGACGATGATGGCGCCGCGGCTGGGCAGGCCGTACTTGAGCCAGAGCTTGAAGCTGCTGATGGAGGTCTTCACGGGGAAAAAGCGCGTGCCGATCTTCTCGCCCGCCATGATCGCGGCGATGACGCCCTTGCGGGAGCCGTTGGCGATCACTACCTCGATATTGGCGGTGGTCGCCATCTCGGCGGCTACGATCTTGCTCTTCATACCGCCCGAGCCGACGGCGCTGCCAGCACCGCCCGCCTGGATGCGTTCCAGCTCCGACCAGTCACGCACCTCCTCCACCAGCTCTGCGTCCGGGTCTGTGGCGGGGTCACTAGTATATAACCCCTCCGTATCCGTCAGCAATATCAGGCGGTCGGCCCTGGCGAGGATCGCCACCTGGGCGGCGAGGAAATCGTTGTCGCCGTAACGGATCTCGTCCGTCGAGGTGGTATCGTTCTCGTTGATAATGGGGACGGCGCCCCATTCCAGCAGCTTCAGCAGCGTGTTGCGGGCGTTGAGGTACTGGCTGCGGCTGGCGATGTCGCTGGATGTGAGCAGGATCTGGCCGGTGAGTATGCCATGCTCCCCGAACAGCTCCGAATAGCGCTGGTAGAGGCGCCCCTGGCCGATGGCGGAGGTCGCCTGCAGTTCCACGGTCTCGGTGACCTTCTCCGGCTCCGGCAACATGCCCAGCCCGGAGGAGATGGCTCCGGAGGACACCAGCAGCACCTTATGTCCCTCCGCTGCCAGCCGGGCCAGGGCCGCGACCCTTTCAGACATCACGTCGTCACGGATGCGTCCCTGCTCATCCGTAAGCGTGTTGCTGCCGATCTTGACCACCAGGACGGAACTCAGTGATACCGCCTCACGATCACCTCTAGCTCAAAGACGTAGCCGAGGGCGCCATGTCCGTTGACTCCACCCGCTTGATGTCGGCACCCAGCAGCTGCAGCTTCTGTTCGAAATTCTCATAGCCGCGGTCGATATGACCGATGCGCCTGACCTCGGTGGTGCCCGATGCCGCCAGTCCCGCCAGGGCCAGGGCGGCGCCTGCCCTGAGATCGGGCGCCTCGACAATCGCCCCTTCCAGACGGCATTCGCCGTGTACCACCGCGTGGTGGCTGCTGGTGCGCACGTCCGCCCCCAGGCGGTTGAGCTCATCGACGAAGCCGAAGCGGTTCTCGAAGACGTTCTCGGTGACGATGCTGTGCCCGCGCGCCAGCGACAGCAGCACTATCACCGGCGCCTGCAGGTCCGTGGGGAAGCCGGGATAGGGCAGGGTGGCGATATCCGTCCCCTGGTACCAGCCGTCGCCGCGGCAATGGATAGTGGTGTCGCGCTCGTCGATGCTGACGCCGATGGCCCTCAGCTTGCTGATAAAGATCTCCAGATGCCGCTGGTTGGCCCCCTCGATCTCGATCTCGCCACCGGTGACGGCGGCCGCGATCAGATATGTGCCTGCTTCCACCCGGTCCGGAATCACTGTATGGGTGGCTCCTCCCAATTCATCCACGCCGTCTACGATGATGGTATCCGTTCCGGCGCCGCTGATGCGGGCCCCCATGGACGTCAGGTACTTGGCCAGGTCGATCATCTCCGGCTCGCGCGCCGCTGTCTCGATGACCGTTCGGCCGCGGGCCAGACAGGCAGCCATCATCAGGTTCTCGGTCGCGCCGACGCTGGGATAATCAAGGCTAATGACGTCGCCGGTCAGGCCGTTGCAGGCAACGTTGATGAATCCATGGTCCGCGTTGATGCGTGCGCCCAGCTTCTCCAGGCCGCTGAAATGGTAATCGAGCTTGCGCGGTCCGATGTTGCAGCCTCCGGGCATGGCCACGCGGGCGCGGCCGAGCCTTGCCAGCAGCGGCCCCATGACCGTGATGGAGGCGCGCATCTTGCGCACCAGCTCATACGGCGTTGTATGGGAAAGTTCACCGGAGGGATCGATCTCCACGCGATCCGGGCTTATGAGAACATTGGCGCCGATGGCCCTGAGCACATCGGCCATGGTGTAGACATCCTTGATCAGGGGGACGTTGTGCAGGACCGTCTTCTCCGACGTCAGCAGCGAAGCCGCCATCAACTTCAGGGCCGAGTTCTTGGCCCCGGAGACCCTGACCGTGCCGGCCAGGGGGATACCTCC
>JAJRYJ010000022.1 GCA_024275795.1 Actinomycetes bacterium | reverse complement strand
CGCCAATGCCGGCATGAAGCGGGCCTTCGAGGACGCGCTCGAGAGGGAGGTGGTGGTGCCGGCGCACCATAACGTGATGGGCGCCATCGGCAGCGCCATCCTGGCCATGGAGCTGGAACTGGAGGCAGGCGAGACCGCCTTAAAGGGTTTCGAGATCTCGGACCTGGAGTACCAGACGTCCTCGTTCACCTGCAACGGCTGCTCCAACACCTTCGAAGTGGTGCGCATCAAGGTCGGAGGCAAGACGCTGGCCCGCTGGGGCGGGCGCTGCGGCAAATGGGAGATGCAGGACGAGAAGGGCGGCGCCAGGGCGCGCACCCGGGCGGGGGCGTAAGAAAGGGCTTTACGGGCACACTGCCGAAACGGCAGGAGATACGGTAGGAGGAACAAATGAACGAGTTTCCCCAGAACTCGCGTGAAGGCTTCACGGTGGAAACGGGAGCGATCAACCTGTTCGTCACCGCGTACACCGGCAGGCTGAAGATCACCGGCACGGTGCAGATCGCCCTCACCGGCAGGACCAGCGACCGGCGTCCGTCGGATCTGCTGCGCAACTTCCCCGACGAATACATGACGCTCAAGGACGCGAGAATCTACAAGATAGACAGCGGCGAACTGCTGGAGGAGCAGTCATTCAGCCTGCTCAACCTCAAGTTCGTCGAGGCCATTTACGCGGAAGAAGTCAGCGCTTAGGCGTTGCGGCGCCAGGCCCCGAAGGCGGCGGCCGCTATCCAGATCAGTTTCCAGAAGCCTCCCGCCGCCAGCACCGCTGACAGGGCAAGGCCGGAGAGGCCATAGCTGCCCACCGCAACCAGCATGAAGGGAAAGAGCACCCCCAGCCCGGCGCAGACCGCCGCCAGTGACGCCAGCCAGGCTGCGTGGTATCTGCCGCTGCCCCACGACACCGCCTCACCCACGCCATAACCCAGCCCGAAGGCGAAGATGATGGAGAAGAATCCGATCATGGAGACGGCGATGCCGAAGAGGAAACCACCGGCTGCCGCCGCGCCGAGGCCGGCGGCCACGGCCAGCAGCAGGCGTCCGGGCCTGAGGGTCACCCGCGCCGACTTGGGCATGCGGGCGCAGTCAGGGCACTTGGCGCCTACCGGTGTATAGATCATGCAATCGGGACAGATGGGGTCGCCGCAGGAACTACAGGAGACGGCGGTTTCCACCTGGGGGTGGTTCACGCATTTCTTCATCCTGCCCCCAGTTTAACAAAAAGGCGGCTTTACAGGCCCAGTTCCTTGACCAGGGATTCCTTTGGCAGCGCCCCCACGACCTGCCCGGCCACCTCGCCGTTCCTGAACAGCATCACCGTGGGGATGCTGAGTATCCTGTACCGGGCGGCGGTGCCGGTGTTGGCGTCCACGTTCAGCTTCACCACCTTGAGCGACTCAGCCATATCGTTGGCCAGCTCCTCGATGACCGGCGCCACCATGCGGCAGGGCGCACACCAGTCAGCCCAGAAATCCACCACTACCGGAAACTCCGATTCCAGGACCTCCTTCTCGAAATCCGCATCCGTGACCTCGACGATCTCAGCGCCCAAGGGGCTCACCTCCGTTAGTGGGGTACAGCGGCTCCGGCGGGCCGCCCGGCCCACCGCCCAACCCGGGACTGCATGGGCTGACTGAGGCTCCGTCTGTAGTCAGTGGGCTGACCCGCGGCTACCCTCCGCGGTACCCGGTGCCGTACCGTTTTATCGTTGCCCGATCAATCGCGCTCAGCGCTGGGGACTGCTGAACGCCGCCTGGCCCGCATACCGGGCTGCGTCACCCAGGTGCTCCTCGATGCGCAACAGGCGGTTGTACTTGGCGACGCGGTCCGTGCGTGACGGGGCGCCGGTCTTTAT
>JAJRYJ010000021.1 GCA_024275795.1 Actinomycetes bacterium | reverse complement strand
TGCCGCCAGTCCCAGGAAGGCCGCCGCCGGCAGCAGGTACCGTTTCTCTCCCTGCCAGGTCCTGTATATCAGCAGTGCCGCCAGGGTGGAGAGCAGTGCCAGCAGCGTGTAGGGGAACGCCACCTCGGAGAGGCCCCAGAAACTGAGACTGGTTGCCAGGAACGCCGCGGCGATCAGCCCGGTGGCGCGATCGAAGAGGCGTTTTCCCAGGCGGAATATCGCCGCCGACGCTGCCGCCGAGGCGATGGCGGCGATCCAGGTCATGGCGGCGTTGGGATCGCCCAGCAGCTGGTTGAACAGCCAGACGGTCCCCACGTAGAAGACGTAGCCGGGTGGCTGCGGCTGGTGCACGGTGACGTCGAAGTGCTGGATGGCGCGCGTGTAGAGCACCGAGTCCCACGAGTAGAGGAAGGCGACCCGGAAGGGTACGCGCGTAACCAGGACGACGGCGAAGATGAGCGCGGTGACGAGCCCGTCCCCGTGCTTGCGGGACCATCTGCCAAGTGCCTGCAGGATCGATGCTCACCTCCTGTGGGCTCACGGTGGCGGCCCGCTGCGCCCGCAGCGGCCCGCGGCCGGTGCCACGGATCAGCCAGCCGGTGAAGGAGAAGCCGCGGTTTCTTCCAGCAGGGGACGCAGGCGCTTCCGGGCCGCCTCCAGGTCGCCGGCCGCCCCGGCCAGCTCGGCGTCACGCCGCTCCAGTTCCGCCGCGCCGCTGTCTCTCATCGACTTGCCCTGCGAGATCGCTTTCTCGATGCCGTCGAGAGCGTCGTCCAGGCGTGACAGCAGCTCCCGCCGGAAGTCGGCGGCGCCCTCCTTCAGGCGCTCGCTGAAATCATACCTGATCCTGCCGCCCTGCCGGTCGACCATCTCGTGCAGGTACGAGCGCGCGCGTTTCCGCACCAGCCTGCCGCCGAGGGCGCGGGGCAGGGCGAAAGTGAAGGACTTTTCGAAAATCTCCAGGGAAACCGGCTCGTCGCGGAACTTGTAGTAGAAAGAGGGCTCGAGGCGCCAGAGCCCTGCGGCGTCGAAAGATTCGAAGGGGACATCGAAGAGCTCGGCGTGAAAGCGGAACAACTCGTCGACGGCGCGGTCGACACGATCGATGAAACGGTTGCAAACCTCCTCGAAGGCACGCGCCAGGCGCGTCTCCTCTTCCAGTCGCCATTCCTCGTAGGCGGCACGGACCTCGTCGATGACGAACTGTTCCAGGCGGCGGTGGAGCTTGCGGGTGGAGAGGCCCCGCGACTCGTCGGCGAGGCTTTCCAGGCGGTCCTCCAGCCGGGCGGCGAGCTGCTGCTTGAACCCGTCCAGCTCCTCGTCCAGCCTGGCCTTCACCAGCTGCTGGAGATCACCCTCGAAGAGGATCTCGAAATTGCGCTTCTCCTCCAGCACCTCCCGCTTCTTGCGGGCAAATACTTCCAGCTTCGCCTCCAGCTCCGACAGCGGCGATTCCAGCGCCTTTCGCTCCAGCTCGATCTCCAGCAGGGTCTGCGAGACCCGGCGCGCCAGGGAGCCGGCGACCGAGCGCAGCAGGACCTCGCCCTTTTCCTCCATCAGGAAACGCTCCAGGTGCTGCT
>JAJRYJ010000020.1 GCA_024275795.1 Actinomycetes bacterium | reverse complement strand
GCTGGGCGGCATCATCGGCAGCGGCGCCCACGTGCGCGACGACGTGCAGATCCAGGACCGGGCCATCGTCGGCGACCGCTGCGTCATCGGCGCCGGCAGCGTGCTGGCGCCTGAGGTGCGGCTGGAGCCCTTCACGGTGATAGACGCCGATACGCACGTGGAGGAATAAGTAAATGCACGGATACGCACGTGGAGGAATGATGTTTTAAAAGCATTGCGGTACGGCAGGGCGGGTAAGAGAGCGGGAACAGGGAAAACTACTGATCCAGCGGAAGCGGAGGCCGCGGTTACGGCCATCAACGGCGGAAACACACTTACCGGTATTCTCACGAACATCGTTTCATTGTTGTTGCCCTTGCGCTGCGCGCACTGCGGCCGCGAGGGCGGCAGCCTCTGCTCCGCGTGTGCGCGGGCGCTGGAGCCTGTGGGTGCGCACGGCTGCAGCTGTTGCGGGAACCCTGCAGCTCCGGGGGGCCTGTGGGGGGTTGACGGCGCCTCCTGTCCCGAGTGCGCCGGCCGGGAGCTGAATTTCCGCCGGTCGAGGGCGGCGTTCGCCTATCGCGGCCCTGCCCGCAGCCTGGTGCGTGCCCTCAAGTTCAGAAACCAGCGCCGGCTGGCGCGCGTCATGGCGCAGGCCTCCCACGGCAGCGCCGAGCGCTCCGGTATCTTCAGGGAAGCTGTGCTGGTACCCGTTCCCATGCACCCCTCGAGGAAATACGAGCGCGGATACAACCACGCTGCCCTCTATGCGCGGGAGCTGGCCGATATGTCGGGAGCCGTTAGTGCGGAGCTGCTGGAGAGGATAGAGGCGACTGTCCCGCAGAACCGGCTGGATTATGAGCGCCGGAGGGAAAATCCACGCGGCAGCGTCGCCCTTGCGAGCGGGGCCGGACGCCGCCTCGGCGCCGGGGTGCGGCGTGTTGCGCTTGTGGATGACGTGTATACTACCGGTTCCACGGCCTCCGAATGCGCCCGCGTACTGTCCGGGGAGCTGGGGCTGGAGGTCGATGTTTGGACTTTCGCCAGAACGGTAAAACGCTGGAGTAAGGGTACCCATTTTCCGATGGGTGATTAGGGATCTCGTAAACAGCGGGGAAGGAATGATATGAACTTCAATGTCAAGGGCAGAAATATCACGGTCACTGACGCGCTCCATTCCTATGCGGAGGAGAAGCTGGTAAAGCTGGGGAAGAACCTTAACAGCGCCAGCAGGCTGGAACTGGAGCTTTTCTGTGAGAAGAACCCGAGGATCGAAGACAACCAGGTGGCTGAGGCCACCATCTTCACCAAGGGGCCTGTCCTGAGGGCCAAGGCTACCTCGCCCGATATGTATGCCTCCATCGACAAGGTGGCGGACAAGCTGGGCCGCCAGGTGCGGAAATACCGCAGCAAGCTGGTGAGCCACGACGCGCACGTGCGCGGCAGCCTGCCTACGGACGCGGGCCTGGAGCCCCTGGACCTGGATCTCAGTGACGAGGATGAGGAGGACGGCCCGCGCATTGTCAAGACCAAGCAGTTCTCCATCAAGCCCATGTCCGCCGAGGAGGCGTCGCTGCAGATGGAGCTGGTGGGCCACGACTTCTTCGTCTTCCGCAACGCCGACACCAACGAGACCAATGTGCTCTACCGCCGCCGCGACGGCGACTACGGACTGATCGAACCCATATAAGGGACGTTGGTTCACAAAGTTCAATAACTATCGCTCCGGAGGCCCGCGCATCGGGCTGCCGCAAAAAAGTGTAAAATATCCACGGGACTTGCTGAACTTTGTGAACCAACGTCCCTCAATCTTGGTTGATGGCTAACTTTCTTCAAAAAGCCCTGCGCATGGGCGAGGGCAAAAAATTAAAACGCCTCGAAGAGCAGGTGGTCGCAGTCAATGCCTTCGAGGATGAGATCAAGGCCCTGGACGACGGCGAGCTCGCCGCCAAGACTCCCGAGTTCCGGCAGCGGCTGGAGCGGGGCGAGAGCCTGGACGAGCTGATGCCCGAGGCCTTCGCCGTGGTGCGCGAGGCCTCGCGCCGCACCCTGGGCATGCGCCACTTTGACGTCCAGATCATGGGCGGCATCGCCCTGCACCAGGGCAAGATCGCCGAGATGAAGACCGGTGAGGGCAAGACCCTGGCCGCCACTCTGCCCATTTATCTCAACGCCCTGAAGGGCGGCGGCATCCACGTGGTGACCGTTAACGATTACCTGGCAGGCCGCGACGCCGAGTGGATGTCCCCCATCTACAACTTCCTCGGCATGCAGGTGGGCTCCCTGAGGAACATGATGCCGCGCGATGAGCGCATCGCCGCCTACCAGTGCGACTGCGTCTACGGCACCAACTCCGAGTTCGGCTTCGACTACCTGCGGGATAACATGGCGCTGCGGGCGCGTGACCGGGTGCAGCAGGGACACGCCTTCGCCATCGTCGACGAGGTGGACAGCATCCTCATCGACGAGGCGCGCACACCGCTGATCATCTCCGGCTCCCCGGAGGAGGCGGCTTCCACCTACTATAAGTTCGCCGCCATCGTCCCCCTGCTGCGCGAGGAGGAGGACTACGAGGTGGACGAGAAGCACCGCACCGTCGCCCCCACGGAAGAGGGGGTCGCCAAGGTGGAGAAACAGCTGGGCATCGAGAACCTTTACGAGTCAAAGAACGGGCAGCTGGTCAACCACCTGATCCAGGCTCTCAGGGCCCACACGCTTTTCCAGAAGGACGTGGAATACGTGGTCAAGAACGGCGAGGTGCTGATCGTCGACGAGTTCACCGGCCGCATCATGGAGGGCCGCCGCTACTCCGAGGGCCTGCACCAGGCCATCGAGGCCAAGGAGAAGGTGCGCATCCGCGAGGAGAACCAGACCCTGGCTACCATCACCCTGCAGAACTACTTCCGTATGTACGACAAGCTGGCGGGCATGACCGGCACCGCCGCCACCGAGGCGGACGAGTTCATGCACATCTACAAGCTGGAGGTGGTCTCCATCCCGCCGAACCGGCCCATGGTACGCGAAGACCGCAACGACTTCATCTACAAGAACAAGAAGGCCAAGTTCAAGGCGGTGGTCGAAGATATCCTCGAATGCAACAGGCGGGGACAACCGGTGCTGGTGGGGACGGTGGACATCGAGACCAGCGAACACCTGAGCAATCTGCTCAGGCGCCGCGGCGTCGAGCATACGGTGCTGAACGCCAAGCACCACGAAAAGGAAGCCGAGATAATCAAGAACGCCGGCGAGCCCGGCGCCGTCACCATCGCCACCAACATGGCGGGCCGCGGCGTCGACATCAAGTTGGGCGAGGGCGTCAAGGAGCTGGGCGGCCTCTACGTGCTGGGCACGGAACGGCACGAGAGCCGTCGTATCGACAACCAGCTCCGCGGCCGCAGCGGCCGCCAGGGCGACCCGGGCGCCTCGCGCTTCTATCTCTCCGCCGAGGACGACATCATCCGCCTGTTCGCCGGCGACCGCATCTACAACATCCTTGACAAGCTGGGCCCCGCCGAGGACGAGCCCATGGAGCACAAGATGCTCACCAAGACGGTGGAGAACGCCCAGCGCAAGGTAGAGCAGCAGAACTTCCAGATCCGCAAACGGGTGCTGGAGTACGACGACGTGATGAACAAGCAGCGCGAGGTCATCTACGGCGAGCGCGCCAAGATACTGGAGGGCGGCGACATCAGCGAGGAGGCCGCCGAGATCATCGACGAGGTGCTGACGGCGACGGTGGAGGAATACGCCGACAACGACTCCTACCCGGAGGACTGGGACTGGGAGGGCATGTTCGCGGCCCTCAAGGTGCTCTATGACATCGGTTTCGGCCCGGAAGACCTGGACAGGGAGGACATCACCCGCGAGGAGCTGGTGGAGCGCGTGCTGGAGGACGCCCACGCCTTCTATGCCCGCAAGGAAGCGGAGTTCACGCCGGAGCACATGCGCCAGCTGGAGCGGCTGGTGATGCTGGGAGTCATCGATAACCGCTGGCGCGAGCACCTCTACGATATGGATTACCTCAGGGAAGGCATCCACTGGCGAGGCCTCTCCCAGAAGGACCCGCTGGTGGAGTACAAGTCCGAGGGCTTCACTATGTTCCAGGAGCTGCTGGATTCCATCAAGGAGGACTTCACCCGTACCATCTTCCACATGAGCCGGGTGCCGGTGGAACAGCAGCAGGAGACCGGAGAGGAAAAGGACCTGCAGTATACATATGACGACGGCACCGCGGCGAAGCTGCCGGAGGTGCCGGCGGGCGTGGCCGCCCCGGCGGCGGGACAGCAGGCGGCAGCGGGTACAGCGGCCGCCTCCGGCGGCGGTGACAAGCAGCCGGCGGTCACCCAGCGCGTCTCCGACAAGGTGGGGCGCAACGACCCCTGTCCCTGCGGTTCCGGCAGGAAGTACAAGAAGTGCTGTGGAGCCTAGAATCCGGCCCGGCGCCCGGCGGCTGCCGGCGGACTCAGCCGATAATTGACAGGATTCACCCGATGAACGAGAATTCAGGATCTACCCGATGAACGACGATTCCCGACAGACATATACGGAGGACCAGCTGCAGGAGCAGCTTTCCCTCATCCGCGAGAAGTTCCAGTGGCTGGGTGATTACCTTTGACCCACCTTCCCTGGAAAAGCAGGTGGCGGAGCTGGAGAAGCGGATGCAGCAGCCGGATTTCTGGTCCGACCAGGCGGCGGCCGCCCGGGTAAGCTCCGAGCACCGGCGCGCCAGGCGCCGCCTGGAACGCTACAACTCCATCCGCACGCAGGTGGATGACGCCGGCGCGTTGCTGGAGATGGCGCGCGAGGCTGCGGCCGACGGCGACAGCGGCGGCGAGGCCGAACTGCTGTCCGAGGCGGCGGCGGAGCTGTCCACCGTGCTGGCGCGACTGGAGCGGCTGGAGGAAGAGCGGCTCTTCTCCGGCGAGTACGACGACGGTGACGCCATCCTCACGATCCACCCCGGCGCCGGCGGCACCGAATCCCAGGACTGGGCCGAGATGCTGCTGAGGATGTACCTGCGCTGGGCCGAGCGCCGCGGCTTCGAGGTGGAGATAAACGAGGCCACGGCGGGTGATGAGGCGGGGCTCAAGAGCGCCACCGTCACGGTCCACGGCGAGAACGCCTACGGACTGCTGAGGGCCGAACGCGGCGTGCACCGCCTGGTGCGCATCTCCCCCTTCGATGCCGCCAAACGCCGCCACACCAGCTTCACCGCCGTGGAAGTGAGCCCGCTGGTTGAGGAGGACGTGGACGTCGAGATCGACGAGAAGGACCTGAAGATAGAGACCTACCGCGCCAGCGGCGCCGGCGGCCAGCACGTCAACAAGACCGACTCGGCGGTGCGTATCACCCACATCCCCACGGGCACCGTGGTCCAGTGCCAGAACGAGCGCTCCCAGCTCTCCAACAAGACCACGGCCATGAAGCTGCTCAAGGGCAAGTTGCTGGAGCTGGAGGAGCGCCGCCGCGCCGAGGAGATGGAGAAGGAGCGCGGCGAACTCTCCGAGATAGCCTGGGGCAGCCAGATCCGCTCCTATGTGCTGGCTCCCTACCAGATGGTCAAGGACCACCGCACCGGCCACGAGACCGGCAACACCCAGGCGGTGCTGGACGGCGCCATCGACGACTTCATCCGTGAGTATCTGCTGGCCATGGTCTGAGCCGAAGAACAGCAGTGCAACCTGCGTGGCTCTATTCTTGTGTCAATAGACTTCCTACCTATTGAGAATCGATAAATGCAGGAATAAAGTAAATATCCACAATTAAAAGGTCCTTAAACTTTGCTTTGGCGTTCGGGACGCAGAAACGGCGGGAAACTGAGCAACACTTTCTAGTCGGCAAGGTTTAAAGGGGGACAGATGCCCAGGCGCACCGCAAGTGCGCCTTTGTGCTTTTTGGCTCGCCTGACCGAACCACGAGCCATGCGGCAGGCGGTATCAGCACGGGCTTACAGGGTCATAACGGGGAAGGGGATGAGGGAAAATGGGAACATCGTATAGGGCCGGTTTCGATCTTATGCTGGGAGCGCTCACTATGCTGGTTGCCCTGTTTTTCATGGCAGTGCCGACAACAGCGGCACCGCTCACCACCACAAAGGTCATCGCAGATGATTCCACCGGCGGCGACTGCACCGCCATCGGCACCTGGTACTGGGGGACAAAAACCTGCACCCTCGCTATTGATTTCACCGTATTTCCCGGCGACGGCATCCAGGTCATCGATAACGGCATCACCATAGACGGCGCCGGGCACACGGTGACAGGCAGCGGTAGCGGTAACGGTATCTGCATGCTGCATCGAAGCGCAGTTACCGTTACCGGTATCGTTGCCACCAACTTCAACAACGGTATCCTCCTCGATAGTTCCAGCAACAATACCCTGAACGGCAACGTAACCGACGACAACAACTTCATGGGTATCCGCCTGGACAGCTCCGACGGCAACATTCTTGACGGGAACGGCACCCACAACAATACCTACATGGGAATGCGCCTGGACGGTTCCAACGACAACACGGTCAGCAACAACGCGTCCACCGGGAACACGGACGGCATCTATATCGGTGCCTCCAGTGACAACCAGATCTCCGGCAATACCACGGATTCAAATACATACAATGGCATATATCTTTCGTCCTCGAATACCTGCACTATCTCCGGCAACGCGGCCGGCGGCAACGAGGACGGCATCGAGCTATCCCAATCCGGCGGCAATACCATCAACGGCAACGACGCCTCCTCCAACAGCCATAACGGCATCATGCTGGATACATCCGACAACAACTTGATCGAGGGCAACACCACTGATGATAACTACAGTACGGCCATCCCGTACATGAACGGTATATATCTCCCACCAGTCTTCCGGCAACACCATTACGGGCAACAGCTCAAGCCGGAACCGGGCGAGGGGAATCTTGCTGAGCACGAATTCGAACCAGAATACGGTTTGTGCCAACAATACCAGCATGAACGGCGGCATCGGGATCCATATCCACGCATCCATCGGCAACCGGGTGTCCGGCAACAGCCTCATCTCGGAGAATTTCGATGGTATCGCGGTAGAGAGCAGCATGAACAATATTGTAGACGGCAATACCATCACGGATGCGGGCCGCCATGGAATATCTGTATCGTTAACGTCCAACGACAACACGTTTTATGGAAACACTGTTGACAACAGCTCCGATCATGGAATATACATATCGGATTCCAACAACAACCAGGTCTACTGGAATAAATTCATCGGCAACGCCGTCCAGGCCGAAATCGTGGGCGGCAGCGGCAACAGCTTCAACCTGCCATATCCTGACGGGGGCAACTACTGGAGCGACTGGACGGCGCCGGACATCGACCTGGACGGTTTCGTGGACAGCCCCTATGTCTTTGCCGGCGGACAGGATAACCTGCCCTGGTCGGTACAGGACGGCTGGTGGTGCGGTGTCGAGCCGCCGTTGACACTGGCAAAGACGGCGAGCTACTGGGCCAGTTACCAGGATTACACAGACAGGCTGCTGTCGATAGATTACCTCGTGGATAACGATACCGGCCCGACTGCCTATGGCGTCTACATCACCGGCGCGGTCAACACCAACGGCGTCACCCTGGTTACTCCGGTACCGATCACGCTTGGCAATATCGAACCTTGCTGCGACAGCACCGCCCTGACGCTGAAATACGATGTCCCCACGGGTGTGCAGAACTTTATGATCACCGCGCAGGCCACTTCCTGGGATGTTTGCGGCGGCGGTTACAGTTATCCATAGATGAAGCATCTGACAGTTAAATTCAGCGCGGGGCAGAATAACCTGTAATGCCTGCGTGTTCCCGAAGAAAGCTCGCCACGGTATCGGCGATTTCATCCGTGAGCACCTGATCTGCTGGCGATGGCCGGAAATAAGCGGGAACCCGGTCGCCCGGTAGTTCCCAGAAGCGCTCCTCCGCGGCAAGCGTGCGCCAGCAGGCTGTTTATAATCTCAACAGGTGAAAGGGGCGAGGGACATGAAGGCACAGGTGGACAGCTTCGGCGCTGTCGTTGGACTTCCGTCTCGACAACCGCTACCGGTGTTTGTGGGCTCAGCTACGGTTGTCAGGCGTGAGGTAGGCTGGGAGCCTAGTAAACTTATCCTTGGCAGTCGTTTCAGGTAGAATCCACGTAACAGGAAACGGGGACGTTCCCCGCCAACCCGACCGGGAGCCGCAAGTGCTTAGCATCGCGTTGCCAAAAGGGAGTCTGCAGGAACAGACACTGAAGCTGTTCGCCGAGGCGGACCTGCGCGTACGTCGTGTGTCGCGCGAGTATTCGGTTACCATCGACGATGAGCGCATCAGCAAGGTGAAGATACTGCGCCCCCAGGAGATACCCAAGTACGTGGAGGAGGGCTTCTTCGACCTGGGCATCTCCGGCCTGGACTGCATCACCGAGTCCGGCGCCGACGTGGTTGAGGTGGCCGACATGCCCTACGCCAAGACCGGCACGGGCTTCATGGAGATGGTCATCGCCGTGCCCGAGGATTCGGAGATACGTAGCGCCGCCGACATCCGCCCCGGCAGCCGCGTCACCACCGAGTTCCCCAACATCACCCGGAAATACTTCGAGGACCTGGGCACCGACGTGGAGGTCTTCTACTCCTATGGGGCCACGGAGGCCAAGGTGCCGGACCTGATGGACGTGGTGGTGGACCTCACCGAGACCGGCTCGACGCTCCGCCGCAACCGCCTGCGTATCGTCGATACCATCATGGAGTCCACCACAAAGCTGATCGCCAACAGGGCCTCCTGGGAGGACCCGCGGAAGCGCAGGGCGGCGGAGGAGGTACGCACGCTGCTGCTGGGCGTCATCGAGGCCCGCGGGCGTGTGCTGCTGTCGATGAACGTCGCCAGGGACAGGCTCGAGGACGTCATCGACGTGCTGCCGGCGATGAAGAAGCCCACGGTCTCGACGCTGCATGACTCTGACTACCTGGAGGTGACCACCGTGGTGGACAAGGATACGGTCAACGTCATCATCCCCAGGCTGAAGGCACAGGGCGCCGAGGACATCCTTGAGCTGAGCATCTCGAAGATAGTCCACTAGTCCCGTATTCCAGACGGATTCCAAACGGACTCCAGACAGGGAGGGAACATGAAGAACCGGTCCGGGGACAAGAAACTGTCGCTGATGGGGTCCGTTTCCCTGGGCACGGGGGTGATGATCGGCGCCGGCGTCTTCGTGCTCACCGGCCAGGTGGCGGAACAGGCGGGCATCCTCTTCCCGGTGGCCTTCCTGGCCGGCGCGGTGGTGACCGGCTTCAGCGCCTATTCCTACGTCAAGTTCTCCAACGCCTACCCGTCGTCCGGGGGCATCGCCAACTTCCTGCGGGTGGCCTACAAACCGGGCACCATCACCGGCACCTTCTCGCTGCTGATGTACGTCTCGATGGTGATAGCCGAGAGCCTGCTGGCCCGGACCTTCGGCACGTACACGCTGCGACTGTTCGACATCCCCAGCACCAGCAAGCTGGTGCCGATGCTGGGCGTGGGCCTGGTGGCCCTGGCATATATCATCAACATCTCCGGCAACAAACTGATCGGCACGACGGCTACCATAACCGCCGGCATCAAGATAGCGGGCATCGCCATCCTCGCCATCGCCGGCCTGGCGGTGGGCGCGTTGCCGACCTTCAGCAGCGTCGGCAGCGACGCCGGCGATGTCAACGCCCTCAGTTTCATCGGCGCCCTGGCCCTGGCCATCCTCGCATTCAAGGGCTTTACCACTATCACCAACCAGGGCGCGGATATCAAGGACCCGCACCGCAACGTCGGCCGCTCCATCATCATCTCCGTGTTCATCTGCGCCGCCGTCTACGTGGCGCTGGCGCTGTCGGTGGCTGCCAACCTGAGCGTGCCGGAGATAGTCGATGCCAAGGACTACGCCCTGGCGGAGGCGGCGCGTCCGGTCTTCGGCGACTGGGGAGTCTGGTTCACTGTGACCCTGGCGATCATCGCCACGGTGTCAGGGCTGATCGCCAGCGTCTTCTCCGCCTCGCGGCTGCTGGCCATGCTCAGTGCGATGAAGCAGATACCAAAGTTCACGAAAAGAGTCACAAACCCGGCGCTGATCGCCACCGTACTGCTTGCCGCCACGCTGACGGTGCTCTTCGACCTGACCAGGATAGCCGCCATCGGCGCCATCTTCTACCTGGTGATGGACATCGCCATCCACTGGGGGCTCTTCCGCCATCTGCGCGGGCAGATAGAATTCAGGCCTTTCATCACGCTGACGGCGATACTTTTTGACACTGTGATACTGACCGCCTTTTTCGTGCTCAAGTCCAGGAGCGACCCACTGGTCGTTATCATCGCCGTCTCCGGCATCCTCATCGTGCTTGTCACCCAGAGGCTTTTCATGATCACCCACACTGACAGCGACGGCGTCATGCATATGGAGATGGACGACGACAAATAGAAATAGGGGACGTGGTTTCCTTTGTTGCTTTTTTCG
>JAJRYJ010000019.1 GCA_024275795.1 Actinomycetes bacterium | reverse complement strand
CCAGCTACAGCGCCTACGTGCAGGGTTACCTGATGGTCGATTACCGGATGGATAACGAGGGCACCGGAACCTGCAGGGCGGGCGCGGTGGCTGATGCGGATGCCTCCAACGGCGTTACCCCCCTCGGCCCCCTGCCGGTTGTGCTCGGTGACATAGAATCCAAGTCCTATCTTGATTACAGCTTTACCTATGTGGTTCCCACGGGCGTCAGCAGGTTCACCGCCATCAGCTACGTCAAGTGTGAGGACGACGGGGGCAATACCTACTGGTTCATGGGGCCGCCGCCGTCCTAGGGAATCTCCCGGGGCGAGGCTTTTCCCAGACGCTCGATCAGGCCGGTGGTCGACCAGCCCGGTTTCAGCTCGATGAACCGCACCTGTCCTCCATAGGATTCCACGACAGCTCTCTCCGGCATGTCCCTGTCCGCGTAATCGCCGCCCTTCACGTGTATGTCCGGACGCAGCGCCTCTATCAACGGCACCGGCGTATCTTCCTCGAATATGACCACCGCGTCCACGCATTCGAGCGCCGACAGCATCAACGCCCGTTCATCCTGTTCGAGGATGGGCCGCCCGGCTCCCTTCAGCCTCCTTGCCGAGGTGTCTGAATTGATTCCCACGATGAGGAAATCGCCCAGTTTGCGGGCCTGCAGCAGGCCATGGACGTGGCCCGGGTGCAGCAGGTCGAAGCAGCCGTTGGTGAAGACTATGGCCTTGCCGTCCCGCAACCGGTCGAGTCTTGATTTCAGCTCCGCCGCGGTGACGACCTTGGACGCGGACGGCTTATCCATGGTAATGGACGAAGATCTCTTCCATGTCGCTGATCAGCGGCACGGCCGTACCCACCTTCCTTACCACTGATGATGCGGCGGCGTTGGCGAAGAAGGCGGCGTCGGCCAGCGGCAACCGCGCGGCCAGGGAGAGGATGAAGCAGGCCGCCACCGTGTCGCCGGCGCCGGTGACGTCCGCCACCTCGGTGGTGAAAGCCGGAACGCTCACGGGTTCCTGCCGACGGGAAAACACGGTCATGCCCTTCTCGGCGCGGGTGATGACAACGCTTTCGGACCGGTATTTCTCCAGCAGGATGTCGCCCATCTCCAGGAATGACGCGTCGTCATCGCCGTTGATGCCCGTAAGAGCCCGGGCCTCGCTGAGGTTGGGAGTAAGCGCGGTCACGCCCGCGAACGGCGCCGGGTCTGAAGACTTCGAATCCAGCAGTATGGGCCGGGAAGCCGCGCGCGCCGCCGCGATAAGCTGCTTTGCTGCCGCGGGAGTTACGGTCCCTTTGCTGTAATCGCAGATGAGGATGCCGTCGGCCGCCTCGAGGCTTGTCTCCAGCAGTCGGTTCAGGCTTGCCTCGATGGTCTCGTTGACCGGCTCGATGGTCTCGCTGTCTATCCTGATCACATGCTGGCTGTGTGCCACGACCCTGGTCTTCTTGGTCGTGGGCCGGTCCTTGTCGACGATGAGCTCCACGTCCGTGACGCCGCGTTCATGGGCGAGGCTGCGCAGCATCTCGCCTTCGTCGTCGCCGCCGATGCAGCCGACGACGGTGCAGTCGCCACCAAGGGTGATGATATTCAGGGCCGCGTTGGCGGCGCCGCCGAGCAGGTGTTTGCGTGACTTGATCTCCAGCACCGGTACCGGCGCCTCAGGGGATATCCTGCCGACGCTGCCCATGAGGAACTCGTCGATCATCACGTCGCCGTATACCAGGATCCGCTTGCCCTTGATGGCCGCGAGGATCTTGTGGAGTTTGTCCAGGTCGCTCGGCGTCATGAGCGTCCAGGCCGCTCAGCCATTCTTCCCTCCCGTTGGTTCCCGTTTATCCATTGCACGGCCGCCGCCAGGTCGGGAGCCACGTGGTCGGGCTCCGTTCCCGGAGCGGGCGCGGCGGCGTCCGGCGCCAGCAACACCGTTCTGCAGCCGGCGCGGGCTCCCGCCGTGATATCGGAATCCTTATCGCCCACCATGACCGATTTATCAAGCCTGACGTCGAGCTCGGCGGCTGCCTGAAGCAGCAGGCCCGGCTCCGGTTTCCTGCAGCTGCAGGCGGGTTCCCCGTCCGGGCCCGGCTCGTGGGGGCAATAATAGAAAGCATCCAGCTGCGCCCCCTGCTTCGACAGCCGCTTGCGCAGTTCCTCGTTGAACTCGTCCACCTCGGAGCTGTCGAACATGCCCCTGCCGACCCCCGACTGGTTCGAGATGACCACCACCTGCCAGTGGCGCCGGTTCAGATCCCCGATGGCGGCGGCCGCGCCCCGCAGCAGGACCATATCCCCTATTCTGGAGGGATAGCCCGTGTCCTTGATAATGGTGCCGTCCCTGTCGAGGAAGACGGCGCGGTCACGCTTCATCGTTACCGAAAAGCTGCTCTTCGACCAGGTCGCAGAGGATATGCCCGATGGTGATATGGGCTTCCTGGATACGGGGGACGTCATCGCTGGGTACTACCAGGCTGAGCTGCGCCGCGTCGGCGCAGGCGCCGCCTTTCATACCGGTGAGGCAGATGGTGGTCGCCCCAAGCCTGTCGGCGGCCTCGATGCCGTTGAGGATGTTTCTTGAATCGCCGCTGGTGGTGATA
This sequence comes from Actinomycetes bacterium, assembly GCA_024275795.1. Lineage (GTDB taxonomy): Bacteria > Actinomycetota > Thermoleophilia > BMS3ABIN01 > BMS3ABIN01 > JAJRYJ01. The sequence goes on along the minus strand of JAJRYJ010000019.1, from coordinate 10,949 downwards.
CCGATGACCAGGTCCGCCGGGTCCGCCAGGCACTCGATCTGGCGGGAGAAGATCTGCCCGAAATCAAAGTCGTTGCCGATGGATGTCAGCAGCGAGGTGTCGGTAGAGAGCGAGATGGCCCTGAGGCCCGGCCGCTCCAGCTTGAACCTGCCTACCAGTTCGCTGGCGATATGCTGGGCGTCGGCGGCGCTGCCGCCGTTACCGAAGAGGATGATCTTGCCGCCGTCGCAGAGCGAGCGGCTGATCTGCTGCGCCAGGTGGGCGATCGCGTCCGCATGGCTCCGCGCCAGTTCCAGTTTGAGCCCGGCGCTGGCCTCGAGCTGGGCGGTGATCTTCCGGCTGATCTCGTTTGTGTCCATCAGGCAACTCCCCAATCGCGGTTACCGTGGAATCACGGCCTGCCCGGGGCGGCATCTGCTAGTATTATAAGGATTGAGCTATGAAACGGCTAGGACGAACAGATCTCACCGTATTCCCCCTGGGACTGGGCGGCATCCCCCTTCAGAAAATCACAATTGAAGAGGCGCACAGGGTCATCGACGCCTGCCTTGAGGGCGGCGTCAATTTCGCCGACACGGCCGCCGGCTACGGCGACAGTGAAGAGAAGTTGAGCCGTTTTCTCAGGCGCGACCGTGACCGGTTCGTCATCGCCTCCAAGTCGCCGAGCCGTTCAGCGGAGGGGATGGCCGGGGATATCGATCAGAGTCTGGAACGCCTGGATACCGATTATATCGATATCTACCAGGTCCACAGCCTGAAGACCGATGCGCAGTTCGAGAGGATCTTCGCGCCCGGCGGCGCCATGGAGGCCCTGGTTGCCGCCCGCGACGCCGGCAAGATCCGCTTCATCGGTGTCACGGGCCACCGCCCCTCCATACTGGTGAAGGCTGTGAGGACGGGAAGCTTCGATACGGTGCAGGCGCCGATAAACCTCGTGGACCGCGAATCGGAGGCGGAGCTGCTGCCGCTGGCGCGGGAGATGGATGTGGGCATCCTCGCCATGAAGCCTGTCTGCGGCGGCACTCTGGACAACCCGGCCCTGGGCATCCGCTTCTGCCTGAACTCACTGACGGACCTGGTGCTCTGCGGCATGAAGAACGAGGCCGAGGTGGAGGCCAACCTGGAGACCGTAAGGGGCTTCTCCGAACTGACTGCGGAGGAGGAGGACGAACTGCTGGCGGAGGCGAGCCAGCTGGGGACGCAGTTCTGCCGCCGCTGCGAGTATTGCCAGCCCTGCCCCCAGGGGATAAACATACCGAAGATACTCTGGCTGGCCAATTACCACCGCCGTTACGCCGAGCGCGACCCCTGGACCGAAGACGAGTATGCTTACCTGGAGGCCACCATCGAGGTCTGCGCCGACTGCGGCGACTGCGAGGCCCAGTGTCCCTATGATCTGCATATCAGGGACATGCTGCGCGAGGCGGACAGGGAGCTGACGCCGCCGGCGAAAGTGGTCGCGAAAAGGAAGATCAAGGGTGTCATCAAGAGGGTTCTGCCCGGCCGCAGGGCAGCCGACTGAAGAAATGACGGAGATTGACCCGCTTTAAGACAATCGCCCGCTACTCGAGCTACCTGCTCGGCTCACGGCTTCTCTCCCGGCTGCTGTTTACCGCCTTTTTCATCTATGCCGCCTCGCGGCTGGGGCCGGAGTTGTTCGGGGCCCTGTCTTTCGCCCTGGTGACCGTTGAGTTGCTGTCATCCATCGGCGACCTCGGCATCACCAGGTACGCCGCCAGGGAACTGGTGCGCCACTGGGACAGGAAAGAAGTGCTTGCGGGAGAGGTGCTTTTCCTGCAGGCGCTCACCTCCATCGTCATCAGTCTGGGGGGAGTGATTATCATCGCCGCTTATCAGCCCCAGTCGCCGAAGCTGCAGCTGCTGTTGCTGGCGATGGTGGCCGTGTTGCTCTCCGCCCTTGTCAATACTGCCGAGGCCATCTTCGTGGCGACGCAGAAGTTCTTCTTTTCCGCTCTGTTCACCTTCATCGGCCGCCTGGTATACGTTTCCATCGGCTTCATCGCCCTCTACCTGGGGGCATCCGTAGTGGTGGTGATGTACGGGTTCGTGGCGGGAGTAACTGTGGAAGCAGTGCTGAGGTTCACCGTCGTCATCAGGCGGGTTACCACCTTCTCCTTCCGGTTCACGGGCGCGCAGATAGCACGGATACTGGTGGCGATCAAGCCATTCGCGCTCACGGCGGCCGCCAATATCATCTTCCTCAGGGCCAATGTCGTCATCCTGGAGATGTTCGAGGGCGACGCGGCGGTGGGTGTTTTCAACATCGCCTTCACGATTTTCATCCCCTTCGTCTGGCTGCCGATGATACTCCAGAGGACCGTCTTCCCGGGGTTGACGAAGATCTACGCCGAAGACCCAGGCAAGGCGAGGATACACACCTGGCAGTGGTACCGCCTGATGGCGCTGGCGGGGATTCCCATCGCCATCGGGGTGAGCCTGCTGGCGGGTCCGGTGCTTTCGCTGTTTCCCGAGGGCTACGAGGACAGTATACCGACGTTGATCATCCTGATGTCATCCATACCGTTCATGCTTTTCTCGTCGGTAGGGTTCAACACGCTCCAGGTTATCGACAGGGAAGGGTCGGCCGCCCACGCTTCCGGTGCCGCTGCGGCTGCCGGCATCGTCTTCGGGCTGGTGCTGATCAGCCTTCTGGATGTCATCGGGGCGGCCCTGGCGTTTCTGGCTGCTGCAGTTGTGCTGGCTGTGTACTTCTATCATCTCGTATATAAGCACTTTCTGAGGAAGAGCGTCCTGCCCCTGATAGTTAAACCAGTGATAGCGGGAGCCGTGATGCTGGTTATCGGGCTTCTCGTCTGGAACATCAGCACATGGCTTGCGGCCGTTGCGGGCCTTGTTGTTTATGTGATCGCCGTTTTCGTTATGAGGGCAGTTGAATTGAAGGAAATAAAAATGCTGTTACAGAGTCAATAAGCATGTGCGGTATCGCCGGTATAGTCTCCAGGAGCGGATGCGGGGAATCCCAGCTCGCAATCGTTGAAAAGATGGCTGAAGTGATGCATCATCGCGGACCCGATGACCATGGCGCCAGGCAGGGTGCGCATTACACCTTCGCCCACCGGCGGCTCAGCATCATCGACCTGGAGGGCGGCCACCAGCCCATGTCCAATGAGGACGGTTCGGTCTGGCTGGTCTATAACGGTGAAATATATAATTTCCAGGGCCTGCGGCAGGAGCTGTTGCAGAAGGGGCACATTTTCCGCACCGGGTGTGACACCGAAGTCATCATCCACCTGTACGAGGAATACGGTATCGACTGTGTATCGCGTCTTAACGGCATGTTCGCCTTCGCGCTCTTCGATGAAAACAGGAAGCTGCTGTTCATGGCGCGGGACCGGGCTGGAATCAAGCCGCTCTATTATTCCCGCAACAGCGGCTCCCTGCATTTTGCCTCAGAAGCAAAGGCGCTGGTGCAGACCTCCCCGACGCTGGTAGCTCCCGACCCGCGGTCCGTGGTCGACTTCTTTGCACTCAGCCTCGTACAGGAAGGCAGGACCGCCTTCAACGGCATCGATGAGTTGCGGCCGGCGCACCGGCTGGTCTGGGAACTCGACAGGCCGCCGCGCCTGGATCGATACTGGCGCCCATCCTATGCCCTGAAGCTGACGCTGCCGGAGCCGGAGTTGACGGAAGCGGTCGCTGACCTGTTGGATGACGCCGTCAGCTCCCACCTTGTCAGCGACGTCCCGGTCGGTACCTATCTCAGCGGCGGCCTCGACTCGAGCCTGGTCTCCGCCATGGCCACCAATCACATGCCCGGCAGGCTCAACACCTTCTCAGCCGGCTTCGTAGGCAGCGAGAGCGTCGATGAGCGGACCTACGCCCGGGAGGTTGCTGAAGCCATTGGTTCAGACCATCACGAGGTGGAGGTTGGGCCGGACGACTTCATGGAGAACCTGATGCGGATCATCTGGCACATGGACGAACCGACGCTCAGCCCCGGTGTCTATCCCTATTACTTTCTCTGTGGGCTCGTGTCAAAAACCGTCAAGGTCGTTCTGGGCGGCCAGGGGGCGGACGAGATGTTCGCGGGCTACCCACGGTACCGCAAAGCGCTTCTTGAGGATGGCCTGAAGAGTGCCCTCAACGGCGGACATGTATTCCGCCTGGCGACCGGCCTCAACGAGTACCGCCGCCGCTATGGCCTCGGCGGCCTGAAGAACGAACTGATGCGCCTGAATGCGCCGGACGAACGGCGCATCTATGAGATAGTCAGCGGTTTCCACCCTCGGCGGGTTCCCCGGCTGTTCAGCCAGGAGTTCAAAAAGACGCTTTCGGACTACGACCCGCTTGAGGTTTTTTACCGGTCCCTGGAAGAGTGTGACTCGGACAGCCTTATCGACAGGATGCTATTCAACGACTTTCACAACATGCTTGCCAGCATTCTCAGGACCGAGGATCGCATGAGCATGGCCCATTCGATCGAATCGCGCGTGCCGGTGCTTGACTACCGGCTGGTCGAACTTGCCGCTTCGATCCCGGCAGAGGAAAAAGTGAGGGGTGATGAGCCGAAGTTGATTCTCAAGCTGGTGGGCAGGGGCAGGGTGCCGGAGAGGATAATAACCCGTAGAAAACAGGGTTTCTCGGCGCCGATTGACAGCTGGTTGATGGGGTCTCTGGGAAACGAGATGCGTGAAATGCTGCTGTCGCCACGCGCCCTCTCGAGGGGATATTTTTCCAAACCGTTCCTCGAGCAACTGATATCACGGTGTCTCAATGACCGGAAGGATGTCTGGCGCATATGGTCGTTGATAACCTTCGAGGCCTGGAACAGGGTGTTCGTGGACGGCGAGGCCCCGATATGGCCCTGATGGAAGCCGGAAACCGGGATGAATGGCGAGGCGCATAGAACATGAGGGTGCTGTTAATATATCCAAACGTTGAGAACTCCGCCCTTCCCCAGCTGGGGTTGAGCTCGTTGATCGCCTGTCTGAAGCAGGAGGGGCACGTGGTTGACCTGTTGGACTTCACCTACAGGGACCGCAACCAGGCCAGCGAGACACTGCGACGAGTCCTGTCGGAGTTCGACCCGGAGCTGGTCGGCATCTCTATCAGGTCTTTCGAATGGGAGTTCGTCACAAGCGGTATACTGCCGGTTTTCGCGGATGTGGACTTGCCCGTAATAGTCGGGGGTCCTCACCCTACCGCGGTTCCTGATGAGGTGATGGCGGCACCGGAGGTCTACGCCCTGGTTCGGGGTGAGGGCGAGGCGGCTATGGTTGATTTCACTAACACGCTAGCCGGTGGAGGAGATGCATCTAAGGTGGATGGCGTCTGGGTCAGGACCGCTGACGGCATTGCCAGGAACGAGGTCAGGCCTCCCAGCCAGGACCTTGATTCGCTCCCATTCCCCGACTGGAGCCTCTGGGACCGGCGACACTTCCGGAGCGCGCACCACGAGAGTTTCAAGAAAGGGGTAAAGTGCATCGGAGCCGTAGAATCCAGTCGCGGCTGTCCCTATGCCTGCCCATATTGTATCAGCCCTACCCTCCACAAGCTTTACAGGGGCAAGGGCCGTTATCACCGCGAAAAGTCCATCGACAGGCTTATCGCCGAGATACTCGACAAGCGAGAACGATATGGCATGGATTACGTAAACTTTGTCGACGAGACCTTCCTGCTCAAGGACAGGCGTATCGAGGAGTTCTGCGAGAAATGGATTCGTAACGTGAATCTGCCGTTCAGGCTCACGACCCGGCCGGAGACCGTGACGGATAAGCGAATCAGGATGATTGCGGAAGCTGGCGCCAATGTGGTCTGCCTCGGTATCGAATCGGGTGACCCGGAATACAGGCAGAACCACCTGAATCGCAGGTACTCACAGGAGCAGGTCCATGAAGCAGTAAACATTATCAGGCGGCACGGTATCACTTCGTTCGGCTTCTTCGTTATCGGCATGCCTGGCGAGACCAGGGAAAATATCGAGCAGACTTACCGATTGTTGAACAGTCTGAACCTCGACCATTACATGGTGACCCTCTGTTACCCTTTCAAGGGAACACCATTTTATGATGAAGCCATTAACGATGGACTGTTCGTCCAGGAGGGGAACGCGGTTCCCAATGTCTGGGAGGCCACCGCCTTGTCTCTGCCCGGGCTATCCCAGAAGCGTCTGTTGCGCCTGAGATATCTGGTCAGCTATTTCGGTCGTCGCAGTCCCAGGTGGCGACCGGTGATGGGGCTGTGTGAACGCAGCGCCGCCGCCTACTATCTCTGGAAGGCATTCCGAAGGGTAGAGCGAAAGATCTCACCCAGCGACATCCTGGATTGAATCGTGAGGAGCAGGAGAGAAGGCGCTGCGGGAGTTTGGCTCGATTCCTATTTAATGTAAAATCTTAACAGGCAGGTGAATACGGCTGCGCCGGTTGTGGATGATCCCATCACGTGTATGTTTCCTTTTCCTACGGGTTTGTTTGTGAAATATATTGAACGTCAGGTTCCATAATGCGTCGATTATCAAAGAAATGGGCTAATTACCGCTTGCGCTACCATGGGCTCAGGTGCAGCGAGGTCACGCCGACGGGCCCTTTGTACCTCAATGTGGAACCGACAAATGCCTGCAACCTCAAGTGCTACCACTGCAGCATCGACGGCTCCAGGAAACGTGGCTTCATGGATCTTGATCTGTTTCGCAGGATTATCGATCAGGCTCCTGATTCTGGGGTATATGAGGTGGCGTTATTCCTGGGCGGCGAACCGCTGCTGCACAAAGACCTGCCCTATATGGTTGAATATGTAGTCTCCAAGAGGCTTGAGCCGCGTATCTATACTAACGCTTGCCTGCTGACCAGGGAAAAGTCTGAAGCGCTGCTCGATGCGAAACTGAGCTTCCTTGAGTTCAGTATCGACGGCGATAATAAGGAGGACTACGAAGCCCTGCGTATCGGCGCCGACTTCGACGAGGTGATGGACAATGTGATCACCTTCCTGGAACTGAAGAAGGAGCGGGGGCTAAGCAAGCCTTACGTTTCACTACAGATGATCAAGCTGCTGGAGAATCCCAACCAGGAGATATCAGCCGATTTCATAGCGCGGTTTGACGGGCTGCCGATTGACGAGTTTTCCGTCAGGAACCCCCACGACTGGCGTGGGGAAAAGGATAATATAACCATGCCGGAGCGCGGGCGGAACTACTATCCGTGCCGTGTTTTCTGGTCGGCGATGAGCATCGCCTGGGACGGCAGGGTAGTGGGTTGCAGCGCGGACCTTAACGGTACATGCATATTGGGCGATGTAAACAAGCAAACGATAATGGAGATATGGAACGGTGAACCGATGCGGCGTTGCCGGCGTCTGCTCAAACAGAAGAGATACAAGGAAGTACCGCTCTGCAGCGAATGCCACGGGCTCTGGACGGACGGCCGGCCGCGCGCGTCGCTGGTGGCACAGCTGCCTCCTTTGGAGCAGGTGCGCAACGGCATCAACCTGTTCCGCCCATCCAAGCGCCGCGAGCGCCGGGAGAGCCGGAGCGCCGGGGCGCTGCGCTCCAAGAAATAGCAATTCCTGCTGCGGATTACTTTTTTCCGTCTGTAGAATGTACAATCTGCTTCAGTCCTGGAAACTGCAATGTCTGGCTGGGATCGTTTGAAAGTTTTGTTCCTATATCCGAATATCGCTCGCGCGCGCTCTCCTCAGGTGGGACTGAGCTCACTGGCCGGGACGCTGGAGCGCGAGGGGCATGAGAGCCGACTCGTCGATATCACCTTTCTGGATGACTCTGAGGTTGCCGGCGCCTACCGGACGGCGCTGGACCAGTTTCAGCCAGATCTGGTGGGGGTATCATGCCGCAGCACCGAATGGGAGACAGCCCAGGCTATGCTCTCGATGGCCGATCCGGGGGTACCCGTTGTGGTCGGGGGGCCACATGCCACCATCGCTCCGGAAGAGGTGATCGCGCAGGATGGGGTGGACATGCTGGTCCGCGGCGAGGGCGAGGAGTCCATCATCGAACTGGTCAATCGCCTGGAGTCGGGCTCCAGCCTTGAAGACATGCCGAACCTCTGGCTGAAGCGCGACGGGGAGGTTATCAGGAACGATGTGCGACCGCTGGTGCAGGACATGGACAGCCTGGCCTTGCCAAAGTGGGATATTTGGGACGCGCGTCACTTCCGCGAGCACTACCACCAGGTCTTCTATCCAAGCGCCCGCATTTTCGGGGACCTCGAGACATCGAGGGGATGTCCCTATTCCTGCCCTTACTGCATAACCCCGACCCTTCAGGAGCTATACCGGGGGAAAGGGAAGTTCCACCGCGAGAAGTCGGCAGAGAGGATAGTTGCCGAGATCAACAAGCTCCGGGACGAGAGGGATATAGATTATATCCGCTTTGTCGACGAAACGTTCATCCTCAACAGAAAACGCCTCAAGGAGTTTGCTGACCTTTACCGGGATATCCGGTTGCCCTTCTCCTTCAGCACGAGGCCGGAGACTGTCAGCGACGAGATGATGGGGCTTTTGGCGGCGGCCGGCGCCAACTGCGTGTCGTTTGGTCTCGAGTCGGGCAACGAGGAGTATCGCCGTGAGGTATTGAACCGTAAGACCAGGCAGCAGCAGGTGATAGACGCGGTCGCTATCGCCAAGCGGTATGGTGTGAAGACTTTTGCGTTCGTGATGATCGGTCTGCCCCATGAGGATCGGGCCAAGATCCAGGACACTCTGGAGCTGATTAATATCCTTCAGCCCGATGTCTTCCAGATATCGATCTTCTATCCCTTTGAGGGAACGCCTTTCTATGATTACTGCCTGAAGCAGGGTTTTCTGCAGGAGGACCACGAGCGCCTCACTGAGGTATGGAAAGGATCGATACTGAATCAACCGGGATTTACCAGTGAATACCTGGTCAGGCTCAGGGAGCTGGCGCTGGCTTTCGCCAAACGGGACCGACGTTTGTGGCCGGTAATGTATTATCTTGAAGAACACGACAAGGCTTATAAGGCCTGGCATGTCCTTAAACGGGGCAAGAACTTCATCAGAAGAGGAGCAAGGAAGTTGAAACCGGCCGGCTCCAGGTAGTCGGACCGGTCGATTCGAGGAAGGTGGGCATTGGCGGATAAGCAGGCGAAACCGAAGATAGTGTTGTTATTCCCTAACCCCTTGGAGGGGGTCGCGTACTCCCTGGAGGCTCCGCTGTCTATCCTGGCCGTAGCGGCCCCTCTCAATGCCGATGGTTACGAGGTAGTGCTGATCGATGAACGTCTCCATGAAGATCCTGAGCGCCTGTTGTTGAAGGAGGCGGAGGGAGCGCTATGTGTTGGGATCAGCACGATGACCGGGCGTCAGCTGAAAAGAGCCATCCATTTTTCCCGCTTGCTGAAGGCGGATAACACCGACATTCCGATAATCTGGGGTGGTTACCATCCCTCGCTTCTACCTGAACAATGTGTGTCCGAAGATTATGTGGACGCCGTAGTCAGGGGCCAGGGAGAGGTGACCTTCCGGGAGATCATTGCAAGACTGGAACAGGGCGGCAATCTGGAGGGCATCGCCGGCGTCACATTTATCAGCGATAACGGGGAGATTGTCAGCAACCCGGACCGGCCGGTTGCGAACGTGGACAGTTTCCCGCCTGCCCCGTATGAGCTGCTTGACATCGAGCAGTTCTTCCGTATTAACAACGGGCGGCGCGCACTCCAGTTCTTCTCCAGCCAGGGTTGCCCCTATAAATGCACCTTCTGCGTCGAACCCGAGGTCTTCGGTAAATGGACCGGTCGCAGCGCCGAGAAGACCGTGGATGAGATTGCCGCAATTTACCACCGGTATGGCATCGAGCATATCACCTTCTCCGATCCCAACTTCTTCGTGAACAGGAAACGCGTTAAGAGGATCTGCGAGATGCTGATCGAGAGGGATATCAGGATCACGTGGAGCGCAACCGCCAGGGCGGACCAGTTCGAGAAGGTGAAGCCGGAGACGGCAAGGCTGTTGAGCAGGGCCGGCTGCTCACAGATATCCATAGGCATCGAGTCCGGTTCCCAGGCGATACTGGATCTTATCGACAAGAAATCCACGCCCCAGAAAGCTCTCAAGTCAAATGAAGTGCTGCGGGTCGCGGGCATCCAGGGCTGTTATTCCTTCATGGTCGGATTCCCTGACAGCCTTCCCGAGTCCGAGGACGAAGTATGGCAGACGCTTCTGCTGATCAAGGAGATTCGCAAGGGTCATCCTGAAGTCGTGACAATCACGTTCTATGTGACGCCCTATCCCGGCACTCCGATCTTCGACATGGCTTTGAAATTCGATCTCCGCATGCCGCAAAAGACGGAGGACTGGGCTGACTGGGAGTCCACCAGCCTGAATACGCGCTGGATCAGCGAAAGCGACAAGGACCTGGTCGAGCGATGCAATAACCTGTATTTTCCCATGGCGTATCCGAGCAGGAAGATGCGCCAGCAGATGCGCAAATGGAAATGGCGCCTGCCGCTGACGGCCCTGCATTATCTCGCCAGTCAGCGCTGCCGCCATGACTATTATGATTTTCCTCTGGACTGGAGAGCTGTAAAGCTGGCCGCCAGGTTGTTCGGTATCCGCAAGGCCGGATCACAGATAGACCTGTTGCGCGGCTGACGTGAGCGCTCGCGGCCTCACTTTTGATGCCGTTGCCGCCAACCATTGATTGAGAAAGGTCGATAATGCAAAACAAGGTAACGCTGGTCTTCCCCCGGCTGCACCGTGAAAGCAATGTCTGGGCGCCGTTGCCGTTGCAGGCGGCGGCGGCGCCGCTGGTCGATGCCGACTACGATGTGAAGATCGTTGACGGCCGGGTGATCCATCCCCACGTGCCCGAGATCCTGGCGACCGCCGGTGGGTCGCTGTTCGTCGGGCTGTCGGTGATGACCGGCTACCAGATCAGGGACGCGGTGATGATCTCGCGGGCGCTCAAGCTCACCTATCCGGACCTGCCGGTGGTCTGG
>JAJRYJ010000018.1 GCA_024275795.1 Actinomycetes bacterium | reverse complement strand
GGAGGTGGACGAATTCTATCCGCCTGACGAACTGGCGGTCGAGGAGAAGGTGCTCAAGGGCCTCGGCCTTATCGACGAGGACCTGGACCTGGCGGCATCGGCGCAACAGCTGCTCACGGAGGGGATACTAGGCTACTACGATGACGACACCAGGGAGCTCAAGGTCATCAGCGAGACGGACGAGATCGACGCGATGAACGAGGTGACCCTGGCCCATGAGATCACCCACGCGCTCCAGGATCAGAACTTCTCTCTGAGACAGGTGCTGCCAGACGAGGGCAGCGGCAACGACGACCGCGACCTGGCGGTGCTGGCGCTGATCGAGGGCGACGCCACCGTCACCGACCAGGAATATGCCGCCATGCATATGGGCCTCGATGATGCTGTCAGTCTGTTGTTGGCCTCCATGAACGCGCCGGTGGGCATGGGCTCGTCCTACCTGGATGACAGCATCAGTTTTCCCTACCTGGAGGGCAGCGCCTTCGTGTCCTTTCTGAAGGACACCGGCGGCTGGGAGGCGGTCAACGGGGCCTATGGGCGCCTGCCGCAATCCACGGAACAGATCATGCATCCGCGTAAATACATCGAGAACGACTCGCCCCTGTCCGTGGAGACGCCGGACCTCTCAACGGCGCTCGGCGCGGACTGGCAGCCGCTCTACGAAAACGTCATCGGCGAGTTCGACATCCTGGAGATACTTGGAAACGGGCTGCCCCGGGGGAGGGCGGCTGCCGCCGCCGAGGGCTGGGGCGGGGGCCGCATCGATTATTACGAGGATCCCTCAGGCAGGCAGTTGCTGGCGCTTGTGCTGTTATGGGATTCGGAGAGCGAGGCGGACCAGTTCACGCTGGCAATGGCGGACAGCATCGAGCAACAGACAGACTCGGCCTTCGTCTTCCTGGAAGGCAGGCTGCCGTTCCTCGAGGCGGGCTTCCAGTCATGGGTGATGGCCCAGCGCGGACGCTCGACAGTGATTATCTCGGCTCCGGAAGCGGAGCTGGGGGAGAGGGCGGCGCGGCTGATACTGGGGCTTTAGTATCCTCGATGACACCGGTGAACTGCAGGTAGATGTCGGTCCAAAAGACGGCGAAGTATGTGTTGAAAAGCGCCGCCGTGATCACCATCACCACCAGCGCCGGCAGGGCCAGCACCGAAGCGGCGACTATCCAGGCAAGCGGGAAATCCAGGTTGTAAGCGATAATCCAGGCGGCGCCGGAGGGGATGGACACCACGAAGGCCACCAGCAGGAAAGCGATGCCGGCGCCGATACTGATGCCGACGCTCAGCAGGAACAGCAGCAGGCTGCGCGAGAGGTTGTCAAGCATCACCCTGCCGCCGCGCTTGATCGCCGCCACCGGCCTCAGGCTCTCAAGCACCGCCGCGCGGATGGAGAAGGCGAAAAGGATCGACAGCAGCAGCGGCCCCACTATCCAGGCCGTGCAGACAAACAGATAACCGAAACTGGATAGCAGCAACCCCACGAACACCAGGGTAAGGATGGTGGTGACGATACTGGTTATCACCTCTCCGACCTCCCCTGAGGCCGCCATGAAGACCAGCAGCAGCACCACGGCGCCGATGATGACGAAAAACCCCAAAGTCAGCAGCAGCAGGAAAAGGTAGAAGAGCAGCAGGCGGCCGAAACTCTCTTTGCCGTTGCGGAAGGCGGCGCCGAAGCTCGCGGACCGTCCCTGGCGGATATCCATCACGGACCTGATGACGGCGCCTTGGCAGAGGATGGACCAGAGCCAGAGGATGATGCCCACGATAACGACCGCGGCAACGATCAACAGCAGAAGCGTGATGTGAGCATCGATCCAGTCACCGGCCTCGCTGGGGATGGCCTCGCCGTCGCCGCCGGAGGGGAAGTTGCAGTTCCAGCCGCCCAGGCTGGAGCCTGTACCGGCGAAGAGGCCGAAGAACCAGAGGAACTTGTGGCGCCACACCAGCCTGAAGGCGCCGGTTATCAGCTCACCGTATTCGAATGGCTTCCTGGCCGGAGGCCTGTATGTCATACCGGTTTCCAGTCCTCGTGATGTTCGGGGAGCTTCCCGACGGCGTGCATCGCATTACTATTACAGGCGAGGCGTCCATTTCCTGTAAAAGGACAGGCTTGAGAGGTATGGTTCAGGGGAATAGAATCAGCATCATGTCAGACAAGACCCTCTATTTCGACTGCTTCTCAGGCGTGGCCGGCGACATGTTCGTGGGCGCCCTGCTGGACATGGGCGTGGGCTCCATCGATTTCCTGCGCGGCGAGCTGGAGAAGATAGAATTGCAGGGCTGGGCCGTATCTGCGCAGGAGACCCGGGTCTCAGGCATCGCCGCCACGCGCTTCCTGGTGGAACTGGCCGACGGGGAACAGGAACCGCGCAGCCTGGCGGACATCCAGACGCTGATATCCGCCAGCGGCCTGGATGAGTGCATCCGTTCCAACGTGATGGCGGTCTTCAGCCGCGTGGCCCGCGCCGAGGCGGCGGCCCACGGCGAGACCCTGGAGACGGTGCACTTCCACGAGGTGGGCATGCTGGACAGCATCATCGACATCGTCTGCGCCTGCCTGCTGATGGACGAGCTCTCACCCTTCAAGATAGTCACCTCCCCCGTGGCGCTGGGGCAGGGGGTGGTGGACACCAGGCACGGTGTGATGCCGGTGCCGGCGCCGGCGACAACCATTCTGCTGATGGGCGTACCGGTGGTGCAGGGCGCCGAGCGGTGTGAGCTGGCCACGCCCACCGGGGCGGCGCTGGTGGCCTATTTCGCCGACGAATACGGGCCGCTGCCGGCCATGACCCTGGAAGCCGTGGGTTACGGCGCCGGGACCAGGGAGACCGGCGCGCCCAACCTGCTGCGGGTGATGTCGGGCACGGTGGATGTCATCGGAGAGCCGGAGCAGGTGGAGCAGCAGGTACTGCTGGAGACGAACATCGATGACAGTTCCCCGGAGGAGCTGGCCTACCTGGTCGGGCGACTGATGGAGAAGGGCGCTGCCGACGCCTGGCTGACGCCGGTGATCATGAAGAAAGGACGTCCCGGCGTGGTGCTGTCGGTGCTCTGCTCCTACAGCG
>JAJRYJ010000017.1 GCA_024275795.1 Actinomycetes bacterium | reverse complement strand
CCCATGATGCCGACCCCGTCATCATCATGGGGGAGGGGATGCTCATGGTAGAGCCTGGGCGATTGACGTAAAGGGCCGAGGTAGCTCACGGATTCGCTGAAGAAAGCACGCAGTTCGGCTGTGGACCGGCGCAACCTGAGCGGCAACTCGACATGCGCCAGGCCGTCCATGCTGCCGGCGCGCTCATCGCCGCCGCCACCACCACCACCATCATCGCCATCACCACCACCACTGATACCGGCCTGTATCTCCCTGATAGCGGTAGCCCAGGCCTCTTCGTCTTCAAACATCTGTCGGGCCGCCTTGCCCAGCGCCTGCCGCTTCTCCGCATCAAGACAGAACATCAGCCGCTGCCATTCATCTATGTGTATGTCTCCCGCCAGCTCGTCGAGCTCGGGAAGCGCTACCTTTGCTCGTTCCTGGAGCCGTGTCACCACGGCTTCGGGAATGCGAATGTCATAGTTCCTGCCCAGGTGCCTGCGCGTCCGCATATATGTACGCCCGAGCCTGGGCTCCGAGGCTGCCATGAGCGACAGCTCCACCAGCGACGCCGCCTGCTTGGCCCTGTCGAATCTGATTTCCAGTTTTTCGGGAAGCAACCCCCTGAACGAACAGCCGCATAGCTCGCCATCGATGAATTCATCGTCCAGTTCCGTGAGCGAACTTTCATCGAGTTCGACACTGTATCCACCATTATCGTGCTCTTCATCGTGCCCGTCCTCATGGTTCGGCAAGGTGAATTCCTCCTCGCCACCCAGGTCACGGGAGATTCGCACTCCAGCCCCATCGTCGGCGCCTGGCTCAGTCTTGAGGAAAAGCTTCGTGATATCAGGCGGCTGCAAGATGGGCACAGGTCCACGCCTCGCGATTCGGGCGCTGGTGCCGAGTTCGTAAGTAATCCTTTCATCCGGGTAGCGTCTCAGCAGGCGCTCGTTATCGTGCTCATCGGTGTTTTTACGATAAGTAACGACTTCGGGGGTATTCTCCGGGGTCCGCCTGCTCCATTCCCAGCCGATCTTCATCTCAACCCGGTCTGCCTCGCGGTATTCAGAATCGGTCAAAAGGTCCGTATCCAGCAACCTTCCCAGTCTGGTCAGGTGCCCATTGGGTGTATATATGAAGGTGTCATCATCCCGGTTGATGGATTGGCAGACGAGCAGGATGGACCGCAGCAGCATGCTCTTGCCGCTGTTGTTGGGCCCGGCGAGGATGGTCAGGCGCCCCAGCTCCAGTTCGGTCTCGCCCTTGAAGCACTTGAAATTGGAAATCTTCCATTTCGTCAGCATGGCGGCCTCCGTATATGGCGACAGTATCTTCCTTTGCCAGATAAAGTCTCTCCGGTATACTTCGCATCCCACGAGCCGGAGAACAGCGCTATCCCGGGGGATGGGGCCAGTAAACATATCATTCCGTCCGGACAGTAAAGTATGATTAGCGGCACCTGACCAATGATGCCGGCGGAATCGGACGGCCGGTATCCCGGGAAAAGGAGAGCCATGACCTCAAAACGCGACGCCGGAAGCATAATCAAGGCGCTGGAGGATGGCGGCGTTATGGCCGAGTGCCCCTGCTGCGGCGAGCCAATGCGTCTGCGCGACGCCGGCCTGTTTTTTCTCGATGATTTCACCGAGGATGCAGCCGACCTGTACCAGGAGTTGAAGAGCGAGCAGAGGCAGCGACGCAAGGAGCTGCGCGCGCGGCGCAAGAGTATCCCGCTGGACTCGGAGGTGCGTACCACGGCGGTGAATATCGGCAATATCCTCGAGCGCCTCTGTCCCGCTCTCGACGGCTTCCGGTTCCAGAAGAATGATTGCCGTTCCCTGTTCGACCCTATCGACTATGTCATCTTCGAGGGGTTGAGCGAGAAAGACAAGGTGTCCCGCATCATCTTCTCGGAGATCAAGACGGGAAGAGCGCGTCTTTCCGCAAAGCAAAGACAGATAAGGGATGCGGTGGAGGCAGGAAAGGTCGAGTTCGACACCTACGAAATGGGGGAGAGATGAAGAGCGACGGCAAGAGCGATATCATCAGGTTCTTCAACGCCCAGAGGCAGATCTTCGGCATCTGCCCCAACTCGGGCATGTTCTTCCGGCTGAGCGAATGCAAGCTCTACACCCGCACCCGTCCGGTTGAGGACTGGATGGACGGGCTGGAAGCCGAGGATGAAAGAATCGACCGCTACGAGGAAAGGATCGACGCGGAAGAGGAGGGGGTCCGGGAGGCATCGCGCGAGAAGGGCCGCCGGCGCGCCGCACGGATCATGCGCAAGGACGACCCCCTGTTTCGGCCCAGGCGGCTCGACCCCGACGACGCCAAGGTGATATTCAATCCGGTGGATTACCTTGTCTTCAAGGGGATGAAGAGCGCTCCCGCCGTCAGCAAGCTGGTCTTCCTCGACCGCAAGCCGGCGGGCAGGGAGAACCGCATCCTCCAGCGCAGCATCGAGAAGGCTATCGAGAAGGAAAAGTACGAGTGGCTGACGCTCAGGGTCAGGGACGACGGGAAGGTGGAGGAGGAGTGAAAGGAGCGGAATACTTGCAAATTCGCCACCAAGTGGCTAATATTTGGCCATGTACCGGCGAAATATACATAACAGGCTTACTGACGCCCTTTCCGACTCCCCCGTTGTCCTGTTGAATGGCGCCCGGCAGGTGGGAAAAAGCACTCTCGCCCAGCAGATAGTTAGAAAGGAAAAGGGAAGCTATTTCACCATGGACGATGCCACGCTGCTTGCGGCAGCAACGTCCGACCCTCCTGGTTTTATCTCCAGCCTGGACGGCTTTACCGTGATTGATGAAGTCCAAAAGGTTCCAGGCTTGTTTCCGGCTATCAAGATGGCGGTTGACGGCAACCGGCAGCCGGGACGGTTTCTGTTAACCGGCTCAGCGAATGTCTTGTTGTTGCCCCAATTATCCGAATCACTGGCCGGCTGGATGGAGATAATCTCTTTGTGGCCTTTTTCCAGGGGAGAACTTCTTAATAGGCAAGAGGGCTTCATCGACAGACTTTTTTCCTCGTCTATTATTACTGGAGGCAATTTTGAATCGGGCGCGCTTGATATCAGCTCAGTGATTCTTGCCGGCGGTTACCCGGAAGCACTTGAGCGAAACGAAGGCGAGCGCAGACAAGCCTGGTTCAACTCCTATATCACGACGATACTTCAACGCGATGTCCGCGATCTTGCGAATATCGAAGGCTTGACCGACATGCCCCGCCTGATGGCGCTCCTTGCGGCAAGAACAGGCAGCTTGCTGAATATCTCAGAGCTGTCTCGTTCTTCGGGCATTCCTCACACGACGCTGAGACGCTACCTCAGTCTGTTGCAAACCACATTCCTGTTGCAGCTTATTCCTGCATGGTCTACCAATTTATCAAAAAGGCTGGTTAAATCACAAAAGGTGCACCTGGTGGATTGTGGACTTGCTGCACATCTGATGGGATTAACCGACGCTGAACAGCTGCGCAATTCTACCCAGTTTGGGCATCTCTTTGAATCGTTCATAGTGACGGAGCTTTTTAAACAATCCGGATGGAATAAAACCCCCGTGTCCATGTTTCACTTTCGAGCATCCGGCGGCGCCGAAGTTGATATTGTTCTTGAAGACGCAAAGGGCAGGCTAACCGGTATAGAAGTCAAAGCCTCGGCGAATGTTGCTGGAAAACATTTCAAGGGGTTGCATAAATTGGCTGAAATGAAAGGAAATAAATTCCATAGGGGTGTGGTTATATACTTGGGAAAAGCTGTTGTCCCCTTCGGCAGGAATATGCATGCTATCCCCGCGACTTCTATGTGGGGGATTACTGATGAATCCGGCCTCAATAGTCCAAAAACCCTGGAACTACTGTAACGTTCTCCGCGATGACGGCATGAGCTATGGCGATTACGTTGAGCAGCTCACTTATCTGCTGTTCGGCAGGAAGAACTGGTCGAT
>JAJRYJ010000016.1 GCA_024275795.1 Actinomycetes bacterium | reverse complement strand
GCAGAGAATCGGCCTCAAAGTATCCAGGAGGGAAATTGAAGACGCAGTTTGACGAGATCCTGATAGAGGAAAAAGAGATCCGCGCCAGGGTCAGCGAGCTGGCGGCCCAGCTTTCGGAGGATTACCGGGACCGGGATCCCCTGCTGGTATGCGTGCTCAAAGGGGCGGTCTTCTTCATGGCCGACCTGGTGAGGGAGATAACCATCTCCTGCGAGCTGGATTTCATGGCCGTGTCGAGTTACGGCTCCGCCACGGACTCCTCCGGGGTGGTGCGTATCCTCAAGGACCTGGACGCCAACATCGAGGGCCGCAACGTGATCATCGTCGAGGATATCATCGACACGGGCCTCACCATCAGCTACCTGATGAAGAACCTGCGCGCGCGCAACCCGGCCAGCGTCGAGGTCTGCACGCTGCTGACCAAGCCCACACGCCGCAAGGCTGATGTCAACTGCAGGTACGTCGGTTTCGAGGTTCCGGACCAGTTCGTCATCGGTTACGGCCTCGACTACCGCGAGGACTACCGCAACCTGAGGTTTATCGCCGCCCTTCCCGAGGAAGATTCTAGATAGCAGCCGGGCGGGCACCGTGAAAAATGCCCCGATTACCGGCAAATATGCGATAATGAGTCGAGTTACCCTGATGAAAGGATGAACAAGTTGGCCAGGTTCTTACGTAGCGCCGCCTTCCCCATATTGATAGTGGTGCTGCTGGCGTTCTTCGTACAGCAGATGATCAGCAACCGGGACACGGGCGACAAGGAGATGGACTTCCGCGAATTCGTGCAGAAGGTGAAAGACCAGGAGGTCGAGTCCGTCGTCATAGACCCCAAGGACCAGATGATGACGGTGGTCCTCAACGACAGCGACCAGAAGATCGAGGTCGGTTATACCGAGGACTACCCGTTGACGCAACTGCTGCTTGATAACGAGATCGCCTTCACCTCCGAGGGCACCGGCTCCTCCATGTGGTCGTCGCTACTGGTTTCGGCGCTGCCCATACTGATCATCGTCGTCTTCTGGCTGTTCCTGATGAACCAGATGCAGGGCGGCGGCAACAAGGTGATGTCATTCGGCAAGAGCCGCGCCAAGCAGATGAGCGTGGACCAGCCCAAGGTCACCTTCAAGGATGTGGCCGGCACGGATGAGGCTGTGGAGGAGCTCCAGGAGATACGCGAGTTCCTCGAGAACCCCAGGAAATTCCAGAACCTGGGCGCCAAGATTCCCAAGGGCGTGCTGCTTTACGGCCCGCCCGGCACCGGCAAGACGCTGCTGGCCAGGGCCGTGGCCGGTGAGGCCGGCGTGCCCTTCTTCTCCATCAGCGGCTCCGATTTCGTCGAGATGTTCGTCGGCGTCGGCGCCTCGCGCGTGCGCGACCTGTTCGAGCAGGCCAAGCAGAACGCGCCCTGCATCATCTTCGTAGACGAGATAGACGCCGTCGGCCGCCATCGCGGCGCCGGCATGGGCGGCGGCCACGACGAGCGCGAGCAGACGCTCAACCAGCTGCTGGTGGAGATGGACGGCTTCGAGATGAAGGACAATATCATCATGATCGCCGCCACCAACCGTCCGGACATCCTTGACCCGGCGCTGCTGAGGCCCGGGCGCTTCGACCGCCAGATCGTGGTGGAGAGGCCGGACCGCAAGGGCCGCGAGGACATCCTGGCCGTGCATACACGGGGCAAACCCCTGGCGGACGACATCAGCCTCAACGTGCTCGCCGGCGAGACCCCCGGTTTCACCGGCGCCGACCTGGCGAACCTGGTCAACGAGGCGGCGCTGCTGGCGGCGCGTCACGGCAAGCGCGAGATCGGCATGCACGAGCTGGAGGAAGGCATCATGCGGGTGGTTGCCGGCCCCGAGAGGAAGAGCCGCATCCTCAGCCCCAAGGAGAAGCTGATCACCGCCTATCACGAGGTGGGCCACGCCATGGTGGGACATTTCCTGCCACACGCGGACCCGATCCACAAGGTCTCGGTCATCAGCCGCGGACAGGCCCTGGGTTACACCATCTCCCTGCCGTCGGAGGACCGCTTCCTGGTGTCCAAGTCGGAGCTGAAAGACCGGCTTGCCAGCACCCTGGGCGGCCGAGCCGCCGAGGAGATCCAGTTCAACGAGATTACCTCGGGCGCCTCCAATGACCTGCAGAAGGCGACGGAGATAGCCAAGCAGATGATCATGCGCTACGGCATGAGCGAGAAGCTGGGTCCGCGCACCTTCGGCCACGACCACGCCCAGCCGTTCCTCGGACGCGAGTTCTCCCAGGAGCCGGACTACAGCGACGAGATCGCCCAGGAGATCGACGCGGAGATCAAGAGCATCGTCGAGGGCGCGCACCAGACCGCCATCAGCATCCTCAAGGAGCACAGGAAACAGCTGGACATCATCACCAATATCCTGGTGGAGCGGGAGCCCCTGGAAAAGGACGAGTTCGAGCAGCTGCTGGACGGCGTTCCCGAGGAGGAGATCTTCCGGGAGAAGGACGCGGAGCGCGCCCGCGAGGCGGAGAAGGCGCAGAAGCCCGTAAGGGAAGAGAAGAAGAAGCGTGAGGCCTCCGATGACGCGCTCCCGGGCGAACCGCCCCTGGAGGCGCCGTCCTACATGCGGGGCGCCGGCCCGCCGGAACGTCCCGACGGAAGCATTAGCTGACCAGGCCCATGGATCTGGCCAGGATAGAGGAAGGCACACGCCTGATCCTTGAAGGTATCGGCGAGGATGCGGACAGGGAGGGCCTGAAGAACACCCCGGCCCGGGTCGCCGCCATGTACGAGGATGTGCTCTCTGGCCTTGCGGTCGACCCGGCGGAGATCCTGGAGCCGATGCCCTCCGACCGTCACCAGGAGATGGTGCTGCTGAAGGATATCTCCTTCTTCTCCATGTGCGAACACCACCTTCTGCCTTTCTACGGCCATGCCCACGTGGCCTACATCCCCAGCGAGGGCGGCATGATCACCGGCCTCTCCAAACTGAGCCGGCTGGTGCAGGTGGTGGCCAGGCGCCCGCAGCTGCAGGAGCGCATGACCTCGTCCATCGCCGACTCCATGGTCGAGGCGCTGGAGCCCCTGGGAGTGCTGGTGCTGGTGACCGCCGAGCACCTGTGCATGTCCATGCGCGGCATCCGCAGCCCCGGTACCCAGACGGTGACATCCGCCGTCAGGGGTATCTTCCGCAGCAACGCGGCCACCAGGGCCGAGGTGCTGTCGCTGATCAACTCCGACAACCACCGCTGACACCACGGTCCATGGACCGGACCCCCTATATCATCGAGACCAGCTCCGCGTCCGACGCCTCAGCCCTGATGGCGGAGATCGGCGTGGCCGCCGAGGGCATAGACATCATGGCCCCGGCCGTCCCGGGACAGCTGGCGCGTGTGGACGGGCTGGAGCCGCATGAGGCGGTCATCCTCAAGCAGGAGGCGCTGGCGCTGGGCGGTGATGCGGCGTTGCCAACCGACGCCTACCATCTGCAGGGAGAGAGCTGCAACGCCCTGGTGATGGCGACCGACGCCCAGCTGACGGGTCTCGGAGAGCGGCTTGCGCTCCATGGGGGCGTTCTGGCGGACCTGGGCTCGGAGCTCCTGGAGGCGGTGGAGAACCGCCGCCGCCTCGATGGTGACACGGGCCTGCCACGGGCCCTGGGCGACGGCCCCTGGCTGGTCATGGGCATCCTCAACGTGACCCCCGACTCCTTCTACGACGGCGGCCGTCACGCGGCCACGGATGCGGCCCTGGAACACGCCATGGCAATGGCCGATGCGGGGGCCGGCATCATCGACGTGGGGGGCGAATCCACGCGCCCCGGGGCCGGCGCCGTCAGCGAGCGGCAGGAGCTCGACCGCGTCCTGCCCGTGATCGAGGGCCTTGTTTCGCGCCTGGATCGGCCCATATCCATAGATACGTCGAAGGCCGGCGTGGCGCGCCGGGCGCTGGCGGCCGGCGCCACCATGGTCAATGATGTCACCGGCCTCGGCGGTGACGGTGAGATGGCCGCCGTGGTTGCCGAGCATGGCTGCCCCGTATGTATAATGCATATGCAGGGCAGCCCCCGGGACATGCAGGACGACCCCCGCTACGACGACGTGGTGGGCGAACTGGTGGATTTCTTCCACCGCCGCATCGAGTGGGCCGCCGCGCAGGGGATAGCCAGGGAGAACATCATCATCGATCCGGGCATCGGCTTCGGCAAGACCCTGGAGCACAACCTGATCCTGCTGAGGCGCCTGGACGCCTTCCGGTCCCTGGGGCAGCCCTTGCTGGTGGGGGCTTCGAGAAAGAGTTTTATCGGCATGGTGACCGGGGACATGTCGGCCGACAGGCTCGCGGGCACCATCGCCGCCAACGTGCAGGCGTACGGCAAGGGGGCCCGCATCTTCAGGGTCCATGACGTGGCCGCCAACCTGCAGGCGCTCAGGGTGGCTGCCGCCGCCATGGACGGCGACGGCGATGGGAACTCCGGCGCCGCCGCGGCGAAAGGAGCAGGAGGTGGAGCCGGCTGATGGGGGAACCGCTGGAGATAGCGATCAGGGGGCTGGAGATCTTCGCACACCACGGGCTGCTGCCCGAGGAGCGGCAGATGGGCCAGCTCTTCCGTTTTGATATCGTTCTCGTGCTCGAGGGCTGCACCGCCTGTGAAAGCGACGAGATCGCGGGAACGGTGGATTACGCCCTGGTGGCCGACTATGTGGCCGAGGTGGTCACGGCGGAGGACTACAGCCTGCTGGAGCGGCTGGCCGACGTAGTCGCCTCGGGGATTCTCAGGCGTTTCGGCATGGTGGACCGGGTACGCGTCACGGCCGCCAAGCCGGCGCCGCCGGTGGAACACGCGCTCGAGGGCGTCTCCGTGACCGTGGAGCAGCGCCGCGGCGGGGGCGGAGGGCTCTAGGTCCGTGAGCGGGTCATGACCAGGGCCTACCTGTCCCTCGGGTGCAACCTGGGCGATTGCCGCCGGACGCTTGCGGAGGCGGTGCGGGCCCTGGACGCAGACAGCCGCAACCGGGTGACCCGTGTGTCATCTCTCTACCTGACGGAGCCGGTCGGGGGCGTGGATCAGCCGGATTTCCTCAATATGGCCCTGGAGCTGGAGACGGAGCTGCCGCCGGAACCGCTGCTGCAGCTCTGCCGCGCCATCGAGAACGGCCTCGGGGGGCGTGAGGGCCGCCGTCCCACGGGGCCCCGGACCATCGACATTGATATACTTTTACACGGGCGGACGCGCATGTCCTCGGACGGGCTGCAGATACCCCACCCGCAGATGACTGGAAGAGCGTTCGTCCTGGAACCGCTGGTTGAGATTGCACCGGATGTGGTAATACCCGGTAACGGCAAGGCAAAAGAGGCGCTGGCCGTCCTCGATGACCGCCACAGGGTCGAGCGGACCGGCCGGCTGAAGGAGCTGGAGCAGTGATGAACAAGGTCGATTACAGCGAACAGCAGCAGCAGCTCAGGGAGCTCGCCAGGGAGAAGAACGCTATCGTTATCGCCCATAACTACCAGCGTCCCGAGATCCAGGATATGGCTGATTTCACGGGCGACTCGCTGGAGCTGTCGCGCCTGGCGGCGGATACGGACGCGGAGATAATCCTCTTCTGTGGCGTGCATTTCATGGCGGAGACGGCCCACATCCTCTCGCCGCAGAAGAAAGTGCTGCTCTCGGACATCAACGCCGGCTGCCCCATGGCGGACATGATCACGGCCGAAGACCTGGTGAAGATGAAGCAGGAATACCCGGACGCCCTGGTGGTGGCCTATGTCAACACCTCCGCCGCCGTCAAGGCGGAGACCGATATCTGCTGCACCAGCGCCAACGCCGCCAGGGTGGTCTCCAACATCCCCGCCGGCAGGCGTATAATCTTCATCCCTGACCGTAACCTGGGCGTCTACGTGGAGAACCAGACGGGACGCGAGTTGATCAAGTGGGACGGTTTCTGCCCCACGCACGATTTCATCACTCTCGCAGACATAGAGCGGACACGGGAGGAGCACCCGGAGGCGGTGCTGCTGGCCCACCCGGAATGCCTGCCGGAGGTGCAGGCGGTGGCCGACAGCCTCGAGAGCACCTCGGGCATGATCCGCTACGCCAGGGCCTCCGACGCCCGCGAGTTCATCATCGCCACGGAGATGGGCCTGATACACCGGCTGAAACTGGAGAATCCGCAGAAGCAGTTCTATTCGCCCACGAAGAAGGCCATCTGTCCCAACATGAAGATGACGACGCTGTCCAAGGCCATCCAGACCCTGCGCGAGGAGCGTTATGAGATCAGGATGGACGAGGATACGCGCAAGCGGGCCCTGGCGGCTGTGGAAGCCATGGTTTCCTATACCTGAGAGGGAGGTCCATGACGCGTCCAGACTTTCTGGCGGCTGCAGAGGGGGAGCCGGCCAGTCGTTTCTATGACATCATCGTCGTCGGCAGCGGCATCGCCGGCCTCACCGCCGCCGTGGGAGCCGCCCGGCATTTCAAGGTGGCGCTCATCAGCAAGAGCGTGCTCAGGGACACCACCACTTTCCTGGCCCAGGGCGGAATCGCCGCCGCCCTCAGCGAGCAGGATTCACCCGAGCTGCACATGGAGGACACCATACGCGCAGGCGCCGGCCTCTGCGATGAGGAGGCGGTGCGCATCCTGGTGAACGAGGGGCCGGAGCGGGTGCGGGAGCTGATGGAGATCTGCCCCAAGTTCGACCGTTCCGGCGGCGATCTGGTGCTTGCCAGCGAGGGGGCCCATTCGGTTCCCAGGATCGCCCATGCCGGCGGCGACGCCACCGGCAGCGAGGTGGTCAGCGCCCTGGCCCAGGCAATGCGGCAGGGCAGCCGCGTCCAGGTGCTGGAACACGAGTTCGTCGTGGACCTGCTGACGGACGGGGGGCGTTGCGTCGGCACCGTATCCCTCAACCTGCGCAGCGGCGAGTTCACCCTGAACTTCGCCTCGGCAGTCGTGCTGGCCACGGGCGGCTGCGGCCAGGTCTATTCCCTGACCACCAATCCGGCCGTCGCCACCGGTGACGGCATGGCCATGGCATTCAGGGCCGGCGCCACCGTCAGCGACATGGAGTTCGTGCAGTTTCATCCCACGGGCCTCTACTCGGACGAGTCACCCATATTCCTGATTACAGAGGCCCTCAGGGGTGAAGGGGCCTACCTGCTTAACCATGCGGGCGAACGCTTCATGCTGGGCGTGCACCCCCAGGCGGAGCTGGGGCCCAGGGACGTGGTGGTCAAGGAGATGGTCAGGCACATGCAGGGCGCCGGCCAGGAGTTCCTCTACCTTGACGCCACACACCTGGATTGCCAGATGCTCAGGGAGCGCTTCCCCAATGTTTATGACACCCTCAGGGAGCGCGGCTATGACCTCTGCAAGGACCGTATCCCGGTGGCGCCGGTCTGTCATTACATGATCGGCGGCGTCAAGACAGATGTCTGGGGCAGGTCGACGCTGCCCGGGCTCTATGCCAGCGGCGAGGTCTCCAGCACGGGCGTGCACGGGGCCAACCGCCTGGCGAGCAACTCCCTGTTGGAGGGGCTGGTGTTCAGCGACCGCATCGTGCGTGACCTGGATCGCTACGTGGCCTCCCTGGGAGAGCGGGCCCGGCCGTCGCAGGTACAGCTGCCGCAGCCCCGGGGCGACGGTAACCGGCCCTCGCAGCTGGCGGAAAACCGTCGGCGCCTGCAGAAGACCATGACCGCTGAAGTCGGCATCGTCCGCCGCGACGCCGGTCTGCTGCGCGCCATCAGGGAGATCAACGCCCTGTCGGCCTCGCTGGAGCCGCCGGGGGCGAGTCTGGAGGAATACGAGCTATTCAACCTGCTGGGCATCGCCGGCCAGATCGCCCGGGCGGCGCGGCTGCGGCACGAGAGCCGTGGTTCGCATCTGCGGGAGGATTTTCCCGCAAGGGACGATGCCGCCTGGCGGCGCCATATCAACTTCAGCGTCCGGAATAAGGAGGATGGAGGCCCTGCCGAACGCGGGGAACCGGGCGGAGGCAACCGATGACGGACCGGGCGGAAACACTGGCGGAGCATGATGCCCAGTTGAGGCGCATCGTCGAGCTGGCCCTGGCGGAGGATCTGGGTGAGGCGGGGGATATCACCTCCCAGTCCGTCTTCTGTGCCGGCGACATGGGAGCGGCCCGGGTGATAACCAGGGAGGACTGTCATATTTCCGGGCTGCAGGCGGCCGCCGAGGTCTGCCGCCAGGTGGATGCGGAGCTGGCCTGGCTGCCGCTGGTGCGGGATGGGCAGCAGGCGCCCGCCGCAGCCGAGATCGGGCGTCTGGAGGGCAGGCTGCTGTCCATCCTCGCGGCGGAGCGGACGCTCCTGAACTTCGTCTCCCGGCTCTCCGGCATCGCCACGCTCACCAGCCGCTATGTGGCGGCCCTGGAGGGGCTGGCCACGCGTGTGGCCGCCACCCGTAGACATCGCCGGGCCTGCGGCGGCTGGAGAAGCAGGCCGTGGTCGACGGCGGCGGCGACCCCCACCGCGCCGGCCTCTACGACGCCGTACTGATCAAGGACAATCATATAGCGGCTGCCGGTGGTATCGCCCAGGCCGTTGAGGCGGTGCGCCGGGCCCGCGGCGACTCGGCCGCCATCGAGGTGGAGGTTGAAACGCAGGCGCAGCTGGGCGAGGCTGTCGAGGCCGGGGTCACGCGCGTACTGCTTGACAATATGAGTCCGGAAGAGGTAAAGAGCTGCGTCGAGATGGTGGGCGGCAGGCTGACGGTCGAGGCCTCTGGCCGCATCAGCCTGGAAAACGTGCGCGCCTTCGGCGAGGCCGGCGCCGACATCGTCTCCGTCGGCGCCCTCACCAGTTCAGCAACCGCCGTCGACCTCTCCCTCGAGGTGGCCGGGTGAACGCGGGCGGCGGGAAGAGCCGGGGTGGCCGTATGAACACGGAGGAACTGATCCTGGCGGAGATCTCCGGCCCCGGTTTCCGTTCCGGCGAGCAGATCAGCGGCAGGCTGGAAATCACCCGTTCCGCCGTCTGGAAACATATCGTCAAGCTCAGGGAGAGCGGCTACGAGATCGAGGCGCGCCCCCACAGGGGCTACCGCCTGCTGGGCAGGCCGGACAAACTGCTGCCGCTGGAGCTGGCTCCCCGCCTGGACACCCGTGTCATCGGCAGGCGCATCGTTCACTACGACAAGCTGGAGTCGACCACGGTAGCCGCCCGGGAGCTGATTGAGAGCGGCGCCGAGGAGGGGACCGTGCTGGTGGCGGAGGCCCAGGCCGCCGGCAAGGGGCGCCTGGGGCGGCGCTGGATCACCCACCCGGGCCGCTCCATCGCCATGTCCGTGATACTCCTGTCCGGGCCGCCGCCGACGCGCATGCCCATGCTGAGCCTGGCAACTGCCGTGGCGGCGGCCCGCGCCATCGCCGGCGTCGCCGGCATCCAGCCCCGGCTGAAATGGCCCAACGACATCTACTGGCAGGGGAAGAAGCTGGGTGGCGTGCTGGTGGAGATCGGGGCGGAGCTTGACCGGGTCAGGTGGATCATCGACAGCATCGGCATCAACGTAAACGACGACTTCCGCAATACGAAGCTGATGGAGACCGCCACGTCGCTGGCGGAGGTGACCGGCAGGCGCCTGTCAAGGCTGGATCTGGCGGCGGCGCTGATCACGGAACTGGACCGGTTGTGGATGGTCGCCTCCAGCGACAGCGCCCGGGATGGGGGCGGGGATCTGGAAGCCTACAGGCGGGAGTTCGAGAGGCTGGATATCCTGCAGGGCAACCGGGTGGGCGTCATCACCCCCGAGGGCGGTCTGGACGGCACGGCCTCAGGCATCGACAGCGAAGGCCGGCTGCTTGTGGAGACGGGGGATGGTTCGATCACCGCCGTCTTCAGCGGCGAGGCGACACTGGCCTAGCTGCTGTTGCTGTCGAGCTTCCACTGGTCTTCTTCCCGGACCAGCTTGATCGTCGACTGCGTGTCCCGTACCGGCAGGTCCGGCATCTGCACGTTCCCCCTCCATACGACCTCAGCCGTATCGCCGTCGATATTCTCCTCAAGTATCTCGATATCCGATATGGAGGCCCCCGGAGGCCAGGTGCCCGCCATTATCTCGATCCCCTGTTCGCGGTCGCCAAGCTGCTCACGAAGCGACGCGGAGGAAAGGTCGTAGAGCTTGTTGAAATCGCGGTCGTTGTACGCCTGCAGGGCGACCAGGACCACGTCTCCCGGGGATTCGTCATCGCAGGACAGTGCCGGCGCCAGCAGCAGCGCCGCGATGATTATCCAGATGCCGCTCTTGAGGATTCTTGCCATTTTCCTGTCTCCCTGTCGCCGTGGTTTCTCGCCGTTGTCCTGATTATAGCAGTTAGCAGCGTCCGGCCGGTGCCAGGGCGCCCGGGACCGCGTTCGTCCACGGGACATCGTAAACGTGATATATCCATATGGTTGACAATCAGGGGTTCGTTAGATAAATTGAAGCGAGCAACGGTGGGGCATGCCCGCCGCCGTATCGACCTTTTTCCGAGCATCCGGGAGAGATTCTTGAGAAAGCTGACGCTTCAGGACATGGTTTTAGTGGCCTTCTTCACGGCTCTTACAGCCTTGGGGGCCTGGATGTCGGTCCCCCTGCCCATCAGCCCGGTGCCGATCGCGCTGGCCAGCCTCTTCGCTCTGCTGTCAGGGGCGATGCTCGGCAAATGGCTCGGTATGCTGAGCCAGGTCGTCTATTTATCCATGGGACTGGTCGGCATCCCCGTCTTCGCCAGGTTCATGGCCGGGCCCGGGGTGCTGGCCGGGCCTACCGGCGGCTACCTGGCTGGTTATATCCTGGGAGCTTTCGTAGTGGGAGCCACGGTAGAATATCTGGCGATCAGGTCGAAGGCCACCCGCTTTGCCATCGGCCTGACGCTGGGCTCCCTGGTTATCTACATGCTGGGTGTGCCCTGGCTGTCGCTGGTCAGCGGCATGGGGCTCAAGGCGGCTCTGGCTGCCGGCATGTACCCCTTCTTGCCAGGGGACGCATTAAAGATTATTATAGGAACAGTTCTGTGTCTCAGCCTGGTTACGCAGCTTCCACGTATCTGGAGGTCGCCGGCGGGTAACAGGCCCGCACGGCAAGCTGAGGTAGAATAGCTGCTGTGGCAGCGCAAGGGGGCATCACCGTAGGAGACATCAGACTAAGACCGCATCACCTCCTGTGCATACAGGGGTTCCGGGGGCAAGGATACTCCTCGAGCTTCATCGCCAACCTGGCGCGGCTCGTCGATCGCCTGAATTCAGCTCCAGAGTCGAGCGTGCGCATCGTCAGCGGTGCCGATGACGTCTGTGCCGCCTGTCCCCACCTGGACAAGGGGGAGTGTCGTCGCTTCGGCCCCAAGGCGGGGGAGATCGACGACAGGCTTAACAGGCAGCTTGGCCTGGCCGCCGGTGACATCGAGCCCTGGTCGGTCCTCGTAGGCATCGTCCGCGACGTTATCGCTCCGGAGAGCATGTTCGAATATTGCGGGCATTGCAGCTGGAGCAACCTTAACTACTGTACGGACGGCATCGCCGCACTGCGTACTGATGGCGCCACCGATGACCCCGCCCGGGCCTCGCGCTGATTATCCATCTCTGTTAGAATCTAGCCGCTATGAATCCCCCGATGCTTGCCATCGATGTAGGCAATACCCAAACGTTTGCAGGACTTTTTATTGACGGCGAGCTTGAGGAACACTGGCGCATCGCCACGGAAGCCCATGCGACGGCGGACCAGCTGGCCGCTACCTTCTCCTCGTTGCTGGCCCTCAGTGGTCACTGCCTGGCGGATGTCGGACAGCTTACGGTGTCGTCGGTGGTGCCGACGCTTTCGCGCCAGTACGAATCGCTGGCCGAGCGCTACATCGGCGCCGGGGCGCTGGTGGTAGGGCCCGGCACCAGGACCGGCCTGCCGATAATGATCAACAACCCCCACGAAGTGGGGGCGGACCGCATAGTCAACGCCGTAGCGGCCCTCGATATCATCGGGGGGCCGTGCATCGTCGTCGACTTCGGCACGGCGACGACCTTCTGCGCCATATCCGCAGCAGGCGAGTATCTTGGAGGCGCCATCGCCCCGGGCGTGGAGATATCACTGGAGGCGCTCACGGAGAGGGCGGCGCGCCTCAGCATGGTGGACCTGTGCGAGCCGGAATCAGTGATCGGCAAGACGACGGCTGCGTCCCTCTGCTCCGGTATCGTACTCGGCTTTGCGGGGCTGGTAGACGGTATCGTGCGCAGGATGACGGTCGAGCTGGGTGGCGGTACGGTGGCGACCATCGCCACGGGCGGCTATGCCGGGCTCGTGGTGCCCCATGCGGAGACCCTTGACCGCATCGACCCGCTGTTGACGCTCAGGGGTTTGAAACTGATCGATCTGAGGAACCAGAAGTCATAACTTTGCCTCATGAAATCACGGTCCATGGCCGAAGCTTTACAGGCCTCCCTTTGACAACCAGGAGCAAGACCGATGAATCCTGAAGCTACCATGTCAGAAACCCGGAAAGCACGGCGGCAGCAGGGCAACAAGCCTTTCGTCATCGCCCACATCTCCGACATGCACGCCGGGTCCCAGTACTTCGTTCCCAACCTGATGGACCGGGCGGTGATCGAGCTCAATGAGCTTGAGCCCAACATCGTCGTGGTCACGGGCGACCTCACGAACGAGGGCTTCAAGCAGGAGTACCTGCTGGCCAAGAGCTACCTGGACAAGATCCAGTGCGAGAGGATGCTGGTGGTGCCCGGCAACCATGACGCCCGCAACGTCGGCTATGTGCACTTCGAGGAGATGTTCGAGTCGCGGCAGAGTTACTACCACCGGGACGGCATCAGCATCGTCGGCGTGGATTCATCGGAGCCGGACCTGGATTACGGCACCATCGGCAGGCACCGCTACAAGTGGCTCCAGGAACAGTTCGCAACGCCTGCCAACTTCCGGGTCTTCATGTTGCACCATCATCTGCTGCCCGTGCCGGGTACCGGCCGGGAGCGCAACGTGGTCTACGACGCCGGCGATACACTGGAGGTGCTCCAGGAGTGCGGCGTCAACCTGGTGCTCAGCGGACACAAGCACGTGCCCAACGCCTGGCGGCTGGAGAACCTCTTCGCCGTCAACGCCGGCACCGTCTGCACCCTGAGGCTGAGGGGCAAGGTACGGCCCTGCTATAACGTTGTTGAGATCGGCGAGGACGAGGTCACCATCTGGCGAAAGTATCCGTTTCACGACGCTGATCAGATTATCAAGTTCTCGCCGTCGACGCTGCTCTTTGAGAAGGCTCCCAACCGGGAGAGCGGAGGGAAGAAATGAGACGCGCCATCGCCCTCATCGATGGTGAACACTATCCCAATGTGGTGAGGGAGGCGCTCGGGGAGGTATCGTCACGCTTAGACCTGCGCGCAGCTGTTTTCCTGGGCGGGACAGAGAAGATCGACACTGAGCTCATCGGCGACGCGGAGCAGAACGAGTACGGCCTGCCCGTGTTCCTGCACGATGACGCCCGCGAGGCCCTGGCGCTGGCCATGGAGGAACACCGGCCCCAGGTGGTCGTTGACCTCAGCGATGAGCCGGTGCTAGGATACGTCGAGCGGTTCCACTATGCCAGCCAGGCGCTGGCAGCCGGGGCCGAATATCAGGGCGCTGATTTCATCCTTTCACCCCCGTCATTCCATGAGCTTGCAGGGAAGCCCTCGCTTTCGATAATCGGGACGGGCAAGCGCATCGGCAAGACCGCCGTCAGCGGATTCATAGCAAGGGAGATAACGGCTTCGCTGGCGTCATCCGGAAGGGACGACGGCGTCGTGGTGGTGGCCATGGGCAGGGGGGGGCCGCCCGACCCGGAGGTGATTCCGGGGCGCGACGAGAGCATCGGCGTCGAGGAGCTGCTGGCCATCAGCCGCCAGGGGAAGCACGCGGCCTCCGATTACCTCGAGGACGCGGCGCTGAGCTCGGTTACGACCGTGGGTTGCCGCCGCTGCGGCGGCGGGCTGGCGGGACAGCCGTTCATTTCCAACGTGGTGGAAGGAGCGAAGATAGCCGAGGAGCTGCCGGCGGACCTGCTCATCTTCGAGGGGAGCGGCGCGGCGCTGCCCCCGGTGAAGGTGGACCGGGTCATCTGTCTGGCGGCGGCGGACCAGCCCCGCGATTACATCCTCGGTTACCTGGGAAGCTATCGCATACTGATTTCAGACCTGGTGGTGCTCACCATGTGCGAGGAGCCGCTGGCAAGCCCGGAAAAGGTGGAGAGCCTCATCAGCGGCATCCGTAAGCTGAAGCCCGGACTCGAGGTCGTGGCCACGGTGCTGAGGCCGAAGCCCGACGGCGATATCGGCGGCAGGCGCGTCGCCTATTTCACGACGGCGCAGGGCGAGGTGGCCGACCGCATAGCTGAATATATCGCCGGGACTTATGATTGTTCCGTGGAATTCGTCTACAGCGACCTGGCGGACCGGCGCAGGCTGAGGGAGGCGCTGGCAACTATCGCGGACGCTGGCATCGATGTCTTTCTCACGGAGATCAAGGCGGCGGCTGTGGACGTGGTGGCCGAGGAGGCCGACAGGCGCGGCATAGATGTGGTTTTCTGTGACAACATACCGGTGGAGGTGGACGGCGGCGACCGTCTCAGCGGACTGGTAAGGGGCCTGGCGCATGAGGCCCTGGGGGAGTTTGAGAAGGATGGATGACAGCGACAGGCATCTGGATCTGCAGATCGTCGACAAGGAATACGGCCTGCCCTATTCAAAGGGGCTGATGGCGCAGTCGATCATGGCCACGGGCCTGCCGCCGGAGCGCGCCTATCATGTGGCGCGCGAGATCGAGCAGCACCTGGTGGACAGCGGTCAGTCGAGCATCTCGCTGCAGCGGCTGCGGGAGATCGCCCAGCTGGTCCTCGGTGAGGAGGAGGGCCAGAGCTTCACGGAGCGTTACCGGCGCTGGCGCATGCTGGGATTCCTGGAAAAGCCGATCATCATCCTCATCGGCGGCGCCACCGGCGTCGGCAAGAGCACGCTGGCCACCCAGATCGCCCACCGCCTGGGCGTCACCAGGCTGACCTCGAGCGATTCCGTGCGTCAGGTGATGCGGGCCTTCTTCTCCGCCGAACTGATGCCCACCATTCATTATTCGTCATTCGATGCCGGCAAGGCGGTGAGGCCCGCATCGGGCAGGGGGCCGGACCAGGACCTGGCGGGCTATATCGACCAGGTGGAGAAGGTGAGCGTCGGCATCAACGCCATCATCGAGAGGGCCATCCGCGAGGGCACCCGCATGGTGCTGGAGGGAGCGCATATCGTTCCCGGTTTCCTCAAGCAAGATACCTGGTCTGATGCCATCGTCATCCAGATGGTGCTGATGGTGGAGGACGAGGACCACCACAGGAGCCACTTCTACGTGCGCGACCAGGAGACGGACGGGGTCAGGTCGCTGCAGAAATACCTGGAGAACATGGAAAAGATACGCAGGGTCCAGGAGTTCCTGATCGACAGGGGCAAGCAGGCGGGCGTTCCCGTGATCGACAACCAGAGCATCGACGATGCGGTCAGCACGGTGATGGACATAGTGCTGGACACGGTCAACCGTTACCAGAAGGCGGATGACCTCAAGGCGGAGGCGAGCTGATGAACGGCTTTGATACGGCGGAAGTGTTGCAGCCGGGCGTCTTTTCCATTAAAGTATTGGAAGTCTGCATCCGACATTCTGAACACGTAACCAGTTCAGGCCTTCCCGGTTGCGGCGTCACGGCTACCCCCCCACTAGATTCATGGAGCCAGAGCATATCCATTGGCCGGCCCGAAGGCCATACCGGGGATCATAAACAGAAAGCAGCAACCAGGACACAGCAGGCTACCTCAAACTAACCACCGGAACCTGTTCCAGAACGGCGGGCGGGCACAGCCAGGGTTACCTACCGGGGAGAAAGAGATTCAAATGGCAGTCAAGGAAAACGAGAAACAAGAGAAAAAGACCAGGAAGGTCCAGGGCTCCGATACGCCCAAGGACGAGCAGGTGAACGTCAAGACGGGCACCCTGGACCTGCTTCCGGACGGATTCGGGTTCCTGCGTACCAGGGGCTACACCCAGAGCGACAACGACATCTACGTGTCTCTCTCCCAGATACGCCGCTTCAACCTGAGGCGTGGGGACGAGGTCACAGGCCAGGTGCGGGAGCCCAAGGACAGCGAGAAATATAACGCGCTGCTGAAGATCGAGGCCGTGAACGGACTCGACCCGGATGAGGCGCGCAAGCGGCCCAACTTCGAGCGCCTGACGCCGCTGTTCCCCACGGAGCGGCTGCGGCTGGAGACCAAGCCGACGGAGATAGCCACGCGGGTCATCGACCTGGTGGCCCCCATCGGCAAGGGCCAGCGCGGCCTGATAGTCTCGCCGCCCAAGGCCGGCAAGACCACCATCCTCAAGCAGATGGCCAACAGCATCACCGCCAACAATCCGGACGTCTATCTGCTGGTGCTACTGGTGGACGAGCGGCCGGAGGAAGTCACGGACATGGAACGTTCCGTCAACGGCGAGGTCGTCAGCTCCACCTTCGACCAGCCGTCGGAAAACCATATCCAGGTCGCCGAGCTGGTGCTGGACCGTGTCAAGCGCCTGGTGGAATCGGGGCGGGACGTCGTGGTGCTGCTGGACAGTGTCACCAGGCTGGCGCGGGCCTATAACCTGAGCGCCCCCGCCAGTGGGCGCATCCTCTCGGGAGGCGTCGACTCGACGGCTCTGTTCCCGCCGAAGAAATTCTTCGGAGCTGCCAGGAACGTCGAGGAAGGCGGCTCGCTGACCATCCTGGCGACGGCCCTGGTGGATACGGGCAGCCGCATGGACGAGGTCATCTTCGAGGAGTTCAAAGGCACCGGCAACATGGAGCTGCATCTGGACCGCAGGCTGGCGGACAAGCGCGTCTTCCCGGCCATCGACATCGAGCGCTCCGGCACCCGCAAGGAGGAGCTGCTGATGGGCGAGGAGGAGGCGGTACAGGTCTGGAAGCTGAGGAACGTGCTGCATGCCCTGGATCCGGGCGCCGCTATCGAGCTGCTGATATCCAAGCTGCGTGACACCAAGAACAACGAGCAGTTCCTCGCCGAGATCGGCAAGAACTCCAAGTAGCTGTCAGAAAATAGCCGTTAGAAGGAGATCATGGAAAGCAGGGACAGCGGTTCCTGTCGAGGGAATCCATCCATTGGCGCACCTGCCGCGCGCTCTGCATCTTTACACCGACCGTCTCACCGCCGGCGCCGGTCATCATCCTGTCAGTGTTGCTGACAGCGCCGCTGCTGGCCTCGATGCAGGCGACGCATACCTGGGGCGCCGGTTGCGCCTGGAGCCAGCTGCAGCCGGGAGCCTGCTTCATTTCCTTGTCTTTTGGCATCATGTCCCGTTATCCGTTCAGAAAACAATGATGCCTCCCCCGATCTTTTCCAGGTCCCCGTTTCGCCCGGCCGCAGGGGTGCGGCCCCAAACCTAGAAATCTATTGGAAGGATATGGTCCTGGTTGAGAGCGGCGACGAACTTGTCCGCCTCATCGGCCATGTTTTTCTTCTGCATGTTGTCCAGCTCCCGCATCAGGGACTCGCGCCCCACCCTGGCGTTCTTCAGCAGTTCGCGCACGGTCTCGCGGTCCACGACCAGCTCGCGTTTGCACGAACAGTTGGGACAGAGCAGCATCACCCGCCACTCCATGTCGTTGAGCTGACACCGTTCCACCGGGTAGACAAGTTCCGACTTGCAGAGTGGGCATGTCTGGAGCTCTGTCTTTTTTCTCTGCAGTTCAGCCATGATTTCCTCGATAATGCTGTCGACCGATTCCCCTTCATCGAAACAGACCAGGTCGAAGACCTGTCCCTGGGCGAGGATGACTCTCTGTATGAAATATTCGTTTAGGCTTTTTTCTTTTTCCGGTTCCACTCAGTGAATAATTAGTTTCCGCGCCTGAAAAGACTCATCGATTCGCCCACAAAAGGTATTTAGCGACAGCTATACCGGCCTCCTCTTCCTGTCGACTTACTGCTTTCGCTAGCGTTATCGGCAAATGGCTGATGGAACTTTATTAAAGCCGCCGGGCGGGGGTTGTAGCTGGCGGGCGGCCGGGGCGACGGCACGCGGAAGGGGCGCGGCGCCGAAGGCGCCGCGCCCCTTTTCTGTTACCTTATCGTTTCAGCAGTTTTCTTTCTGACGCCGTCCGTCTATGCCGGCGGCGGCGGGACCGTTACGCTGCACTGCCAGTTAGGGCACTCGAAGGTTATGTCCCTCAAGTTGTCCTGCTTAACCAGCTCTGGCTTCGCGTAAGGCTCCCGATGGCTTTTCTTCGTCGCCATTATCGTTCTC
>JAJRYJ010000015.1 GCA_024275795.1 Actinomycetes bacterium | reverse complement strand
GATAGCCGCCATCGGCGCCATCTTCTACCTGGTGATGGACATCGCCATCCACTGGGGGCTCTTCCGCCATCTGCGCGGGCAGATAGAATTCAGGCCTTTCATCACGCTGACGGCGATACTTTTTGACACTGCGATACTGACCGCCTTTTTCGTGCTCAAGTCCAGGAGCGACCCACTGGTCGTTATCATCGCCGTCTCCGGCATCCTCATCGTGCTTGTTACCCAGAGGCTTTTCATGATCACCCACACTGACAGCGACGGCGTCATGCATATGGAGATGGACGACGACAAATAGAAATAGGGGACGTGGTTTCCTTTGTTGCTTTTTTCGCCGCAGCGGCTGGCGGGCGGAATCGGGTTCGATGAATCCCGAGGACGAATCTACATGATCAACCCCAGGGCGGTTATCAATGGGCCCCGGAAGGGTAGAGAAGTTATGCACTCTATAACACTAACCCGGGGGATCAGCGATGACCGAAGACAGGAAGAAACTCACCAGGGCCTTCGGGGCCCATGTGGACGACGACCAGAACAGCATGACCGCTGGCGAGCGCGGTCCGGTGCTGATGCAGGACGCCCACCTGCTGGAGAAGCTGGCGCATTTCGACCGGGAGCGCATCCCCGAGCGGGTGGTACACGCCAAGGGGGCGGGCGCCGGCGGATATTTCGAGGTCACCGCCGACGTAAGCGAATACACCCGGGCCGATTTCCTCTCGGAGGTGGGCAAGCGCACCGAGGTCTTCGTGCGCTTCTCCACCGTCGGCGGCGAGCGCGGCTCGGCCGACGCCGCCCGTGACCCGCGCGGTTTCGCCGTCAAGTTCTACACCGAGGAGGGCAACTACGACCTGGTGGGCAACAACACGCCGGTATTCTTCATCCGCGACCCGCTCAAGTTCCCGGATTTCATCCATACACAGAAGCGGCACCCGGCCACCAACCTGCCGGATCCCGACATGTTCTGGGACTTCCTCTCGCTGACGCCGGAGTCCGTCCACCAGGTGACCATCCTCTTCTCCGACCGGGGCACGCCGGCCACCTATCGCAACATGAACGGCTACGGCAGCCACACCTTCCGCTGGTACAACGCCGAGGGGAAGAGCTTCTGGGTCAAATATCATTTCAAGACGGACCAGGGCATCGAGAACCTCACCCGCGACGAGGCGCAGCGCCTCAGCGGCGAGGACCCCAACCACGCCACCCGCGACCTCTACCGTTCCATCGAGAAGGGTGAGCCGCCCTCGTGGACCCTGGAGGTGCAGATACTGCCGGAGGAGGCGGTGGAGAGCTTCGCCTGGGACATGTTCGACGTCACCAAGGTCTGGCCCCATGCCGAGGCGCCGCCCATGGAGATAGGCAGGATGGTGCTGGAGCGCAACCCGGACAACTACTTCGCCGAGGTGGAGCAGGCGGCCTTCTGTCCGGGGAACGTGGTGCCCGGCATCACCGTCTCGCCGGATAAGATGCTGCAGGCGCGGGTCTATTCCTACCATGACACCCATATCCACCGGCTGGGGCCCAACTATCACCAGATTCCGGTCAATGCCTCAAAGAACGCCCCCGAGAACAGCTACCAGCGGGACGGCTTCAT
>JAJRYJ010000014.1 GCA_024275795.1 Actinomycetes bacterium | reverse complement strand
TGGGGCAGTTCGAACAATGCACCTGAGAAAATAATCTGGACGATAAGCACTACCAGCACCAGGTGGATAACCATGTTCCTGCTCTTTACGACAGCTGATATCAGCAACCCTATCGATAACCCCGCTAACAGGGATAGCAGAAGTGTTATGTATAGCTCGAGCGGGGCCGGCAGGAAGACTCCGTCTTCAGGAAGGGGCACCTTCAGGCCCACTATAAGCAGTAGAACCAGGCATTGTGCCAGGCCGAAACCAAAGAGAACGACCACCTTCGAAAGAACATAGGGCCAGATAGCGAGGTTGACCATCCGTTCCCGCATATATATGGTTTTTTCCTTGACTATCTCGTAGGCGGCGGCAAAAACACCGAAGAGAATTACGGATAATGCCATTATCAGCAATAGCTTTTGAGACTCCGTGACTATCGAATAGAATCCCTGGCTGGAGAGAAGCTCGTCGATCACAGCAGCGCTATCGCCCACGAGACTGCTGCTGTTTGCGATCAGGAGAATAAGTAGCGCTATGACGGGCATCACGGCAACCAGCGTAAGCATGCTCAACTTGTCGTTGAAGATCAGATCGAGATACCGTCTGGTTAAAATATTAAACTGACGGAAACCTGTTTTCAGGTCCGGGGGGTTCATCAGAGGGGCTGCGTAGATTTCTTTTCCACCTTCCGCCTGTTTTATCGTAGCCTGCCTGCCCGCAATCAGTTGTTTGTATTCCTGGGTGGTCTTGTACTTGTTTTCCCAGTGCCGGGCCTGTTCCGGCGATTCCAACTTTTCATAGATATTGGAGAACTCATCGACCTCGAAAAATTTCGATGCCTGCACAGGGGGACCGTAGTAGACCATGCGCCCATGAGCCATGAAGGTCACGTTATCGCACTTGCCGATATTCCGGGTCGCGTGAGTCGTCAGAATGACGGTGCTGCCGTTATCTGATAACAGGTTCATGGTGTTCATCAGTTTCTTGTCAAGTCCCGGGTCAAGGCCGGAGGTGGGCTCGTCAAGAAAGAAGAGGCTTGGATCGGACAGCAACTCTGATGCTATGCTTACCCGCTTTCGCTGGCCGCAGCTGAGGCTGGAGATTTGCTGGTTCTTCTGGGGCAGAATCTCGACCTGCTGTAGTACCTCGTCGATGCGTTTATCGATTGAAGGCATGTCGGTATCAGGTGGCAACCGCAGAAGAGCCGTGTATTTCAGGGCTCGATGCACCGGAAGGCCGGTATGGATGATATCCGCCTGTGGTACGTATCCCAGGTTGTTTCTATAGGCGTCATAGTTTTGATAAAGGTCGTCGCCATTCAGCAGCACCGTGCCTGATTCAGCTTTTCGGAACCCATTCAGCGCGTCCATCAATGTCGATTTGCCCGCGCCACTGCCACCGACCAATGCTATGAATTCTCTCGGCATGACCGAAAGAGAGATATTGTTCAGCAGGACCTTTCTCCCGTGAGGGGTTGGGACTTCCTTTTGCAGGCGTATGCCATCAAGGCGCACGTTGCCAACGCCAGAAGATTGCTCGAAGCCTGATTCGGCGTATATCAACTGGAATGGGCCGATGATGATGACATCACCGGGTTTCAGCAGGACATGGTTGGCCGGGGTGCCGTTCACGAAGGTTCCGTTGGTGCTCCCCAGGTCGTATAAGTGATGACCTTCATCTGTCCTTGTCACTTCGGCATGATGCCAGGAAACAACGGGTGATGTCAGCGGCAGGTCACATTGCGGGTCTCTCCCGATAACATAGCTTGATGCGTTTCCAAGCCAGGCCTTGTCAATGTCCCGCTTCCCGGAAGAAGCGCGTGAGCCGGCTTCTTGCAGGAATGTCAAGCTCACCGAGTTTCCGAACTGATCGCCGATGCGGATCTTATCCCTGTCTCCCAAGCGGTTTGCCTGCATGGGTGTGATGATCCTGCCGCGAAGATAAGTACCGTTTGTGCTGTTGAGGTCGATTATATTGTAATCACCGTTTTCGCATGTGATGCGGGCATGGGCCCGGGACACCTCAAGCAGTTCGATCACGATATCGTTCTGGGGATCTCTCCCGATGCTTATATCCTCACCGGTGAGGTTGACGAATATCGGCTTCTTTCCTTCCTGCTCGATTTTCAATCGAGGTTCATCCACCGACTCCCATTCATGGTCAAGTCCTGGAGACGGATGGATGACAGTTTCCATACTGGCGCTCAGAACCACGGTTGCGCTGGAATTCCCCCCTTTGCCCAAGACTATGGTTTCCTCACCCTCGCCGTGATTACCCGCGAGCTGAAGGCCGCAGTTCAGGCAGAATCTAGCATCTGATGGCAAAGAGTTGCCACAGTTTTGACAAGCACGGCCGCTGTTCATCGGATCTCTTTGGATGTCATCATATAGTCTGACATGCACATTACGAGATATAATCCTTGATTCCCATAAGCAGCGCTTGGGCTACCTGTTGTTGATATTCTGGCGAATTCAGTTTTGCATCTTCTCCTGGATTTGTCATGAATCCAACCTCCGCAAGAACTGCCGGGACATCAGCCCAGTTGAAACCGCATATATCGCTGCGTTCAACGATGCCGCCGTCGGTGACCCCAAGATTGGCGACCATTGATGCCTGTATTGACTGCGCGGCCAGCATGCTCTTTGAATAAATGTCGTCGGTCCATCCCGAAATGGAAGCAGGATAAAGTGTGCTGGCGCCGTTTTTTGCAGAATTCGTGCTTCCGTCAGCGTGTATCCTGATAAACAGGTCTGCGCCGGCCTGGTTAGCAACCGCAGCCCTGTCTCGATTCCCTCCGATGTATGAACTGTTCTCGCGAGTCATGACTACCGTCGCTCCCTCCGCCTGCAGGAGGTCCCTCAGGCGCAGGGAGATCGCCAATGTTATAGCCGGCTCTCTTACACCAGAATTGATGCCGCTGGTTCCGCCGGGATCCTTTACCTTCAGTTCTGAAGCGCCCGGACCGATCGGCTCCATGCCTGCGTCGGTGGTGTCGGCATGCCCCGGATCGATACAGATTACAACGCCTGCAAGGGATCCTGCGGGCACGGACGTTACCGTTTCGGCTTCGGAGACTCCCGACACAGCTTCGGGGGGAACCGCAGTTGTTGTGGTTTCCTGCAAGTCGTTGTTTATCACGGTTTTAGTTACAGTGACTGCACTTTCCGCAATTCGGGTTTCACCATCCGTCTCCCCTCCCAGGGCGACAAATATCCCGATGATTATCGATAGGATAATGCCGCATGCAACCCCGAAGACTATTCGTTGACGCTTGCGGCGCCGTAGCTGTTGTCTGCGGTGAGCAGTCCTGGATATTCGGTTTTGTGCTTCAGGGTCGAACATGCAGGATCTTCGATTGTATTTTTTTCATGGGCAGGATGACTATACCATCATTAACACGAGTTGATAATAACACGTTCATGAAATAATTCCCTGCTTTGGACGGTGATTGTTATTGACTAGCAGCATGATTCATCTTACGATAATTGATGCAAGTATCAATATTTGCGAATCTGAGAGACGCAGCTTGATGCTTTGCGGGCCGCTTAATCGAACTTTGGCTTTTTGGGGATCTGTGTTTCTTGCATGAAGTAATCGACAACCGCTATACGGTCATTCGAAAGCTGGGGAGCGGCGGTATGGCTGATGTCTACCTGGCCAACGACGAAGACCTCGAACGCCTGGTTGCCATAAAGATCCTTGACAAGCGGTTTGCGCGTGACGAAGAATTCATCTCGCGATTTCAAAGGGAGACAAGGGCGGCTGCCGGCCTCAACCATCCGAACATAGTGAACATCCATGATCGTGGTCGCACGGATAGCAGCTATTACATAGCGATGGAATATCTCGAGGGTGAGAGTCTTCACGAGATTATTTCCAACGAGGGGGGAATAGATCCCACAGAGGTTGTATCCATTGCGGAACAGATACTGAAAGCCCTCCAGTTTGCCCACGAGCGTGACGTCATTCATCGTGACATCAAGCCACACAACATGATCATGAATGATCGCGGTGAAGTTAAGGTAACCGATTTCGGAATCGCAAGAGCGGGCGCTTCGTCCACAAAAGTCACAACGACAGGTTCCATACTCGGGACTGCGAACTACATGTCTCCGGAGCAGGCGGCTGGGAAAGAAGTAACATCCAGTTCGGATCTATATTCATTGGGGATCGTCCTATATGAAATGTTGACCGGACAAGTGCCTTTCGATGGAGATAATCTGATGACGGTCGCAATGAAGCATTTGAACGAGACACCGGAACCACCGGGTGATTTTGTTCCTGAGATACCTGACCAGTTGGACGTAATAACGATGAAAGCGCTGGCGAAGAATCCTCAGCAAAGGTACGAGAACGCCGACGAGTTCCTGCTTGACATCGAAAAGCTGAAAAAAGGCCGCTCAGTAGAACCGTTACGCTCTGTAACGGGTGATACCAGGCTGGTGAAGAGGCAGGCGCCCGAGGAAAACATTCGAGAAAAAACCCTGGTGGGAAGCGCGGGATTGCCGACCGGCAATTCGGGTATCTTTTGTCCAGGCTGCGGACAATACAACGATATCAGCGCGAGTTTTTGCGGCGGTTGCGGCTATGATCTTGCGAGTTCGGCTGCCGCGGGCATCAAGGCCGAGGCTGTCGCAAAGGGCAGAAGCTCCAACTCCTGGTTGAAGTTCATGATTCCGGTCGTGGGAGTATTGCTGGTTGTGGCGATCGGAGCCGGAGCAACGGTTGCTTTTATGACGAGGTCTCAACCGCAACCGGAGGTTAATGCACCGCCTCAAACTGATACCCGCGTCGTAACGGTCCAGAGTGGAAACCCGCCGGCG
This sequence comes from Actinomycetes bacterium, assembly GCA_024275795.1. GTDB lineage: Bacteria > Actinomycetota > Thermoleophilia > BMS3ABIN01 > BMS3ABIN01 > JAJRYJ01. The sequence continues at coordinate 16,307 of JAJRYJ010000014.1, read as the reverse complement.
CCGGCTGTCGATCCCCGGACGCAGCAGTATATCTCTACCATTGATCAGCTTGTTTCACAGAATATCAACATCCAGCAGGAGATTGTTTCCATGGCCGCGGATATCAACAGCGTCGCACCTTACGGGATTACGGATTCCATGATTTCTTCCATTTACGGCATGGAGAATCGCCTGATGAGTATACAGGCAAATGCAAACTCGCTGGTTCCTCCGGCAGGTTTTGCGAGCGCGCAGGCTGACTTCAGTCAGCTGATCAGCTATAACCTGACAAGATGTCAGGCTCTTTATCGCGGGGCCCAGGCCTGGAGGATGTATAACTATGCTCCCCAATATAATGCGATTATTGACGAGGGGCGGATAGCAAAAGAGTCATACCAGAGCCTCTATCCCGTTTTTGAGAATGAGTACAATTCAGCAAAGGCCAATGCTGCAACTTAGAGTAAAGCCCTTGCTGAAAAGTGTTTAACGCATGATGATAGGGGAGTTATCCATAAGCTCTCCTGCTGCCGACATCTGCCCATTTTATGGCAACAGCCTTCACAGGACTCACCCGCGGAGTGTCCCGGTTGCAAGATGCTGCTGCCCACGTGTCCCGCATGTCAAACGGTTGCGGACTGGAATGAAAAGAAGTGCAACCATTGTAGTGAAGGGCTCCCGTTTGAGGAGTTTCAGAAACAGCGGAAACTGATAAACTCACAACGGAAATGGAAGCGCAAGTTACAGCGAATGCAAAACAGCATCCCGCGGGATGCGGGAAATACCGGTGGCGCGAAGTCGGGGCGGGGAGCGATTCACAGGTTTCTCAGCAAGGCCCGGAAGAGCCATCCATTCATGAGGAAGATTGCCCGGGGCGGGAAGCTGGCGTTTCTCCTGCTGGGCCTGATGCTGGCAATAGTCATGACAGGCCTGGCCGCCTATTACCTGGTGTCCATATTGATCCTCAATAATGAGAGCATATTTTCGTAGCTGGTTGCCTGCTGTGGAAATCCCGGCGCTTTACTCGATAGCGTAAAGACCGCTTTCATCCAGGGGCAGAAGAATTGGACCTGGCGTGCTGTTACCGATGTAAACCATGCCGTTGTTCACCACCGGCGTTGAGGAGATACCAATAATATGATGGGTCCAAAGCTCCTTGCCCGTGCCCGCATCCAGTGAGTAAAGGTAGCCTTCGTAGATTGGAGAATGCTGTTCAAATACATATTCGGTGTCACCGGAGATAAAGTATAAGGCGCCGTCCGCGTAGACAGGCGGGCCGGCGTCCAGCATCGGCTTGAATCGCCACTTCTCTTTACCGGTCTCCCTGTTCAGGGCGAGTATCAAACCTTCCGCCCCCTCGTGACTGTACCTTGAGCCACCAACAAACACCGTGTTATCGTAGACAACAGGCTGTCCCATGCTGTATTCGCTTTCGAATCGCCACCTCTCCTCACCCGTCTCAGCATCAAGGGCGTAAAGGATGCCCCCTCCCGCGCCCGAATTGCCCGGAGGACTGCCAACAAACACCGTGTTATCGTAGACAACAGGCTGTCCCATGCTGTATTCGCTTTCGAATCGCCACTTCTCCCCACCTGTCTCCTTATCCAGGGCATATATATAACTGGGCGGCCTCCCTGTGCCTCCACCTCCCCAGATTGTGTACTGGAAGCTGTTGAAATAGACAGTGGTATCGTCGACTGCCGGTGTTCCAGCTGTAAACTCCGGTTGGAACCGCCATTTCTCGGTGCCTGTCCCGGTGTCGAGCGCATAGACGATACCTTCGTCGAAGGTCTTCCCATAGCCCTCTCCGGATTCACTGGAACTGAAGTAAAGGGTGCAGCCTGAAACAACGGGGCTGCTGGAACTGTATTCCGCCTCAAAACTCCAGAGCTCGTTTCCGGATTCCGTGTCGAGGGCATAGACCTGCCCTTTCGATGATGGTGAACAATCATCGCAACCGACATACACTGTTTTATCCAAAACCGCGGGAGTGTAGGCAATGCCCTTCGTTTCATGTACCCATCTGACATCCCCGGAGTCGGCATCCAACGCATAGACTTCAGTAGTACCTGCGCTTGAATAATCGAGATAGTCTGAAGAAAAGAAGATCACATCTTCCCCGAAGCTCGGTCCCGTAACCAGGGTGCTGCTTGCTCCTCGTTTCTCGGGTTCGAATTTCCATTTCATTTCGCCGCGGGGCGCTATCCCGTCAGCGGAATAAACTCCCGACCTTTGCTTGTCCCCTCTATACATGGAGGCCGAGCTTTCGTCTACGGAACATTCGGCATCAATAATGCCAGCATCAGGTTTTTCCTGCAACGAGGCCCGGGCCGCCAGGCTGGCGGCTGCAAGTAATAAAAGTACAATGGAAATCAGGGATACTCTTCTGAAAGTTGATGTCATGAGACTGTATCTTTTTTAACAAGGGATATCAGGTTAATATGTAATGAAGAATCTATCAAGTCTCATGTCGTCGGGCATCACGAACAATAAAAGGCCACCCCTCCGGGGTGGCCCGTGAATCCTGTGGAATCAATGCGCCTGGCGCGGCACCGATGGAGCCTTAAAGCCCGATCCTCCAGCAAAGCTCGTTAATCTCGGCTGAAAGCTGCTCGCGGGCGGCAGCCAGTATTTCCATGTTGTCCGGGTCCAGGGCGGAGAACTGCATCTTGCGCTGGCACTTGTTCAGCAGTTTCGTCTTCTCCCGGATCTCGTTGATGGTAGAAATCCGGTTGACCCTCTCCCTCTCCTGCAACTGTACGTCAATCAATCGCCTTTCCTCCTTCATCCTCTCGACTTGTCTGGATGTGGCATCGCAATGTCGGTAACGGTCTGAACCTGCGGGTTAAGAAACGCCGCCTTGTGAAGGCACTGCTGATTGCCACGTACAGTTATCATCGTCCCGGCCGGGCGATTCATAAGTGTTTATTGCGCGAGGCCGACTGTATGTCCGGGCGACGTCAGCGCCCGCACAGCTCCCTGAAAACACAATAGCCGCAAAGCCCCCGGTATTCCGTCATCGGGAACTCTTCCTTTGCCTCGGGCAGATTATTCTCGACGTCGGAGCAGAGGGCGCGCATCTCCTGCGTCTCCCGGCGCACGGTCTCTGTGAAGCCGGCGATGTCGGCGTCATCCAGGTTGAGCCTCTGCTCCGTGTATCGCGGCAGCACGTAGGCGACAACGGCTTCGATCTGTTCCGGCCCCACGCCGTAGATGCCGGCGGCGCCGGTGGCGTAGGCCAGCAGCTGCCTGCCGTACTTGCGCTCGTCCTGCTTGCCGGCTTTCCAGTCGATGATATGCACGCGTCCGTCCAGCGGCACCAGGAAGTCGAAATTGCAATAGGCCTTGATGCCGCCGATGCGCGTCTCGCCGTAGGTATCCGGTTCGATCACCCACTGGTCGCGCACGGCCATGGCCTCTCCGGTCACCCAGCGGTAGCGCTCGCTGGCGAGGAAGTTCTCCAGCGCCGCCTGTACCCGCTAGTGGATGGGCCCGGGATCGATAGCGTCGATCTGCCCGAAATAGACCTCCTCGAACTCCCGCTCTGAGCAGGTTTTTTCTGTAAGCTGCCGCGCGTGTTCGAAGAAGCGACCGCGGTCCAGCTCTGCGTCTGATTTAAGGAAGCGCCTGAGCAGTGTCGCTGTCATCTCGTGGAAGATTGATCCGGTCTCCATGGGCACGTTGGTCAGGTTCTTCAGGCGCGCGATTCGCTCGCGGTGGTAGTCCGGGTCATATTTCCCGTAATAGCTGTAGTAATACCGGCGCCGGCAGAGGCTGAACGTATCGTATCGGCTGATCGACCAGCCGAGTATATATGTGAAGTCATATCTCCTGAGCATCTCTTTCCCCTGTATGTGGCTGCAAACCGCTGTATCAACGGCCCGGCTGCCCTTCTGCGGTTCTTCTGTCCGAAGCGCCTGATATATTTCCAGATCCCGGAGCCACCGTGAATGAGCGTCAAGGCAGGCGCGGCTGCGAGTGGGGGCAGTATATATCAGCGACCGGACGGAAAGAAGGCGATAGCATGAACCTGACCATCGAGACGCAACTGGACGAGCTTCAGGCGAAGATTGAGAGTGGGGGATACGCCGATGCGGCGGCCGGCGCCAGGCTCTGGCGCGGCGCCGACGTGATGATCGCGACCGAGATGACCGATGAGGTCCGCGACTGGCTGGGCGACCAGCCGTTGGTCGTCAGCATGCAGGAGTTGCCGGCCATGCGCCGCGCCGTCATCACCGAGTACGCCCGCGAGCTCAGCTGGCTCTTCCATGAACTCGGCGGAATCTTCATCGATGAGCTGGATTTTGTCAGCAAGTATGACTTCTTCGGCGGCCTGGCTGTCCAGGCGCTCAATTGCCTGAACGAGAGCCCGGTCCCCCCGGATTGCGGGGACTTGTTGCTGGACGTGCTTGACCGTTCCCGCGGCTTCCGCAGCCGCTGACCCAGCCCATGGTCAAATCGCACGCCAACTGACGGATGTGTCGTTCCCCGTCCCAGCGGGTATGAAAATAGAGGGTTTTTTCACCCTTCCGGTTGCGGGTGAAGGAACCAGCCGTTGATATCCAGTCACAAGGAGTGACCATTATGTGTGAGGACCATATGATCCGCTGCCACTGCGGCAGGAGTTCCGCCAGCCTGATGTTCCGGGACGAGATCTTCCCCGAGGAGCTGGTCAGCACCGTCTACTGCCCGATCTGTTCCGCCGGACAGGAGTTCGACGAGAGCACGATGATAGCCGACAACGACTGGGTCATCGAGTTCGACATGGAGGTGGCGGACTTCTTCCGGGGCAGGGCCGCGGAACTGGTGGATGATATCTCGCCGGCGGCCCTGTTCGACGGCGGCTACGCCACCTGGCGAGGCGTCTACCCCGGCGACCATCTCGACAGCGCCCGCGAGCGTCAGGAGCTGCTTAAGCTGGCCAGGACCGACAAACTGCGCTACTTCAAGGAGTTCAGGGATTGGGGCCTCAAGCGCATGGAGCGCCTGCGCCTCGAAGGATGGCGCAAGGCGCAGACAAGCTGAGTCCCGGGGGTGATTCACGTTCCGCAGGCGAGTTAGGCCGGGTCCGGCTCGGCATCAGCGCCTGCCTGCTGGGGGAGCGCGTGCGTTACGACGGCGGCCACAAGCTGGACCGCTACCTGGCGGATACCCTGGGGCGTCATATCGGCTGGGTTCCCCTGTGTCCCGAGGCAGAGGCGGGGCTGGGCACGCCCCGCGAGGCCATGCGGCTGCTAGGAGTGGACGGTCCCGATTTCGGGAACATCCGCCTTGTTGCCCGCAAGAGCGGCGACGACCATACGGCTACGCTGCAGAAATGGACGCGGCGGCGCCTGCGGCGGTTCGCCCGCGGGAAGAGTTCGGGCAGGGACGACGTATCCGGCAAGTCCGGTGGAAAGCGCTCCGACGTCCGCCTCTGCGGCTTCGTCTTCAAGAGCAGGTCCCCCAGTTGCAGCATCCCGGCAGGGATCTTCGCCAGCGCTTTTATCGACGCCTTCCCCGATACTCCTGTCGAGGACGAACGCCGGCTGCGCGATCCGGCGTGCCGCGAGAACTTCATCGAGCGCGTCTTCGTCATGGACCGCTGGCATGAGCTCACCGGCAGGCGCGTCTCTCTCGGCAGGCTCAACGACTTTCATTCAGACCACAAGTTCCTGGTGATGGCTCACAGCCCCGCGCACCTGCGGCAACTGGAGCTGCTGATGGCCGAGGGCAGGGAGAGGGGACCGGCCGCGACCTATGCCGAGTACCTGCCGCTGATGATGGAGGGACTGCGGCTGCGGGCGACTTTGAGGAAGAACGTCAACGTGCTGGGACACATGCTGGAATATCTTGGAAAGTTCCTGGAACGGGGCGAGGAGCGGGAGCTCCGCCGGGTCATCGACTCCTACCATCGCGGTCTTGTGCCCCTGCTGGTGCCGCTGACGCTGATGAGACACTACGCGCGCAGGTATGATGAATCTTTCCTGGCGCGCCAGTACTATCTGAACCCCGCCCCCGCGGAGTTGATGCTCAGGAACCGCGTCTAGCCACGGCTGGTACCCGGTACCGCCGCTACTCTCCGCACCGCCCTCACCACACCGGCGCCCGCCTCACTGCATGACCTCATCCAGGTCCAGCTGCAGTATGCCGTTCTGGATCGCATAGCGCACCAGCTCCGGGCGCTTGTGCATGTCCAGCTTGGCCATGATATTGGACTTGTGGGTCTCCACGGTCTTGACGCTGATGATCAGGCTCTCGGCGATCTCACGGCAGTTGTAGCCCTCGGCCAGCAGCCTCAGCACCTCGATCTCCCGTTCGGTGAGGATGTTGTGGACCGTGGCCGGCGACTGCTCCATCTTCATCTTCTCGAGGAAGTTGTCCACAACGGTCTTGGTCACTGACGGATAGAGGAAGTATTCGCCCCGGGCTATCACGTGTATAGCGTTCAGCAGATCACTGTCGGCCGCCTGTTTGAGGATGTAGCCGGCGGCGCCGGCCTCGAACGCCTGGGACAGGTATTCCTCGTTGTCGTGGACCGTCAGCACCAGCACCTTGACGTCGCGGTTTCTTCTTGTTATCTGCTTGGTGGCCTCCATACCGTTCATCACCGGCATGCCGATATCCATCAGCACAACGTCCGGAGCCAGTTCCCGCACCTTGCGTACGGCATCGCGCCCGTCCTCCGCTTCCCCGACCACTTCGATACCGTTCTCCTCGTTGAGCAGGCTCGAGAGTCCGGAACGCAGCAGGGCATGGTCGTCCGCCAGCAGTACTCTTATCTTGCTCATCAGACGCCCTCCCTTGTCTTCAGGGGGACCTCCAGGTTGAGCGTGGATCCCCCGCCGGGAATGGAATCGAATGACAGGGTTCCTCCGACAAGCTCGATGCGCTCCTTCATGCCATGCAGTCCCAGGCCGCTGTTGCGCTCCGAGCGCAGGGCCGCGTCCGGGTCGAAGCCGCAACCGTTGTCGGCCACCTCGCCGCGGATGACGCTGTTGCTGCGCTCAAGGGTGACGCTACAGCGGTTGGCGCCGGAGTGGCGGGCCACGTTGGTGAGCGCCTCCTGTACGACCCTGTAGAGGACCGTCTCCAGCTCGGCCGGCAGCCGTTCGGCCAGGCCCACCTGCGACAGGTTGACCCGGATACCCGTGGTTTCCGAGAACTCCTTCACGTAGGAGCGCAGGCCGGCCGCCAGCCCCAGGTCGTCCAGCACGCTGGGCCGCAACCGTACCGCCATCGTATGCACCTCGTTGAGGGTTGAATGGGCGACTTCCTTGACCTGCAGCAACCGCTCCATTATTTCCGGGTGCGACGGCGGCACCAGGTCCTCGATGGCCCGGATCTTCAGCACCAGCCCCGTTAGCGACTGGCTGGTCTCATCGTGCAGCTCGCGCGAGATGCGCTTGCGCTCGTCCTCCTGGGCCTTGATCGACAGGCGCGCGTCGCGCTTCCGCTGGCGTTCCAGCTCGTTGAGCATGGAATTGAGCGTGCGCGACAGCTCCTGCACCTGCGGGTCGTCCCTGACCTCGGGGACACGCATCTCGCGGTTGCCGCCACGGATGTGTTTGAGTGTCTTTGTCACGTCGTCCAGGGGACGGAAGGCGAGGCGCATGAGCAGGAAGTTAACGACGATCGATGTGAGGACGCCGCCGATGATGAACACGAACAGGAAGCTGAGCTCCTCGGCCTCGAAATGCCCCTTTGCCAGATAGAGGCCCATTGTCGTGCCCAGCGCTATCAGGATCGAGTTGGCGATGGTCACCTTCTGAAACAGGGGGCGCCGTGCGACCCTGGCGAGGACACGCTTGAGGTGGCTGCGGATGTAGCCGTACCAAACCCCCTGTTTCGGCATCAATACCGCTTCATCTGCCTGGTTGATGGCTTCCGGTGTCTCCATGGTTATCCCGTGCCCTCGGTTGCCTTTTCGTTTTCTACATGGCTACTGCCTGGTGCTGCCTGCCGGTCTTTCCCTGCCCTGACAGAGGCCCGCCTAGCGGCCCCCGCGCCAGATCACGTAAAGGGTCAGCCCGAAGGCTCCGGTCAGGAGCGCGAAGGCGATGGTTTCGGTGGCCGGCGAGAAGATGAAGCCGGAAATTGTGAGCAGCACGCCGATCAGCAGCATCGTGGATGCGAACACCGCCGCGCCGGCGAACATCACCTTCTCCACGGTGGAGAGCCGGCTTTTCTCCTCGACCCTGTCACCGGCCTCCTCATAGGGCCGCTCACGCACCGCCGGGATTTCCATCTCGCCTGCGCCGGAACCGTAAGCCAGCTCGTCTTCCAGCGCCAGGCTTTCCTCAAGTGTTACTCTTTCCTCAATTGTCAGATCACTGGTCATTTTCAACTCCTTTCCTGTTGGTTTTACCTTCCTGGTCAGAACCTGTTGCTCTAAGCCGCTCGGCGCCCTTGACGCCGCGGTGGCAACGTGCGCATTGCGAATCGACCGGGAACGCCACCTGTGTCTTGGATGAGTGGCAGGAGCCGCAATACTTGCCCTCGTGCAGGCCACTCATGTCGAAGTCCTCCCTGGCCTCGACACTGTAGGCGTCCATCTGGAAGATGTCGCTGTGGCAGGTCACGCAGTCGAATTCCAGCTCCACGGCGTGCTTCTGGTGACTGAAGACGACGCTTTCCACCTTTTCCGTGTAGCAGATGTCTTCGGGGACGGCGGGCTCGGAGCCGGTGGTGATGCTGATCTGCTCTACGGCCGTCGCTGCAGCCTGGTCCAACTCGTCGGCCATGCTCAGGTTGCGGTAGACCACGATGAAGCCGACGGCCAGGGAGACGATCAGCACCGGTATCACGATTCTAAGTCTCATGGTCCCCTCCTAACCTTTGGTATAGAAGACGTTGGGCTTGACGCCGGTCTCCGGCCGCAGCACCCAGACCGCCTTCTCAATATTGTGGACACTCCTGTAGACCTCGCTCTCCGGGTCGGAAAGGTCTCCGAAGACGCGGACCCCGGCCGGACAGGCCTCGGCGCAGGCCGTGAGCTGCTCGCCCCTGCTCAGACGCGTGTCGTAACAGAAGTTGCACTTGTCGACCGCCCGTGTCTCCTCGTTGTAGTAGCGGGCGTTGAAGGGGCAGGCCGACATGCAGGTCTTGCAGCCTATGCACTTGCCCTTGTCGACCATGACGATGCCGTTCTCTCCGTCCTTGTAGGTGGCCCTCGTGGGGCAGGCCCGCACGCAGGCCGGGTTGTTACACTGGTTGCAGAGCACCGGGATGAACTCCGTCTGGCGGCCCTCGCTCTCGGGATGTAGCTGCTCGAGGATGCGTGTGCGGTAGCCGTACTCCGGCACATTGTTGGTCTCGGCGCAGGCCGCCACGCAGCGCTCGCAGTCGATGCACCTGTCCTGATGGATGAGCATGCTGTAGTGTGGTTTGTACGGGTAATGCTCGGCAATCTCCTCGCGGTTGGCGAAGACCTCATCCACCACGGAGACGGCGGAGAGGAGCGTGCCGCCGGCGAAGATGCCGGTGATGGCCAGGCCCAGCTTGAGGAAGTCGCGCCTCTCCATCTCGGTCACGGCGCCGTTCTCCCGTTTTTCCCCGTTCTCCTGGTCTTGGTTCATCGTCGCCTCCTCTCAGTGAGCTTCGCTTTTATGGCCGCTGAAGATCTTCTCGCCCAGCAGGAATGTGAATCCCACCAGGCCGATACCTCCCAGCACCACCAGAATCTCGTGCGGGGAAGGGCTGTAGCTGAGCAGTCCCTGGTAGTCCGTGACCTGCATGCCGTGCTGGACCGGGACCACCTGTCCCACCAGCACCAGGTCGTAGCGCATGAAGAAGATGCCCAGGATCATCATCGCCGAGGCCAGCGCCATCAGGTTGAGGTTCCGGCCGCGTGACTTGATATAGAGCAGCAGGGGAATGACGATGCCGACGCCGATCTCCAGTATCCAGAAGTTGAAGGAATATGGGCCGGTGAGCAGTGAATCCAGCGCCAGCACCTTCGCCTCGCCGCCGGCGAACCCGATGACGAACTTCCAGACTGTGAAGAAGAGGATCACCGCTATCAGCAGCACTCCCAGCCTGGTAGTTATCTCCAGCGCCCGCTTCATCGGCTCGTCCATCGGCTTGCCGCTCATCTTGCTGGCGATCCAGGTGAAGAGGATGATGGCGGCGGCGCCGGACATCATCGCCGAGGTAATGAAGTAGATAGGCATAAAGGGCCCGTACCAGAACTCGCGGCCGTCAAGCATGCCGAAGACGGCGCCCAGGTTGCTGTGGGCTGCCACGCCGGAGATCACTCCCAGGAACCCGAGGATGGTCGCCAGCTCGTACTTCTTCCTGACCAGCAGCACGAACTCGATGGACATGAACACCATGTAGGCGCCGTAGAGCGACCCCATCCACCAGATGTTGGAAGTGAGGTTAGGGGAGATTACGTTGTAGACGGCCATACGGAATGGGTTCTCGATCTCGAAGAAGATGACGTAGAAGCCGGCGGCGATGGTGGCCACCGCCAGGAACACGGAGCGCCTGGCGATGGGCGCCATGTCCCTGACTCCGAATACATGTCCTATGGAGGACACCAGGCAAAGTCCCGTAGAGGTGACTACGAAAAACACGTAGGTGGAAATGAGAATGCCCCAGGGGATCTCACGCGAGACGCCGTAGGCGTGCAGGCTGCCGATGTACTTGGCGTGAATCCCGGCGGCGGTGCCGATGACAACCAGCAGCCCCATGAGCACCAGGGTCATCAGGTAGAGTCTGCCCCTGAGGGCCCGGGCCGCGGCGGACCACCTGGAATCCAGTATCGCGGATTCAGCCAATGGTGCTTCCGCTGTTTCTGTCGAGACATTGTCTGCCATGCCGCCTCCCTCCTGGACTTCGCCGACTACCAACTTTCTACTGATATCAACCGCCGGCATTATTAATATTTTTCTCATTTCTACCCGAAATCCTTGTTGAGGATAATCGGGGGAATATACCAAAGAAATGGGTATTTTTTACCCAGCAGCGCGTAGGGGTTTCTACCGAGTAGAGGAAAAACCCCCATAGTGGCATGGGGATTTTCGACTAGAGGGACATGGGGAGTCGAGCTCGGCACACGCGCCCGGTAGGGTGAGTATTTTCTGCCAGGCTGATTTTCAGGGAAGTAAAAAACCTGCAAATAGCAGTAATAATTTGTTGTCGATCACTGCTATTCACGAATGTTGAAGCTGTTTGCGCTTCTGTGAGATTTGTAGTTTTTAAGGTCATGTAAGCTATTTAATCCACAATACTAATTAAATAGTGAAAGAATTCACAAGAAAATGGGAAAAAATACGCGTGCGGCCCTGTCAAGCAGATACAAATATATGGATACTACCAGGAAGGAAAAACGCAGCTTGATAAAAAGAAGAATAATGGTTGACAAGAAAACGGTCAGTAAAATTCCAGTAAATGCTGTCTTGAAGATGACATCGGGTTCAGGAGCGAATCATCGTCAGCACCATCTTGAAGCGCTCGGTCGCCTGCAGGGAATGGGGCTCGCCCGCGGGCATGATGATCATCTCCCCGGCCTTGAGGTTATAGGTCTTTCCGGAGATGTTCACATCGGCGGCGCCGTCAAGCACATGGACGATGGCGTCGAAGGGCGCAGTATGCTCGCTCAGACCCTGGCCCTTGTCGAAGGAGAAAAGCGTCACCGTCCCCGTGTCCTTCTTGACGATGGTCTTGCTGGCGATGGTGTCAGGCTGGTAATCGATCATCGAGGCGAAATCTGCGGCTTGCGGTGTTTCCGGCATCTGTCGGTCCTTTCTACGGTTTTTCTCTATTGCCCTTGCGCTGTCTCTATTCGATACGCACGGTTTCATAGGTATACCACTTGTGCGCACGATGAAACCAGGGGCCAGGGGTTACAGGAGGCTGCGGAAAATAAAGTGCTGGAAGCGGAGGTTCTAGAAGTTGCCCGTGACCATCAGGGTGACGTAGATGGAGACGGCGATGCCCAGGGCGACTAACATCGCCTGGAAGAAGAAAAGCGGCAACTTGCCAAGCTGGTTGTCTTCCGTCACGGGCCCGGCGGGAACGACTGTCACCTCGGGTGCGTCTGAGACCCTCGGGGAGGCGCCGGCAATGGTCGGCCGCCTGCGGCTCTCGCTGGGCGTGATTGTCTGGCTGGAAGAGGTTGAGCCGATAATTGCGAGCGCAACCGCGATGGACAGGCCGAAGAAAAGCAGCCCGAATAAGGCCAGAACCGGATGTCTCCGAAGCACAACCCTCATACCATCTTCCCTTTCCCGGGATTTGCCTTCCACGCCTGACGGGGTACTGTAAAGTATAGCAGATGCCCGGAAATTCACCAGTGCCGGGTCAGCTCCCAGGCTTAACCCAACGAGCAATTATTTGTTTCATGCACTGGCTATATGGTAGTGTTCAGCGAGCTCAAACGAACAGGCGAGAGGAGGGTAAATGAAGCGTTCCAGTTATATGATTGCTATCAGCGCCATGCTGCTGGTTTTGATGATGTTGTTGATGGCTGCCGGTTGCGGCGACAGCGGTCCCACGGCGGCGGCGGAAGATTTCATGGAAGCGGCCAAGTCCAAGGATTGCGACAAGATGGTCGAGTACATGGATCTCAGCGCTCCCGAATTCGAGGAGCTGGGAGTCACCAAAGAAGCCCTGGTCGAATCCTGCAAGTCGGATGCCGAGGCGGGCGGCGAGATCAAGAGCTACAAGATAACCGAGGAGACCGTTGACGGAGATACGGCGACGGTCAAGGTCGAGGTGACGACCGAGGAGAACGGCGAGGAGTCCACGGACACCACCTCCTTCTCCATGACCAAGCGTGATGGTGAGTGGAAGATCGGCTTTGGTTTCTAGGCAAACCGGCCATCACCGCGTGTCTTGAAATAAAGGCAGACAGACGGCGGCGGGCCCTGCGGGCCCGCCGCCGTATCGTTCATGACGTTAACCGTCTGCGCGTCTACAACCAGCTAGACTCCAACCGCTTCTAGCCGCCCAGGTCTTTCAGTTTCTCCTCGTACTCCGCCTTGTCGATCTCGCCCCGGGCATAACGCTTCTTGAGGATCTCCCGCGGGGTATCGCTGCCTGCGGCGCCGGGGCCGCCACTGCCTCCAGCACCGCCGCCGGAGGCGCCGCCCTGCGTCTGCCTCACAAGCCAGACCACCAGCAGCACGATCGCCGCCAATACCACAACCCAGAATATCATCATGATAATTCCTCCGAATAAGCCACTTCCGGAATCACATAGACCCCAATCCCATCCGTGCATTGATAATCACTCCCTCGCTGGCCACACAATCAGCGAACATGCCGTGACGATGGCCGATTGCGGCGGCTCAGGCGCTGCTTCGCCTGCCCGCCTTCTTGTCAAGATACATCCTTTTATCAGCATGGTTCAGCAGGTCTTCCAGCGGCATCGGGTTATCCGGGTCAAAATAGGAAAACCCGAGACTCAGGGAGAGGCTGAAGTCATTCTCCCGTTTGCTGTTTACCTCATCAAGCTTCTGTTTCAGGCGCGCCGTGATGCTCATGGCGTCGGACCGGTGGCTCTCGGGAGCCAGGGCCACGAACTCATCGCCGCCGATGCGCGCAATCAGGTCCGACTCGCGGAAGGTCTGCCTGATTACCTCCGCTGCCCGCACAAGGGCCATGTCACCGGCGGCGTGACCCAGGTTGTCGTTGATCCATTTCAAGTCGTCAAGATCGGCGAAGAGGATCAGCATGCGCCTGTGTTCGCGGCGCGCCAGCCAGAGCTGCTGTTCTGCTATCTGCAGGAACCCGCGCCGGTTGTGCAGTCCCGTGAGCTCGTCCACCAGTGAAAGCGAGCGCAATTGCTCCTCGTGCTGCTTCTGCTCGCTGATATCCCTGCAGATGGTCGAGTAATATTCCACTTTGCCGCTCTCGTCCCTGTGGGCGAGGATGAGCTGCGATACGGGTATCCTCGATCGGCCGTCGCCGGCTATCACCGTCTCGCCGTGCCAGGCGCCCTCGCGGGCAGCCAGGGGCATGCCCAGGTCCAGAATCTCTATGATTGACTCCTCCGTGAAGATGTCAGCCACGTTTGCCATGGGCCGGCTGCTGTTTGCGAGGATATCGCCCAGGCGGCCTCCGGCCTGGTTGTGATGGATGATGTCCCCGTCGGCGCTGAGCGTGGCGATGAAGTCGGTGGTCGACTCGATCACCGACTGCAGCTGTTCAGCCCGCTCTTCCGCTGCGGCCCTGGCTGCAGACTCCCGCCGTTTCTGTATCTTCCAGCGGGACGCAAGTATGCCGAGGGAGACGACCAGGAAGAGCAGCAGCAGCAGCACCTGGCTTACCGGCCAGCTCTCGTGGCGTGACAGCAGTCCATGGATGGAGCTGTTGACTTCCAGCAGCTCCACCAGTATCACCAGCGCGGCGTAGATGACCGCGATAAGAGCAATACTTGCCAACAGCGATTTGCCGCCTAGTATCTTCCTTTTGCCTGTACCGCCAGAGTTCATATTTAAATGGTACCCCCTGGGCTAAAAGCGCAACCCCCCGATATGATGTCGGGGGGTTGTCGCCGAAGCCTTCATTCTGCGTATTGCCTCAAGGCTTGCGTTCTCATTGCCTCGGTGGCGGTTCCTGGTGCCTGTTCACATTCCCATGTGGCCGCTGCCGGTGGTTCCTTCATAGGAGCCACTGCTTGTGCCGCCCATATGGTTCTCATAAGTGCCGCCGCCCATGGGGCTACCGTATGCAGTGTCGGAGCTCTCGTAGGTGCCGTCACCCATATGATCCTCGTAGGTGCCGTCGCCCATGTGCTCCTGCCAGGTCCCGTCCTGCATGTGCTGTTCCATGTTCTGCATGTGCTCCTGGGCCTGCGCGGGGTCGACGCCGCCGGCTGTCAGGCAGATCTCGACCATCTCGTCGAAGTTGCTGGTGCCGGGTGTGCCGTCAGTGCCGGGCGTGCCGTCAGTGCCTGCAGTCTCGCCCCACATGGGCATGGGGGTCAGGGCGGTGTCGTCACCGGCCTGGGCATACACGACTGCCGTGCCTGCCAGCAGAATGGCCACCGCGAAAACCGAAATAGTAATCAGCTTTGTCATTGACTTACCTCCATCTTTCAATCATGGTTGCAGATTTCAATCTTTCCACAGTTATTATCGCCGTAGAACGTGAAGCACAGGTGAAATCAGTGTGAAGATTGTGTGAAGGTTTTTTCCCGCTTCAGGACAGGGAAAGCCGCTGCCAGACGGGGAAATGGTCGCTGGCCCTGGTCCCCTTCCAGACATCTTTCTCGATATTGGTGAGGCCGCGGGTGAAGATATGGTCGAAGCTGAAGCCGATCATCGCCGCCCTGATCGTGGGTTCGGCGCCGGTGGAGACCCGTTTCATGCCCAGGCCGGCGAACAGCTCCTCGAGGCTGGCGATATCCTTGCCGCGGATGGTGTTAAAATCCCCGCCCACCAGCACGCGCTCGTGGCTCTCGCAGGCGATATCCTCGGCCAGCGCCTGGAACTGCTCCCGGCGCTTTGCTGAACTGAGGGCGAAGGTCTCAGTATGAACGCTGTAGGCCAGCAGGTCGCGTCCGGCGATGTCCAGGTGCGCCCGCGTGGCGATGCGCATCTCTCCGGTGCGCGGACTGCGATGGGGCAGTTGCAGCTTTCTGGAGCAGGTAATGGGCCACTTGCTGAGCACGGCGTTGCCGAAATTTCGGCCTGTGCGCGTGTGGACCGTGGCGGGGTAATAAATATAGTTATAGGCGAGTTCGCTGCCGATGGCATCGACACCCTGCTCGTCCATCTCCTGCAGCAGCAGGATGTCGGCGCCGTGCAGGGCCGGCACCTCCCTGAGCTCGGCGATGGCCGTATCCACCTTCAGGCAGAACTTGATGTTCCAGCTGACCACCGTGATCTCACCCTTGAACTTGGGCGGATAGCCCGCATGATCTGCTGCGAAACGTGGGGAATCGACGTCGCAGAAGTTACATCTTGCCCTGGAGTCGGCCATCAGGCATCGACCTGCTCCACTTTGTCGCGGCTGCTGCCGCCGTCGCTCCGTACCGCGTGCAGCCAGCCTTTCAGAACCTGGTGCAGATGCTCCGCGCCTACTATCTCCCCATCCTTCAGCTCCCATTCGGAGGGGAAGAGAACGAAGGGATTGGCCTGGTTGCCGCCGAGGCCGCCGTGGTTGCCGACGAGCTCCTCGAAGGCGGCTACTTCATCGGTCACCGGGTCGTAAAAGCTGTTGATCATGATGTCGGCCACGTTGTCGAAGCCGTCGGTGCGCAACAGGTGCGCCGCTGCGTTGGGACCGAAGCCGGCCAGCGGGTCCTCGCCCTCAACGCGCCCTTCCGCCAGGAAGTTCACCCCGTCGGCGCCGATCGCCAGCGGGCCCTTTTTCTGGGAACGGACCATTACGAAACCGAT
>JAJRYJ010000013.1 GCA_024275795.1 Actinomycetes bacterium | reverse complement strand
CAGGATGGTGGCCGCCAGCAGGCCCACCCAGGCCGCCAGGATGGTCGCCAGCGTCGGCAGGATGCTGGCGATGCCCCGGTTCTCGTCGCGCACGATGCCCATCACCGTGTCCTCGAGCCATTTCTCGGAAAGGTCGGTCACATAGACCAGGTCACCGCCGGCAGGCACCACCTCGCCGGACTCTGTGCGTACCTGGTCCTCCCCCACGAGCTCCCCCTCGACCCGGCCGCTCCCGGGATCGAGCACCTCGCCGAAGTCGCTGACGTCGTAGACGACCTCCTCGGTCACCGGGTCCTTGATGGCCTGCCGCACCGGCATCACGCTCAGGGCGATCACGGAAATGGAGGCATACATCACCAGCACCGTCACCAGCACCATGATGATGGAGCGGGGCACGTCCTTGTCCGGTTGCTTGGCTTCCCCCGCCAGGTTGGAGATGGTCTCGATGCCCGTGTAGGCGATCATGGCGATGGAGATGCCGAATAGCAGCTGCCCCCATGTGGGCGCCACGCCCCAGATGACGTTATCTATCAGCGTCTCGGGGCTGAGCAGCAGGAACAGGCCGATGATGATCAGGAAAAGCTGCGTCACCAGGTCAAGAACGGCCAGGGTGATGTTCAGGCCCGCGGCCTCCTTGACGCCGATGATGTTCATCACCACCAGCAGCAGGATGACGATGACGCCGCCGATGGTGTTGGCGGGCCAGGTCTTGAGCATGGGGATGAAGACCGCCAGGTAGTTGGGGACGAAGAAGGCGGAGATGGCGATGGTGATGATGTAGTCCAGCATCAGCGCCCAGCCGTCCCCGAAGCTCACCATCTCGTTGAAGGCGCGGCGGGCGAAGCTGGATGAGCCCCCCGCCTCCGGCACGGCGGCCGTGGCCTCGGCGTAGGAAAAGGATGTCAGGGCGAAGACCAGGCCGGCGACCATGAAGACGACCGGCGAGAGGCCCAGTGCGAACAGGGCCACCACGCCCAGGGCATAGTAGATGGAAGAGCCCACGTTGCCGTAAGCGGTGGAATAGAGGGAAGGCCACCCCAGCACCCGCTTCAGCTCATAGACCTTGCGGAAGCGCCGCCGCGCCACTTAACCGACTCCCCTGAGGTAGTAGAAGCGCACGGCTCCGTAGATGATGAAAGCGATGCCGGCGACGATATGCGTAGACAGCACGATGGTTCCATTGGCCAGCAGCGACCTGAAGACCAGCGCCAGGCCCAGCAGCAGGATGATAAGGCTGACAGCTTTGTGAGCGTGTTTGATCAAGGCATATACCCCGGCTCTGCATTCTACGCAAAAAGGGGCGGGTTTGAAACCCGCCCCTCTGTATCGCTTGTGGATACAGGGCCCTGGGCGCAGCCCCATATCGCGTATATGTTTCCGGTCAGACCAGGAACGGGATGATCAGCAGGGCCACGATGTTGACGACCTTGATCATCGGGTTGATGGCCGGGCCGGCGGTGTCCTTGTAGGGATCACCTACGGTGTCGCCGGTCACCGCGGCCGCGTGGGCGTCGCTGCCCTTGCCGCCGTATTTGCCGTCCTCGATCAGCTTCTTGGCGTTATCCCAGGCGCCGCCGCCGCTGGTCATGGAGATGGCCAGGAAGAGGCCGGTGATGATACTGCCGATCAGCAGGCCGCCCAGCATCTCATAGCCCAGGGAATCGCTCCAGAGCCTCGGCACAAGGCCGACGATCAACGGTGCGGTTATGGGAATCAGGGCGGGCAGGATCATCTTGCGCAGGGCCGCCTTGGTGACGATGTCCACGCAGGTGCCGTACTCGGGCCTGCCTGTCCCCTCCATGATGCCCTTGATGTCACGGAACTGGCGCCGCACTTCCTCGACGACCATACCGCCCGCAGCACCTACCGCCTCCATGCAGAGAGCGGCGAAGATGAAGGGCAGCAGTCCGCCGATGAACAGGCCAGCGATCACCGGCGCGCTGGAGAGCGTGAAGATCATATCCACCGCTACCTGCTTGAGGATAACACCGGCGCTTACCAGCTCATCCCCCAGGTCCTGGGTGTAGGACGCGAACAGCACCAGCGCCGCCAGGGCCGCCGAGCCGATGGCGTATCCCTTGGTGACGGCCTTGGTGGTGTTGCCGACCGCATCCAGCGGGTCGGTGATGTTGCGCACCTCTTCCGGCAGGTCCGCCATCTCGGCGATGCCGCCGGCGTTATCGGTAATGGGACCATATGCGTCGATGGCGACGATGATGCCGGTCATGGACAGCTGTGCCATGACGGCCACGGCGATGCCGTAGAGGCCGGCCAGTTCGTTGGCCCAGAGGATCGCTACGGCGATGACGATCACCGGCAGCGCCGTCGACTTCATGCTCACGGCAAGACCGGCGATGATGTTGGTGCCGGCGCCGGTCTGCGATGCCTCGGCGATCTGCTTCACCGGCTTATACTTGGTTGCGGTGAAATACTCGGTGATGATGACGATGGCGCCCGTGACCAGCAGCCCGATGATGGCGCATAAGTAGAGGTCATTGACGGCAAACAGGGGGTTGTCCTTCATCAGCCAGGTTGTGACGGGATAGAAAGCGGCAGCTGCGATGATGCCGCTGACAACAAGTCCCTTGTACATGGCTCCCATGATGTTGCCGCTGCCGCCGATACGCACGAAGAAGGAACCGACGATGGAAGCGATGATGGAAACGCCGCCGATGAGCAGCGGATAGGCGAGGATGTGGTCGATGTCGCTGAGCACGTCGCCGAAGAGCAGCGAGCCCAGGAGCATAACCGCCACTGCGGTCACGGCGTAGGTCTCGAACAGATCGGCCGCCATGCCGGCGCAGTCACCGACGTTGTCACCGACGTTGTCGGCGATCACGGCCGGATTGCGGGGATCGTCCTCGGGGATACCCGCCTCCACCTTGCCCACCAGGTCGGCGCCGACGTCGGCGGCCTTGGTGTAGATACCGCCACCCAGGCGGGCGAAGACGCTGATGAGGCTGCCTCCGAAGCCGAGGCCGATGAGGTGCCTGACCACGTCATCACTGGTGTCGACGAAATAAAAGACGGAGACGCCCAGGAGCGCCAGGCCGACCACCAGCAGGCCGGTCACGGAGCCGCCGCGGTAGGCGACGTTGAACCCGCCCTTGAGGCCGTCCTTGGCCGCCTCGGCCGTACGCACGTTGGCGCGCACAGCCACCATCATGCCGATCCAGCCCGCTGACGCTGAGAGGATGGCGCCGATAGCAAAGGCGATGGCTGTCGGCCAGTCAAGGCCGAAGCCGATAAGCACGAACAGCACCACCGCGACGAGGGCCACAGCCTGCGTCTGGCGGTTGAGGTAAGCCATGGCGCCCTCCTGGATGGCGCCCGCAATCTCCTGCATCTTCTCGTCACCGGCTGGAAGCTTCAGAATCCACATGATCAGTGCGATTCCGTAGACCAGTGCCAGCGCGCCGCAGACTATTGCGATGGTTATCGCATTATCAACGACAAAATCTTCCAAAACTGATCGCTCTCCTTTCGTACGGGAACTCCCGGTAGAATTGCGCACCCCCAAAAAGCCCGGATGCATGAAAACATTGGAAAACCGTCGATTTTTATATCAGATTGGCGTCCAAAGATAAAGAAAGGCCTGGATTAAGCCTTGCGGACATGCTTATTAGAGAAATGAATAGGCCCCCGGTGAGCCGTCGGGAGAGAGGCCCCCGGCAGGGCGTCAGGAGAGCCTGGGAAGCAGCCTGGCGGCCTTGCCGTCCGTCACCAGCATCTCGCGGAAACGCTCGGAGGCAGGCGAGAGATAATGGTCGGCGACGGTGATCAGGAAGAACTCGCGGTCAAGCGGCAGGTCTTCGATATGCACCTGCCTGAGCATGCCGCTTTCCAGCTGCGCGTGTATCACCCTGCGGGAGAGGATGGAGACGCCGAGCCCGGCGGCGACGGCCGTGGTGATGGCCGACGAGTTGCCCAGCTCCATGGTGACGTTCAGGTCCGTGACACCCCCCTGTTGCAGTTTCTCCTCCACCACCTCGCGCGTCCCGGAGCCGAGTTCGCGGGAGATGAAGGGCTCCTTCATCAGATCCTCCCTGGTGATGGAGTCCTGCTCTGCCCAGGGGTGGTCCGGGGCCGCAAACAGCACCAGCTCGTCCTTCTCGATGGGGTCCTTGATCAGAGAGGGGTTCTGCACCTCGTGCTCCACCACGGCAAGCGGGAAAACCGCCGCCAGCAGCTGGTCCTCGATGATGCGCGTGTTCTCGACTATCATCGAGACCTTGATGTCAGGATAGCGCCGCTTGAACTCCCCCAGGTAGAAGGGCATCAGGTAGTTGCCGATGGTGGTGCTGGCGCCCACGTGCAACTCGCCGCCCTTGAGGCCGCGCAGCTCATCGAGCTCCTGGTTGATCTGGTCCTCGATCTCGAGGATCTTCCTGGCCTTGTCGAAGAGTATCTTGCCCGGCTCCGTAAGCGTCGCCCCCTTGCTGCCGCGGTCGAAAAGCACCACGCCGTAGCGCCGCTCCAGCGCCTGTATCTGCTGGCTGACGGCTGACTGGGACATGAAGAGCTCCTCGGCCACCGCCGAGAAGTTTCCCTTCTCCGCAATCGAGCAGAAAGTCCTCAGTTTGATAAGGTCCATCGGAATCACACGCCATTCAGCGTTTGCGGCCCTGCAAGAGCCGTGGTTGAAGCCCCCGTGTGGAGCATCATATTATATCAGAAAAGCAAAGGCAATCGCTCCCATAAGTAATTCGGAACCGCACAACGCCTATAACCGCATGGAATGGGCCGGCGCCTTCGGCGACATCGGCACCCTGATACCATTTTCCATCGGTTACATAACCCTGGTGGGCATCGATCCGCTGGGACTGCTGCTGGCCTTCGGCATATCCATGCTGTTTACGGGATTCCTCTATCGCAGGCCGCTGCCGGTGCAGCCGATGAAGGCCATCGGCGGCGCCGCCATCGCCAATCCCCTGGCATACGGTCCCGGTGTGGTCTGGGGCGCCGGCCTGTTCACCGGCGCCTTCTGGCTGGTGGTCGGAGCCACCGGCGCCATCGACCGGATCGCCCGTGTCGTCGCCCGCCCCGTCGTCCTGGGAATCATCCTCGGCCTTGGCATGCGCTTCGCCCTCCTGGGAACACGCATGATGTTCGGGGACCGTTCGGCGGGGGGGCTGTTCGTGCAGCCCGAGGCTGCCCTGGTGGGCGGCTGGCAGGGCACGCTGCTGGCGGTGGCGGCGCTGCTGCTGACGCTGCTGCTGAACAGCCGCAGGCTGCCGGCCATGTTCGCCCTGCTGGCGCTAGGTATCACCGTAGGCGTCCTCAACGCGCTCCGGGATCCGGCTCTCTCGGCACAGCTTGCGGATATCTCCGCTGGCTTCCGGCTGCCGCAGTTTGCCCTGGGCGATATCACCACGAGGGATATCCTGGAGGGCACCGTCTTCCTGGCGCTGGCCCAGATACCCCTGACCCTGGGAAACGCCATCCTGGCGGTCACGGAGGAGCACAACGGTATCTTCCCCGGAAAACCGCTGCGGGAGCGCAAGGTCACCATCTCCCAGGGCGTGATCAACCTTTTTTCACCGCTCATCGGCGGCGTCCCCATGTGCCACGGCGCCGGCGGACTGGCCAGCCACGTGCGCTTCGGCGCCCGCACAGGCGGCGCCCTGGTGATGCTGGGGACGCTGCTGGTGCTGCTGGGCCTGTTCTTCAGCGAGTCCGTCGCCCTGCTGCTGTCGATCTTCCCGGCCCAGGTGCTGGGGGTGATCCTGCTGTTTGCAGGAATCGAACTGGCGCGGTCCTCCTTCACGGTGGGCCGGGAGCGCACCGGCCTGTTCGTGATGCTGCTCACGGCCGGTCTGGCCATGTGGAACATGGGTTGGGCCTTCCTGGCGGGGATAGCCGTCTATTACGCCATCAGGCGGCGGCTGGTGAGGCCGTGAGGGGGTGGCTGGTGACGCCGTGAGGGAGCAGACGCGAGGCTGTTGCCGGACGCTCTTATATTGACAGATGTATATATGTACATTATACTGGCTCGTTGATGACCGCCCGTATGGTTCGATACACCGTGTGAGTTGATGCCAGTGCACGACGGGGAGCGGAAAAATGGTGGTGAAGCGGAGAACCAGACCGCCTGCGGCTGCGATTACAAGACCCTGGTAGGCGTCTTCAAGGCCCTGTCGGACGAGTCGCGCCAGAAGATATTACTGGCCCTGGAGGAGGGCGGCGAGATGCGCGTGGCCGAACTGGTGGAGCGCTTCGGCATCTCCCAGCCCACCATGTCGCACCACCTGGGCGTGCTGCGCAACGCGGGCCTGGCGAACGACCGCCGCGAGGGACAGTCCATCTACTATTCGGTCAACCGCGGCTGGCTCAAGGACTGCTGCGGCGGCTATCTGTCGAACTTCGGCATGGACGAGGACTGACCTCGACGGCCCAGGCTCCTTTCGCCCGGCGGCCCGACCCCTCTCCAGCCCGGCGGCCTAGCCCTCCTCCACCCAGCTGCCGTACCAGTAGTTGAGCAGCCCCAGGAATTCTTCAGTGGCCTTCCGGCTGCCGGCGGCCGTGGGGTGGCTGTCGCCCCACTGGTCGTAGGCCGAGAAATCCCCGCCCTGGTCATTGATATATTCCACGGATCCACCGCGCATGCGGTGGTGGTTGCCGCTATCGAGGCCGGCGTCGCTGGTCTCGCGGTCGCCGCCGTTGGTGGTGAGCACGTTGAAGAAGTCGAACACCGCCACATTGTCATGAGGGTATTCTGCGAGCCACTCCTCCACCAGCCAGGTGTTGAAAGCGCGGGCGTTGGCCAGCTGCTGCGCGTCACCCTCCTCGCTGGAGAGAGGCGGCGCCGTCACCACCACGAACAGCTTGTCCGGGCGCGTAGCGAAATAGTCCAGCAGGTCGTTGTAGATGCCCTTGGCGTTGGCGACGGTAAGGTACTCCGAGCTGCTGTCCTCGCCCCGCAGGGGGTTCCCGCCGTCCACGGCCCCGTCGTCAGGCTGTCCGCCGAGGGCGGAGTTGGGAAAGCATGACTTGAAGACGATGACCTCGTTCTCTCCGCCCGGGTCCGGGTTGTTCTCCAGGCGCGTATAATCCGAGTTCTGCTCGCTCTCTTCGTAAAGGGCTTCTGTGTAGACGTCACTGCCGGGGCCGTTGAACCATGTATACCAGTCGCCGATGTCGGTGGTGTCGCCGATGCCGTCCGGCCCCCAGCCGTAATTGGTATCGCTTACGTAATAGTTGTTGGCCGCCAGGGCGGCGCCGAGGCCGCCGCCGTCGTCGGCGAGCCATTCCTCGCCGACGGAGTGATGGATGAACACCAGGCGCACCGGGGCCGCCGGAGCCCCGGCGGCGGCCGAAGCATCGAATCCCTCCCCCTGACCGTCGCCGCATCCGGTCAGGGCCGTCGAAAAAACGGTCAGCACCACAAACAGGGCGATGAACACCAAGACCGGCATCCTGATTCCCATGGGCGTAACCCCACCCGATTCTGTCCCCATGTCAAGCTTCATTGTCTGAAAACCCCTTTCTCGGCATGGCTCCCCATTTCTGGCGGCCGAATATCCAGCCCACCAGCCCCTGGAG
This sequence comes from Actinomycetes bacterium, assembly GCA_024275795.1. GTDB lineage: Bacteria > Actinomycetota > Thermoleophilia > BMS3ABIN01 > BMS3ABIN01 > JAJRYJ01. The sequence continues at coordinate 48,034 of JAJRYJ010000013.1, read as the reverse complement.
GCGCCAGACCAGCGTCAGCTGCCTGTATCCCAGGTTCTCCATGACTGCATAGGTTATCAGACGCTGCAGCGAACGCCAGCGGGAGAGCCAGCGGAACTCGATGTCCTGCATGGCCACGGAGGAGACGGACAGGAAGATACCCCAGAGGACCGCGATGGTCAGGAACGGCAGGAAGAACCAGAAATCAAAGTTGCCGGAGATTATCAGGTATATGAACAAGCTGTATCCCACGGCCTCCAGCAGCGGCCCCCACCACTCGAAGAGCAAGAAAACGGGCATGGCGAACATGCCGATGCGCCCGTATCGCGGGTTGAAGATCATCGACCTGTGTCTCCAGAGGGCCTCCGACAGCCCGCGGTGCCAGCGCCTGCGCTGGCGTCCGAGGACGCGCAGGCTGTCCGGGGCCTCGGTCCAGCAGATGGGAAAAGCTGCGTAAAAGACCCTGTAGTCGCGTTTCCGTTTCCTCATATAGCGATGCAGGCGGATCATCACCTCCAGGTCCTCCCCCACGGTCCCGGGATCGAAGCCGCCGATCTTCCTGAGGACGCCCGCGGAAAAGACACCGAAGGCGCCCGAGATGATCACCAGCGAATCAAGCCTGGCGAAACCGGCGCGCCCCGCCGTGAAGGCGCGCATGTATTCGACGATCTGGAACAGCACCAGCGGCTGCCGCGGCAACTTCGGGCGGATCACCTGGCCTCCCCGGACCTTGCATTCGTTGACGATGCGCACGATGCCGCCGCCGGCCACCGTCCGCTCCGGGTCGTCGAGGATCGGCTTCATGATCCTCAGCAGCGCGCCCTCATCCAGCACCACATCGGCGTCGATGGTCAGCACGTAGGGCATGTGACAGACATTCAGGCCCACGTTGAGGCTGTCGGCCTTGCCGCCGTTCTCCTTGTCGACGACTATCAGCCTCGGATCATCAGGGCTGGTGTAGATGGAGCGGATGGCCTGCGCCTGGATGTTGCCGCGGACGACCCGCCTGGACGGCCGCAGGCCGAATTCCCCGACCAGCTTCTCCAGCGTGCCGTCAGAGGAGCCGTCGTTGATGACTACCACCTCGATCCTGGGATACTTGCTGGTGAGCAGGGAGTGGACGTTGTCAACGACGATCCCCTCTTCGTTATAGCAGGGCACGAGGACCGTGAGTCCGGGGACGATCTTTGAGCGCAGCATATACGCGTAGTCGTCGATGAAGGCGCGCTTCGCCTGGTCGTGAACCTCGATGAAGGACATGAACGTCAACAATGAGTAGACGCTGTTGATGGCGAAGAAGTAGAGCAGTATCAGGGCCGGGCCGATCACCAGCAACTGGTCGACAAAATCATCCATGGGCCTCAGGCTTCGCTTCCCATCAGGCTGCCCTGCTGCAAGCTCGCTTCCTGCGCCAGTTCCCTGATCTCGTCGCGCCACTCCGGCGCCCTGGTCTCCCTGAGGCCGGGCTGTTCCAGCCGTTCCAGCTCCGGCGCGCCCATGGCCGCAAGCGCCCGCGATGCCTCGTAAGCCACCTGCCAGCTGTGATCATTCAGGGCCATGAGCAGCCTCTCCGCCGACTCGACAGCCTCCATGTCTCCCAGGGCCTTCGCCGCCGCCGCCCTGACCTCGGGGACCGGATCATCCGCAAGTATCTGTTCCAGCCTCTCCGTCGCTCCCACATCCATGGTGCTGGCCTGAGCCTCGACAGCCGCTCTCCGCACGCGCGGCGACTCATCCCGCGTCAGACGCCGCAGGCGGTCGTTCAGCCTGGTGGGGTATACGGCCTTCACGTCCGTGGCCCGGCGCATGGGCAGCGCCTTCATCACCTCGTGCCTGCATCGCCCTTCCTCGCATATGCGGGAGATGGCCAGGGCCGAGAAGTACCTGGTCTTCTCCGAGTCGTTGACCAGCCCCCGTGTAAGGGGCAGCAGCGTCGACGGCCCCAGGTCAACCAGCGCGTTCGCTATCACGAGGCAGAAGTCCTCCTCCAGCGACTGGAACAGCGTCACCATGTGGGGGGCGGCCACCTGCACGCCCAGCCTGCCCAGGCTGCGCGCCGCTATCCCGCGCACATCCTCGTCCGGGTCTGTCAGGGATACAATCAGCTGCCTCGCCACTTCCCGGCCCCCGGCCCGGCCGAGGCTATCAGCGGCGCGGCGCCTTGCCCATACATCCCTGCTCTTGAGCTCGATCAGGGAAAGGTTCTGCAGCCCCGTCTCCCTGAAGACCTTGATCAGCGGCAGGCGTGACCTGCCAACCAGCAGGTCCATCCTCGCCAGCAGCACCTCCTGCAGCAGCTCCCGGGTGATGCGGCCGGCGAAGGTCAGCTCCTCGAGCTCCGCCGGGCGCGGGTCGTCCATCCGCGCAACCATGCGGTTGAGGAGCCTTCCCCAGAGTTTGCCCTTCTGAAAGCGCCAAAGGTAGAAGCGGCCGACGATGATCCGGCGGAAAAGCAGCAGTCCCACCAGGAGCACGACGAGGATGAGGAAGCCAAGCGCTGCGACCACCATCGGCTCACGTAGCATCAGGGACCTCCGCCAGTTGCCTGATGTCATTCTCCAGGTTGATGAGGTCAAAGGGCTTTGCTATGAAATCGTCAGCTCCCAGCCTGAGGCCGCGCATGATGTAGTCGTTCCGGCTCATGTAAGAGAGGATGACGATCGGGATGAACGCCACGCGGGGGTTGCTGTCGGCGCGGATGGCGCTGATGAGATTATAGCCGTTGGAGGCTTCCAGCTGGATGCCCGTGATCAACACGTCGGGACTGCTCTGCCTGACCATCACCAGCGCGTCCTCGGCGCTGCGGCAGAAGCGGGCTCTCCAGCTGATATGGCTGAACCGTGCCTCGAGGATTCCGAGGGTCAGTTCGTCCTTGTCGACGCAAACAAGCCTCAAACAGGAAAGCTCCCCCGTGGTTTTCCGGAATCTCGGCTACCTTACATCAAGGTACTATTCGAGGTGTCGCACCGTTTTCTTGCCAAGGTCAGTATTCCACCGCCTGAAGACAGAGCCCCTCCGGAGGCGCGGTCTCGCCGGCCTGGGGACGTGGGGCGCCGTCCAGCAAGCGGGAAAGGTCGGCGGCGGCCCGCCTCCCCCTTCCCACCTCCAGCATCGTCCCCACCAGGGCCCTCACCATGCCTCGCAGGAAGCTGTCGGCCTGAATCCTGTAGACGAGCAGGTCCCCCTCCCGGACCCACCGCGAGTAGAGCACCTCGCGCTGGAAACGGCTGTGCTCTGTCACCGTGGGCGTAAAGGCCGTGAAATCGTGGCGGCCGCTGATCCGCGCCGCCGCGTCATTGAGGGCGTCCAGCTCCAACGCTCCGTTGACAAAGTGAACGAAACGGTGTTGGAAGGCCGACGGCCATGAGCGGTTGAGCACCGTATAGTGATAGGTGCGCGACCGGGCGCTGCGGCGAGCGTCGAAATCGCCGGGAACATCGCTGACGGCGCTGATGGCGATGCTGTCCGGCAGCAACTGGTTGGCGGACCACTGCAGGCGGCGCGGCTCCATATCCGAGGCGGTCCACAGGTTCGCCACCTGCCCCCGGGCGTGCACGCCTGCGTCCGTGCGCCCGGCCACCGTCAGCCGTACCGGCTGTTGCAGGATGCGTCCCAGCACCTCCTCGAGCGTACCCTCGATGGTCGTCAACCCCGGCTGCCTGGCCCAGCCGCTGAAATCCGTGCCGTCGTATTCCAGGTCCAGTCTGATGTTCCTGTCCGCGGCTGTCTGCATCACCGGTCGAGCCTCCCCACCCACAGGGCCGCCAGCAGCAGCGCCAGCACGATGGCCGCCAGCAGGGCGTCGCGCCAGCCGAAGCGCAGTTTGTGGCGCTGGGTCCTGCCCCTGCCGCCGCGGTAGCAGCGCGATTCCATGGCCAGGGCCAGGTCATCGGCATGACGGAAGCTCATGATGAACAGGGGTATCAAAATCGGCATCGTGTCGCGGGCGCGCTGCACCAGCCCGCCGCGGCGGGAGACGGCGCCGCGGGCCATCTGGGCCTTGATGATGCGGTCCAGGTCCATCAGCAGCGTCGGGATGAACCTGAGCGCGATCGTCATCATCATCGCCAGCTCGTGCGCCGGGAAGCGCAGGCGGCCCAGCGGCGCCATCAGCCTTCCGAGGCCGTCCGTGAGCTGCACCGGCGGCGTAGTCAGCGTCAGCAGGGAACTGGATAGGATCAGCAGTACCAGCCGGAGCGCCAGGAAACCGCCCTGGAGCGCCCCCTCCCTGTAGAGATTGAACGGACCCAGGCTCCTCCAGACATCGCCACCGAAGAGCAGCAGCTGAAAGAGGAAGGTGATGGCCACCAGCAGCAACACGGGCTTGATGCCCCGGTAGAGCCAGAGCGGGGGGATGCCGGCGATGATGACGCCCGCGAGCACGCCCGCAGCCAGCAACAACAGGGCCGTGAAGCCGCTGACCAGGAAGAGCACCACCATGAAGAGGAAGGCCGAGACGATCTTGGTGCGGGGGTCGGTCCGGTGCAGCAGCGACTCCCCCGGATAGTACTGTCCGACCACCAGGCTGGAGAGGCGCATCATCCCCCCATCCCCCTCGAGCCGCCGATGTTTGCCAGCAGTTCGGCGGCGGCGCGCTCGCTCAACACGGGGGGGACGGGCCTTCCCAGGCATTCACTGAGCAGGTTGCAGAGCTGCACCGTCGCCGGCGGCTCCAGACTGTTGGATACAAGCAGCTGCGCGTCCGTCAGCAAACGCGAGGCCGGACCATCGGCGACGATCCTGCCCCGGTCGATAATCACCAGCCTGTGGACCATGGCCGCCATCTCGTCCATGTCGTGGCCCACAACCACCAGGGTTGTGCGGCGCTCGCGGTTGAGCGCGACCAGCCGCTCCACCAGATCGCGGCGGCTGGCCGGGTCCAGGTATGCCGTCGGCTCGTCTAGCAGCAGGGCCGCGGGCCCGGTGGCGATCACGCCGGCAAGGGCGACGCGCCGCTGCTCACCCGTGCTCAGGGAAAAGGGGCTGCGATGGCCGTAGGCGGTGGCGTCCAGCCCCACGCTTGCCATCGAATCCCTCACCCTGGCGGCCAGCCGCCCGCCCTTCATGCCCAGGCGCCTGGGCGCGAAGGCGATGTCGTCATAGACGGTCTTCTCAAACAGGCAGTTCTCCGGGGTCTGCAGGCCCAGTCCGACCTGTCCCGGCCGGGGGCCCTGCTTCCCACCCAGCTTCCTGCCGTCATGGAGCACGCGGCCCGACGTGGGCTCGAGGATGCCGGCCAGCACCGCCAGCAGCGTCGACTTTCCCGAACCGGTGGCGCCGCAGATCCCCAGCCGCTCCCCGGGCTCGACGGATAGGTCCACCGCCTGCAGCGCCAGGGATTCCAGGGACGTGCCCTGCTGGTAGGTGAGGCTGACCTTTTCCAGCTCTAGGCGCATATCTCCGCCGCCAGCTGTTCGATGGTCAGGGGGAGTCTCTTCCCATCTCCACGGGGAACCGCTGCGGAGAGGCGCGCCGCCAGCGGCGCCTCCAGGCTCGTGCGCTCAAGCAGCTCGGGGCTGGTGAAGAAATCGCCGGGCTCTCCGTCGAAGGCTATCCGCCCGCCGTCCAGCGCCACCAGCCTGCCGGCGCCGACAAGCTCTTCCATCATGTGCGTGATATAGATGATGGTGGTGCCGCCACGGCGGAGCTCGTCCACCAGCCTGCGGAATTGCCTGCCGGAAGCGGGGTCGAGCATAGATGTGGGCTCGTCGAGGATCAGCAGCGACGGCTCCAGGGCCACAACGCCCGCCAGCACCGTCCTCTGCTTCTGACCGCCGGAAAGCCAGTGGGGTTCGCGCTCCAGCAGGTCCGCCACACCGAAGCGGGCGGCCGCCTCGGTGATGCGGGCCTCGATCTCTTCCGGAGGCAGCCCGATGTTCTCCAGGCCGAAGGCGATGTCGTCGCCGACGCTGGTGGCGACTATCTGACTGTCCGGGTTCTGGAAAACCATACCCGCCGTCTCGCGTATGCGGTCGTGGTTGCTGCGGTCGCTGGTAAGCAGTCCGGCGATCCTGACCTCGCCGGCGGCCGGTATGATCAGCGCGTTCAACAGGCGCGCCAGGGTGGTTTTGCCGGAGCCGTTGGCTCCCACCAGGCCCACGAACTCGCCGGCCGCAATCTCGAGGTCGATCCCGGAAAGGGCGGGCCGCTGCGATTCTTCCGCGTGCGGATAAAGGTAGGATACGTTCCTCAGGGAGATGATCGGTTCATCCATGGTGGAACAATCGTATCAAATAAGGGTATCAGCCCCGGATGGAAATCTTCGCGTCCGGGTCGGCTGTTCCATGGAAACAAGCTGTTTCGTCAGCGAACGTCCCAGAGTTACTGAAGTTTGTGAAGCAGGGTCCCTGAAGTTATTGAACTTTGTGAACCAACGTCCCTGGGCTATTCGACGAATTCGAGGTAGGCCATCTCGGCGGCGTCGCCGCTGCGGGGGCCCAGCTTGATGATGCGGGTGTAGCCGCCCTGCCGGTCTTCGAACCGGGGCGCTATCTCGGTGAACAACAGGTGGACGGCGTCCTTGCTGCGCAGCCTCGCCAACGCCTGGCGGCGTGCCGAGAGGTCGCCGCGCTTGCCCAGGGTCACCATCTTTTCCGCCAGCGGCCGCGCCTCCCTGGCCTTGCTGACGGTGGTCTTGATGCGGCCGTGCTCGATCAGGGAGCAGACCATGTTTCCCAGCATCGCCTTGCGGTGCGCCGGGTCCATGTTCAGTTTTCTTCCCTGCCTTGCGTGTCTCATGCCTGCTCTCCCGTCTCTCCCGGCTCCGCCGGGTTTGCCTGGTTCTGCTAGCTCTCCGAGTCCCTGAGCGCAAGACCCATCTTGGCCAGGTTCTCCTTTACTTCCTCGATGCTCTTCTTGCCGAAGTTGGGCGTGTTCAGCAGCTCCGCCTCGCTGCGCTTGACCAGGTCACCCACGGTCTGGATGCCCTCACGCTTGAGGCAGTTATAGGAACGGACGCCGATCTCCAGTTCCTCGATGAGGATGTCATCCTCTCCCGTCTTCTGCTCGTCCGAGCCGGCGGTCATGATGGCTTCCGCCGCCATCTCCTCGTCCTCGCCGCTTTCATGGTCGCCGGTGAATATCTGCAGCGACGATATCAGCAGGCGCGCCGCCTACCGCAGGGCGTCGTCCGGAGCCATGCTGCCGTTGGTGGTGATCTCGATCGTCAGCTTGTCGAAGTCCGTGCGCTGGCCGACGCGCGCCGTGTCCACCTCGTAGGAAACCCTCTCCACCGGAGAGAAGTTCGAATCGACCGGTATCTGGCCGATGGCGGCGCCGGCGGGCTTGTTGGCCTCGGCCGAGGCGTAACCGCGGCCCTTCCTGATGGTCAGCGTCATCCCCAGCTTGGCCTTCTTGCCCAGGCTGGCGATATGCAGGTCGGGATTGATGATCTCCAGGCCGGTGGGCTGGTCGATGTCGCCGGCGGTTACCTCGCCGGGTCCTGACTTCTTCAGGTCCACCTCGACCTCCTCCATGTCCTCCAGCCGGCAGACCACGTTCTTGATATTGAGGACGATGTCAGTCACATCCTCCTTGACGCCGGTGATCGTCGAGAACTCGTGCGAGACCCCGTCGATCTGCACGAGGCTGATGGCGGCGCCGTCAAGGGATGAAAGCAACACCCGTCTCAATGAGTTGCCGAAGGTATGGCCGAAGCCGCGGTCCAGCGGCTCGACCACGAAGACTCCCTTGTTCTCATTTACCTGTTCGTGAGTGATTTTGGGAATCTGAAAAGTGAGCAATTCGCCCTCCATGGTCGTAGATTGTGACCCAATACCCATCGCCGGGTCAGCCTCAGCCGAGGCGATCGGATTCATGATGCCGTCCTCTGAGCCAACCTCACTTGGAATACAGCTCCACGATGAACTGTTCCTGCACAGGCACGTCTATCTCGTCCCGTTCCGGGTATTTCAATATCTTTCCTGAAAGGTTGTCATGGTCCGCCTGCAGCCACGGCGATACCGCCGCCGTCATGTCCGTCGCCTCTCCGATGGAATCCCTGGCGGCGGAGTTCTCCCTGACTGCGATCACGTCATCGGGCTTCACGTGGTAGGAAGGGATATCCACCCTCCTGCCGTTGACGGTGAAATGGCCGTGCATTACCAGCTGGCGCGCCTGGCGCCGCGATACGGCGAAGCCGAGCCTGTAGACCACGTTGTCCAGCCGCGTCTCCAGCAGCCGCAACAGGTTCTCGCCGGTGATACCGCTCTGGCGGTTGGCCCGCTCATAGTAATTCCTGAACTGCTTCTCCAACAGCCCGTAGTAACGTCGCGCCTTCTGCTTTTCCCTCAGCTGGGTCAGATATTCGGTCTGTTTGACGCGCCGGCGCCCCTGTTCACCGGGGGCATAGGACCTGCGGTCGATGGCGCAGCGGTCCGTGAGGCAACGCTCCCCCTTGAGATATAGTTTCAAACCCTCGCGGCGGCATTGCTTGCAAGCTGGTGATGTGTCTTTAGCCAAGTACCCTTCCTCTCTATACTCTTCTTCTCTTGCGCTGCCGGCAACCGTTGTGCGGCACCGGCGTCACGTCCTTGACGCTCATTACCTCGATGCCCGCGGCCTGCAGCGAACGGATGGCCGTCTCGCGGCCGGAACCGGGGCCCTTGACGAAGACGTCCACCTTCTTGATGCCGTGTTCCATGCCCTTCTTTGCGCAGGCATCGGCGGTCACCTGGGCGGCGAAGGGCGTGCTCTTGCGCGAGCCCTTGAAACCGGCGGAACCGGCGCTCTCCCAGGCTATGACGTTCCCCTCCTTGTCCGTCAGGGTAACGATCGTGTTGTTGAACGATGTCTTGATATGGGCCTGTCCCACGGGAACGTTCTTCTTCGCCTTGCGGCGTGAGCGTCCCTTTCCTGATTTCGGTGCTGCCATGCCTGTCCTCTGCTAGTTGACTTTGATCGAACCTGTTGCTTTCGGGTTATCCCGAACCAGACTATGTCGCCTTGCGCCTGACGCCCACGGTACGCTTGGGCCCCTTGCGGCTGCGGGCGTTGGTCTTGGTGCGCTGCCCCCGCACCGGCATGCCGCGGCGGTGGCGGATGCCCCGGTAGCAGCCGATCTCCATCAGCCGCTTGATATTCTGGGAACGCTCACGCCTGAGGTCTCCCTCGACGAGGATGTTGGCGTCAAGGTAATCCCTCAGCCTTGAAATCTCTTCGTCCGTCAGGTCCCTGACGTAAGTGTTGCGGTCGATGCCGAGCTCGTCCAGCACCTTGCCCGCCGTTGACCGGCCCACGCCGAAGATATAGGTCAGACCTATTTCAACCCGCTTCTCGCGGGGAATATTCACACCTGCGATACGTGCCAACTATGACCTCCTGGTCTTCGTCCATTGCCGCCGGAAGCTGTCGCCGCCGGCGCCGCCGCCTAGCCCTGGCGCTGCTTGTGCCGGGGGTTGGAGCATATCACCAGCAGCTTGCCGCGCCTGCGCACAAGCTTGCAGTTCTCACACATCGGTTTTACTGATGAACGCACTTTCATGGTTATTTGAACCTGTATGTAATCCTTCCCCGGGTGAGGTCGTACGGAGAGAGCTCCACCTTCACCCTGTCGCCTGGCAGGATGCGGATGTAGTGCATCCTCATCTTGCCGGAGATATGAGCCAGCACCTCGTGGTCGTTGTCGAGCATCACCTTGAACATGGTGTTCGGCAACGCCTCTATAACCTCACCCTCGAGTTCTATGGCTTCTTCTTTTTGTGTCATATCCTCGGTTTCGGCCAACCTCGCATACTACCACAGCATGGAGGCTGTATCCAAATTCGAACGGTCATTGGCCGCCGCTTCCGCCGTCAAGACCTTCGGTCCCTGCGCCGTCAGCGCCACCGTGTGCTCGAAATGGGCCGAAAGGCTGCCGTCCGCCGTCGAAACGGCCCAGTTGACCTTTCCCACCTTGACGCGGTGTTCGCCGACATTGACCATGGGCTCGATGGCGAAAACCATGCCGTCCTCGAGCGCGGGCCCCTCGCCGGGGACGCCGTAGTTCGGTATCTGCGGATCCTCGTGCATGTTCCGCCCGATACCATGTCCCACCAGCGTCCGCACCACCGAAAAACCGTTCCTCTCCACGTGCTCCTGCACGGCCGCCGACACGTCACCCAGATGCAATCCCGCCCTGCACCTGCCGATGGCCCGAGCCAGCGACTCGCGGGTGACGTCCATCAACCGCTTCGCCCGGCTGTCGACTTCACCCACCGCCACAGTGATGGCCGCATCCGCCACCCAGCCGTTGAGGGTGACGCCCACATCCACGCTGAGGATGTCGCCCTCCACCAGGCTGTAATCGCCCGGTATGCCGTGCACGACCATGTCATTGGGAGAGGCGCAGATGGAGGCCGGAAAGCCCCTGTACCCCTTGAACGTGGGTACCGCGCCCTTCTCCCTGATAAACCTCTCCGCGGTCCTGTCCAGCTCCGCGGTTGTCACCCCGGGCCTGCTGTTCTCCCGCATCAGGGATAAACACCCGGCTACAATCTCTCCCGCCCTGCCGATCTCCTCTATCTCGGCTGGAGACTTGCGGATAATCACTACTTCAGGAACCCCTCGTAATGTCGCATCAGCAGCTGTGACTCCATCTGCTTGAGCGTCTGCAGCGCCACGCCGACGACGATCAGCACCGATGTGCCGCCGAAGTAGATGGTGATGTCGCTGCGGGCGGCGATGATGACGTTGGGCAGTACGGCGATGGCCGCCAGGAAGATCGCTCCCGGCAACGTCAGCCGCGTCAGCACGCGGTCAAGGTAGTGGGCCGTGGGCTTGCCCGGCCTGATGCCCGGGATGAAGCCGCCGTGTTTCTTGAGATCGTTGGCCCGCTCTACCGGGTCGAACTGGACCGCGGTGTAAAAATACGTGAAACCGATGATCAACAGCGCCAGCAGCACCAGGAACGCCGGGCTGTTGGGGTTGAGAAACTGGGCGAAACTCTTCATGAACTCATAGGGGAAGAACTGCGCCAGCGTCGGCGGAAACATCAGGATCGCCGAGGCGAAGATGACCGGGATGACACCCGCCATGTTGATGTTCAGCGGCAGGTATGTGCTGCCGCCTGTCGTCATCTTGCGCCCTATCTGGCGCTTGGCGTACTGGATGGGGATGCGCCGCTGTCCTTCCTGCACCAGCACGATGCCGACGATGACAATCAGGGCGATGATCGCGAAGATGACGATGGACACCAGCGACATGGTCCGGAACTTGCTGATGCTCGGTATCAGGCCGGAGACGATGCTGGCGTAGATCAGCAGCGAGATACCGTTGCCGATACCGTGCTGGGTGATCAGCTCGCCGATCCACATCAGCAGCGTCGTGCCCGCCGTCAGCGTGATGACGATCATGTAAAAATTGACTGCCGTGAAATCCGGCAGGGCGCCCTGCTGCCTGAAAAGCATGGTATAGCCCACTGCCTGCGCCAGCGCCAGGGCCACCGTGAGGTAGCGCGTGTACTGGGTGATCTTCTGCTGGCCCGCCTCGCCCTCGCGCGCCAGCTCCTTCAGCGACGGGAAGGCCATGGTCAGCAGCTGCATGATGATGGAGGCGGTGATGTAGGGCATGATTCCCAGGGCGAATACCGCAAAACGGGTGAGCGCCCCTCCCGAGAACAGGTTGAGGAACCCGAGCACGCCCGCCTGCCCCTGCTGGATCAGGTCTTCGATGGCCTTGACGTTAACGCCGGGCACCGGTATGTGGGCGCCCAGGCGGTAGATGACTATCATCGCGGCGGTGAAGATCAGCTTGGTCCTCAGCTCCGGGATCTTCCAGGCATTTGCCATCGAGGCGAACAACTAGATGACCTCCACCTTGCCGCCGGCAGCTTCGATCTTCTCGCGCGCCGACTTGCTGAAACCCTGGGCCTTGACGGTGAGCGCCACCTTGAGCTCCCCCTGCCCCAGTATCTTCACCGGCAGCTTCGTGTTCTTGATAATCCGCGCCTCCACCAGGGATTCCGGCGTCACCGTGGCGCCGTCCTCGAAAGCTGCGAGGCGCGAGATATTGACAGCGGTGCTTTCAGTGCGGAACGGCCCCATGGGCATACTCATCTTCTTGTTGGAGCCGCGCAGCTTGCCCAGCCTCATGTAGATAGGCATCTGGCCGCCCTCGTAGCCGGGCCTGACGCCACCGCCGGCGCGGCTGTTGAAGCCCTTGTGTCCGCGGCCTGAAGTCTTGCCCATGCCGCTGCCCTCGCCCCGGCCCACGCGCTTGCGCGAGCTCCTGGAACCCGGCGCCGGGCTTAAGTTGCTCAGGTTGAGGCTCTCTTCTTTTTTCTCTTTCTTGCTCACTTCCCGCTCCCTGAAGCCTTGACTTCCTCGACCTCAACCAGGTAATCGACCTGGTGCAGCATTCCCCGTATCTGGGGCGTGTCGTTATGGATGACAGTGTGGTTGATGCGCCGCAGCCCCAGGGCCCGCATGGTCGTGCGATGCTCGGCCTTGCGGCTGATGAGGCTCTTTTTCTGTGTCACCTTAAGTTGTTTCAACCTGTTTCTCCGGCTGCTTCTCGGTTTCGGTTCCCAGTATCTCCGCCACGGTCTTGCCGCGCATCTTCGCCACGTCCACCGGGTCCTTGAGCGACTTCAGACCCTCGACACTGGCCCGCACCATGTTGATGGGATTGGTGGTACCCAGGCACTTGGCGAGCACGTCGCGGATGCCCGCCAGCTCCAGCACCGCCCGCACACCGCCGCCGGCGATGATGCCGGTACCGGGGGATGCGGGCTTCAGCAGCACGCGCCCGGCGCCGAAGCGGCCGATGACCTTGTGGGTGATGGTGTTCTTATACTTGGGAACCCGGAAAAGGTTCTTCTTGGCGTCCTCGACAGCCTTCTGGATGGCCAGGGGCACTTCCTTGGCCTTGCCGTAGCCGACGCCCACCTGGTCGATGCCGTCGCCGACGACCACCAGGGCCGTGAAGGAGAAGCGCCGGCCGCCCTTGACCACCTTGGCGACACGGTTGATGTCGACTACCTTCTCCTTCAGTTCCGGCTTCTTCTTTTCAAGCTCTATATTGTCAAACTCTCTCTGCAAACCGCCACCTTGTCAGAATTGGATGCCGCCCTCGCGGGCGCCCTCGGCCAGCGCCTTGACGCGGCCGTGATAGAGGTAACTGCCGCGGTCGAAGACCACCTTGTCTATATTCTTCTCCTTCGCCTTGCCGGCGATGAGCTCTCCCACCTTCTCCGCCTGCTCCCGCTTGCTGAGGCCGGACTCTTTAAGCTCCAGGGAGGACGCCGCAACCAGGGTCCTGCCCTCGATGTCATCGATGACCTGGGCATAGATGCCGCGATTGCTGCGGAACACGGTCAGCCTCGGACGCTCGGCGTTGCCCTCAACCTTGCGGCGGACGCGGTTATGCCGCCGCCGCCTCATCGCCTGCCTGCTAGTCAGTTCTGAAGTAGTCTTAGCCATTGCCTATGCCCTCTTGCCTACCTTCCTGCGTATGTGTTCGTCCACGTACTTGATGCCCTTGCCCTTGTAGGGCTCCGGCGGACGGATAGAGCGGATGCGCGCCGCCAGCTGGCCCACGACCTGCTTGTCGATGCCCCTGACGATGATCTGGGTCTGACTGGGCACCTCGAACTCCGTGTCCGGCATCGGCTCGATCACCACCGGGTGCGAGAGCCCCACGGCTATATCCAGGTTCTTGCCCTTGAGGTTGGCCCGGTAGCCTACGCCGTTGATCTCCAGCTCCCTGGAGAAGCCCTCGGTGACGCCCTGCACCATGTTGGCGATCAGGGAGCGCGTCAGCCCGTGCAGAGAGCGGTGCTCGATCCTGTCAGAGGGACGCTTGACGATTATCATGCCGTCCTCCCGGCTGATGTCCATGTCGGGCGAGAAGCTGTCGCTCAGGGTCCCCTTCGGTCCCTTGACCGTCACCTTGCTGCCGTCGATCTTCACCTCGACGCCGTCCGGTATCTTTATGGGCGATCTTCCTATGCGTGACACTTCATTTACTCCGTCTGTTTGCCTTGTATCAAACCTGCCGTCCGCCTGCCATAACCTACCAGATAAAGCAGACCACCTCGCCGCCGATGCCGTCCTTCTCAGCCTGGCGGCCGGTCATCAGCCCCCTGGAGGTGGAGAGGATGCTTATCCCCAGGCCTCCCAGGACCCGCGGGATGTTGTCCTTCCTGGCGTAGACCCTGCACCCGGGCTTGCTGATACGCTTGAGGCCCGAGATCACCTTCTGCTTGCTCTCCCCATACTTGAGGTCGAGCACGATGTTGTCATAACTCTCGCCGCGCATGATCGCGTAGTCGAGGATATAGCCCTCCTCCTTCAGCAGCCTGGCGATCTCCACCTTCATGCGCGAGGCGGGCATCTCCACGCTCTCCTTCATGCCGGCGTTGGCGTTGCGGATGCGGGTCAGCATGTCGGCTATGGGATCTGTGACAGTCATATCAGTTCCCCCTACCAGCTGGATTTGGTCAGGCCGGGTATGACGCCGTGATGCGCCAGCTCCCGCAGGCAGATGCGGCAGATGCCGAACTTGCGGTAGTAGCCGCGGGGGCGGCCGCAACGGCGACAGCGGTTATAGCCCCTGGTCTTGTACTTGGGCTTGCGGCTGGCCTTGACCTGTAATGATGTTTTTGCCATTCAAAAACTCCTTAGCGTTCCCTGAAGGGCATGCCCAGCTTCTCGATCAGGGCACGGCCCTCCCTGTCGTCACGGGCCGTGGTGGTGATGGTGATGTTGAGGCCCCGGGTCTGGGTTATGGAATCGTAATCGATCTCCGGGAAGATGATCTGCTCTTTCACGCCGATGGACATGTTGCCGCGGCCGTCGAAGGACCGGGGGCTGATGCCGCGGAAATCCCGGATGCGCGGCAGGGCGATGGACACCAGGCGGTCGAGGAACTCGTACATCCTCATGCCGCGCAGCGTCACCGTGCAGCCGATGGGCATGCCCTCGCGGATCTTGAAACCGGCGATGGACTTGCGCGCCCGCGTTATCTTGGGCTTCTGGCCGGTGATGGTCATCAGCTCCTCGACGGCGGCGTCCAGCTGCTTGATGTCGTCCTTGGCCTCGCCGACGCCCATGTTGACCACGACCTTGCTCACCCGCGGCACCTGCATCTCGTTGTCCAGCTCCAGCTCCTTCTGCAGCTCGGGCTTGATCTCTTTCTCGAATTGTTCTTTCAGTCTCGCCATGCTCGCTTCCACCTAATCGACCTCGGTCCCGCACTGCTTGCAGACACGCAGGCGGCCGCCCTCGACGCGCTTGACGCCGAGCCGGACGCCCTCACTGCAACGGGAGCAATAATACATCACGTTGGAGACATGCATGGGCGCTTCCCGCTCCAGCATCCCCTGGGGGTTCTGGGGGGAGGGACGCCGGTGGCGCTTGACCATGTTCAGGCGCTCGACGACCACCCGCTCCTTTTCCGGCTCCACGCGCAGGACCTTCCCGGTCTTGCCCTTCTCCTTGCCGGCGATCACCTTGACCGTGTCTCCCTGCTTTATTTTCAGTTTGGCTTTGCTCATATCTCTCCCGGCGGCTGCCGCGCGCCCGCTAGAGCACCTCCGGCGCCAGCGATACGATCTTCATGAAATTCCTGTCCCGGAGCTCCCGCGCCACCGGCCCGAAGATGCGCGTGCCGCGCGGATTCTGCGCCGGGTCGATCAGCACCGCTGCGTTCTCGTCGAAGGCGATATAGGTGCCGTCCTTGCGCCCGAACTCCTTGACGGTCCGGACGATCACCGCCTCGACCACCTCGCCCTTCTTGACGGTGCCGCCGGGCGTCGCCGCTTTCACGGTGCCGACGATGGTATCGCCCACGCGGGCGTAGCGCCGTCGCGAGCCGCCCTTTATCCTGATGCACAGCAGCTCCCGCGCGCCGGTGTTGTCGGCTATCTTTACCCTGGTCTCTACCTGAATCAATGCTCGTCTCTCTCCGCCTACTTGGCTTTCTCGATGATCTCCGCCAGGCGCCAGCGCTTGTTCTTCGAAAGCGGCCGTGTCTCGATGACGCGCACCGAGTCGCCGACGCCGGCCTCGTTGTTCTCATCATGCACCGCCAGTTTCTGCGAGCGGCGCACGGTCTTGCCGTAGAATCGATGGGCCTTGATCGTATCGATGCGCACGGTGATGGTCTTGTCCATGCTGTCGCTGACTACCACACCACGCCGCTCCTTGCGGCTTATGCTCCTGTTATCGTTCTCAGCCACTTACGCCTCCCGGCTCTCTGTCGCTTCCGCCTCGTACAGCCGCTCGTTCCGGACGGTCATTATCCTGGCGATGTCCTGCCGTACCAGCCCCAGCTTCTTCGGGTTGTCGAGCTGGCCCGTGGCGTGCTGGAAGCGCAGGTTGAAAAGCTGCTTGCGGCTCTCGTTGAGCTTTTCCTCCAGCTCCTCGGGGGTCAGGTCCCGAAGCTCATTCGCCTTCAAAGAAATCACCCTCACGCGTCACGAATTTACATTCAATCGGCAGCTTGTGCGCCGCCAGCCGCATGGCCTCGCGGGCTACCGGCTCCGTTACGCCGGAGAGCTCGAACATCACGCGCCCGGGCTTGACTACGGCCACCCAGTTCTCCGGGGAGCCCTTGCCGCCGCCCATGCGGGTCTCAGCCGGCTTCTCGGTCACCGGTTTGTGGGGGAAGATATTGATCCACACTTTGCCGCCGCGCTTGATGTAGCGCGTGATGGCGACACGTGCCGACTCTATCTGGCGGTTGGTGATCCAGCCGGGCTCCATGGCCTTGAGGCCGAACTCGCCGTATTCCACGGTGGAGCCGCCCTTGGTCTTTCCCCGCATGCGGCCGCGATGCTGCTTGCGGTATTTTGTTTTCTTTGGTAGTAACATCCGTTCCCTGCTATTCCTTTACCGGCTTGCGGCGCTTGGCGTCTACCTCTCCCAGGCGCCTGTCCGTCTTCTTCTGGTCGTCGAACCCGGCCGGCATGATCTCGCCCTTGTTTATCCAGACCTTGACGCCGATGCGCCCGAAGGTCGTCCTTGACTCGGTAAAACCGTAATCGATGTCCGCCCTCAGCGTGTGCAGGGGCACCCGGCCCTCGCTGTATCCCTCGGTGCGGGCCATCTCCGCCCCCCCGAGCCTGCCGGCGCAGGCAACCTTGATGCCCTCGGCGCCGGACCTGATGGCGGAGGTGAGCGCCCGCTTCATCGCCCGCCGGAAAGCCACCCGGCCCTCCAGCTGCTCGGCTATGGACTGGGCCACCAGGTTGGCGTCCAGCTCGGGGCGCTTGACCTCGATAATGTTGGCGTGCACGGCCTTGCCGGTCATCTCGTGGATCTCCTTGCGCAACGCGTCCACCTCGGCGCCGCTCTTGCCGATGACGATTCCCGGCCGGGCGGTATAGATGTCTACGGTTATCTTCTGCGCGTCCTTCTTTATGTGGATGTCCGAGAGGGCCGCATGGCGCAGCTTCTCACGGATATGCGCCCTTATCTTCAGGTCCTCGATCAAAAAGTCTGCAAAATCTTTCTCGCTGTACCAATGGGACTTCCAGTCATGGATGATCCCTAGCCGCATGCCGCCTGGATGGACTTTCTGGCCCACGCTATCCTTCCTCTACCGGGGTCAATTCGACCGTTATATGGCTCGTGCGCTTGTTGATGCGGCTGGCCCTGCCCATGGCCCGCGGCCGCCAGCGCTTAAGGGTCGGCCCCTCGTTGACATAGATGCTGCTTATATAGAGCTCGTCGCCGCTGAGGTCGTTGTTGTTCTCGGCGTTGGCCACGGCGGAAGCGATCACCTTGTCCACTATCCTGGCGCCGCTCCTGGGCGTGAAAGCCAGCACTGTGCGGGCCTCGTCGGCCTTCTTGCCCCGCACCAGGTCCGCCACCAGCCGCAGCTTGCGCGGCGAGATGCGCACGTAGCGGGCGCTGGCGCTGACGATCTCCGGCCGGGCCTCGACCACAACAGCATCGTCCGGGGCGCTGTCCTGCCTGCCCCTCTTTGCTTCCTTGTTGTCCTTTTTCTTTTTCTCTGCCATTTCTTTCTACTTTACTGCGGTGCTCCGCTCCGTATGGTGGCCGTGTCCGCGGAATGTCCGCGTCGGTGCAAACTCTCCCAGCCTGTGCCCCACCATGCTTTCCGTAATATAGATGGGAACATGCCGGCGGCCGTCGTAGACGGCGATGGTGTGTCCCACCATCTCGGGAAAGACCGTGGACGCGCGCGACCAGGTCCTCACCATCTGCTTGTTGCCGGACTCGTTCATGGCCTCGATCCTCGCCATGAGCTTCTCCTCTACAAAAGGTCCTTTTTTTATCGATCTGCCCATATTCCAGCAGTCCTCCTAACGCCCCCGCTTGCGGGGACGGACGATATATCTGTCGCTTTCCTTGCCCTTCTTGCGCGTGCGGTAGCCGATGGTCGGCACGCCCCAGGGTGTCACCGGGTGGCGGCCGGCCGTAGCCTTGCCCTCGCCGCCTCCATGGGGATGGTCCACCGGGTTCATCACGGTGCCGCGCACCTTGGGGCGCCTGCCCCGCCAGCGGCTTCGTCCCGCCTTGCCGCCCGCAAGGTTCTCATGGGTGACGTTGCCGACGACACCGATGGAGGCGCGGCAGGCGATGTTGACCAGCCTCACCTCGCCCGAGGGCAGGCGCACGTGGGCGAAGTCGCCCTCCTTGGCCATCAGTTGCGCCGACGTGCCGGCGCCGCGCACCATCTGGGCGCCGCGCCCCGGCTTGAGCTCGACGCAGTGGATGGATGCGCCCACCGGGATATTGGCCAGTGGCAGCGCGTTGCCCACCTTGATGTCCGCGTCGGCGCCCGACTGGACCGTCGCCCCGACCGTAAGGCCGATGGGCGCCGGGATATAGCGCTTCTCGCCGTCCGCATAGTGCAGCAGGGCGATGCGCGCCGAGCGGTTGGGGTCATACTCGATGGAAGCGACCCGCGCCGGGACGCCGTCCTTGTTGCGCTTGAAATCTATGCGGCGGTAACGGCGCTTGTGGCCGCCGCCGGTGCGGCGCTTGGTGATGCGCCCGTGGGCGTTGCGGCCGCCCTTCTTCGAGAGGCCCTCCGTCAGGCTCTTCTCGGGACGGTCGCGGGTCACCTCGTCGAAGGTCGGCGTGGTCATGAAACGCCGTCCCGGTGAAGTCGGTTTGTATCCCTTTACCGCCATATCACCTACATGCCCTCAAAGAATTCTATTTTCTGGCCCTCCGCCAGGCGGACGATGGCCTTCTTGCCGGCGTTGGTCCTGCCCTGCGTGAAGCCCCGCCGCTTGGGCTTGGACTGGATCTTGACCACGTTGACGTCGATGACATCCACCTCGAAAATCTCCTCTACCGCCCTGGCGATCGCCGGCTTGTGCGCCCGCGGGTCCACCTTGAACGTATAGGCGTTGTGCTCGATCAGGCTGTAGCTCTTCTCCGAGATCACCGGACCGAGGATGATGGTATACGGATCCCTCATTCGGCCTCACCCAGCCCGTTCAGCTGCTCCAGCGCCTGCTTCGATACAAGCAGCGTCCTCGCAGCCATGATCTCGGTCACTCCCAGGCTCTTCGCGTCCCTGACCTCAACTTCCAGCAGGTTGCGGAAGGAGAGTTCGGCGTTGTCGTCATCCTCTCCCAGCAGCACCAGCAGCGGGTAGTCCACGTCCAGGCTCTCCAGCGCCGCCTCCGCCTGGGCCGTCTTCGGCTCCGCGAAAGCCAGGCTCTCCACGACCTTGAGGCCGCCTTCGCCGGCGCGGGCGCTGAGCGCCATCTTCAGCGCCTTGCTCCGCACCTTGCGGTTCACCTTGAAGCTGTAATCACGGGGGCTGGGCCCGAAGGCCACGCCGCCGCCGGTCCAGTGGGGCATCCTGCTGGAACCGGCCCTTGCGCGGCCGGTGCCCTTCTGCCGCCAGGGTTTGACGCCGCCGCCGCGGACCATGCCGCGGGTCTTGCTGGCGGCCGTACCCTTGCGCATGGCGGCCTGCTCGGCGCGGACCACCTCGTGCAGCACGCCCGTGCTGGGCTCAACCTCGAAAACGTCGGGGCTGAGCTTGAAATCCTTGTCGGCCAGTGCCTTGATGCCGGCAGCCGGCTCCTGTGTTTCTTTTTTTCCGTCTTCTTCAGCCATATCAGGTTGTCTGTATATAGACGATCGAGTTGCTGGAACCGGGGATGGAGCCCCTGAGCAGCAACAGGTTGCGTTCCGGGTCGACGGCGAACACGCTCGACCCCAGCTGGGTCGCCTTGCGGTTGCCCATCTGTCCCGGCAGCCTCAGGCCCTTGAACACGCGCGAGGGCGTGGCGCTGGCTCCGACGGAGCCCGGAGCCCTGTGAAAATGGGCGCCGTGTGAGCCGGGGCCGCCCGCGAAACCGTGACGCTTGATGACGCCGGCGAAGCCCTTGCCCTTGGAGACGCCGCTTACCTTGACCTTCTGTCCCGGCTCGAAGGCCTCCACGGTGATCTGCTCACCCACCTGGGGTTCGCTCTCGCCCCTGACCTCGGCCAGGTGCCGCTTGCCGCCGGCGCCGGCCTTCTTCAGGTGTCCGGCCTCGGCCCTGGTCAGCTTCTTCTCGTCGATCTCGCCGAAGCCGATCTGGATCGCCTTGTAGCCGTCGGTCTCCACGGTCTTGACCTGGGTGACCGTGCAGGGGCCGGCCTCGATGACCGTAACCGGCACCCGGTCTCCCTCCTCGGTGAACACCTGGGACATGCCCAGTTTCTTTCCCAGTATCGCAGTCATACTTCCTTATAACTTGATCTCGATATCGACGCCGGCGGGCACGTCGAGGCGCATCAGCGAGTCCACCGTCTTCGGTGTGGGCTGATGGATATCGATCAGCCGCTTATGCGTCCGCATCTCGAAGTGCTCGCGCGAGTCCTTGTCCTTGAACGGGCTCTTGATCACGCAGTAGACGTTCTTCTCCGTGGGCAGGGGCACCGGACCGACGATGGTGGCGCCGGTCTTCTGCGCCTGCTCGACGATGAGCCTGGCGCTCCTGTCGATCAACTCGTGGTCGTATGCCTTGAGCCTTATCCTGATCTTCTGTTGAGCCATTATCTTCCCGTTTTTAAGGCCGTCACCGGGGTGGCGGCCTGTTCAGTAAGCTACTCTATGATCTCGATGACGTTGCCGGCGCCGACGGTGTGGCCGCCTTCGCGGATGGCGAAGTCGAGGCCCTTCTCCATGGCGATGGGCGTGATCAGCTTGACCTCCATCACCGTGTTGTCGCCGGGCATGACCATCTCCACGCCCTCTTCCAGGGTGATGGTGCCGGTGACGTCCGTCGTCCTGAAGTAGAACTGGGGACGGTAATTGCTGAAGAAGGGGGTGTGGCGTCCGCCCTCTTCCTTGGACAGTACGTACACCTGCGCCTTGAAGTGCGTGTGGGGAGTGATGGAGCCGGGCTTGGCCAGCACCATGCCGCGCTGGATCTCCTCGCGCTTGGTGCCCCTGAGCAGCACGCCGATGTTGTCGCCGGCCTGGCCTTCGTCGAGTATCTTCTTGAACATCTCGACGCCGGTGCAGACGGTCTTGTCGATCTTTTCCTGCATACCGACGATCTCCACTTCCTCGTTGACGCGGATGATGCCGCGCTCGACCCTGCCGGTGGCGACGGTGCCGCGGCCGGTGATGGTGAAGACGTCCTCCACGGGCATCAGGAAGGGCTTGTCGATGTCGCGCTCCGGCTCCGGCAGGTACTCGTCCACCGCGTGCATCAGCTCGATGATCGGGTTGCAGGCCTCGCACTCGGTCTTGCCGCAGCCGCACTCCAGCGCCTTGAGCGCCGAGCCGCTGACGATGGGGATGTCGTCGCCGGGGAATTCGTACTCGGAGAGCAGCTCCCTGACCTCGATCTCCACCAGTTCCAGCAGCTCCGGGTCGTCCACCATGTCCACCTTGTTGAGGAAGACGATGATATAGGGGACGCCCACCTGGCGCGCCAGCAGGATATGCTCACGCGTCTGGGGCATGGGGCCGTCGGCGGCGCTCACCACCAGGATGGCGCCGTCCATCTGGGCCGCGCCGGTGATCATGTTCTTGATGTAGTCGGCGTGGCCGGGGCAGTCTACGTGGGCGTAGTGCCGCTTGTCGGTCTCGTACTCCACGTGGGCCGTGGCGATGGTGATGCCGCGCTCGCGTTCCTCGGGAGCGTTGTCGATCGAATCGAAGCTCCTGACTTCGACGTTCTCACCGTGCCCCGCCAGGCAGGTGGTGATGGCCGCGGTCAGGGTCGTCTTGCCATGGTCGATATGACCGATGGTACCTACGTTCAGATGCGGTTTCGTGCGTTCAAACTTTTCCTTCGCCATCTTTGCTCCTTTCCTCTCCTGATGTCGAGCAAATAGCCCTTAATGTCTGTTCAGTGAGCGAGTTACTATATATCAAACCACCACGGCGGGCAAGCGCCCTCAGCCGCCGTTTACCTGTTCCACGATCTCCCTGGCTATCGAGCCCGGCACCTCTTCGTAGCGCTCGAACTGCATGGTGTAATTGGCTCGACCCTGGCTCAGTGAACGCAGGTCGGTAGCATACCCGAACATCTCCGACAGGGGCGCGTGGGCGCGTATCACCTGCGCCTTGCCGCGCGGCTCCATGCCGTCGATCTTGCCGCGGCGCGAGTTGAGGTCGCCGATGACGTCGCCCATGTACTCCTCGGGGACGACGATCTCCACCTCCATCACCGGCTCCATCAACACGGGCTTGGCCCGCTTGACCGCTTCCTTCAACGCCATGGATCCGGCGATCTGGAACGCCATCTCGGAGGAATCGACCTCGTGGAAGGAACCGTCGATGAGCTCGACCTTGATGCCCACCATGGGGTACCCGGCCAGCACACCGGTCTCCAGCGCGCTCTTGATGCCCTCGTTGACCGAGGGGATGTATTCCTTGGGGATGACGCCGCCCTTGATCTTCTCGGAGAACTCGTAGCCCTCGCCGGGGCCCGCGGGCTCCACGTTGATGACCACGCGCCCGAACTGGCCGCGGCCGCCGGTCTGGCGCACGAACTTGCCCTCGATCTTCTGAACCGGCTGGCGGATGGTCTCGCGGTAAGCCACCTGCGGCTTGCCGACGTTGGCGTCCACCTTGAACTCCCGCAGCAGCCTGTCGACGATGATCTCCAGGTGCAGCTCGCCCATTCCGGAGATGACCGTCTGGCCCGTATCCTCGTCGGTGCGCACCTGGAATGTGGGGTCCTCCTCGGCCAGCTTGTGCAGCGAGGCGCCCAGCTTGTCCTGGTCGGCCTTGGTCTTGGGCTCGATGGCCACGGCGATCACCGGCTGGGGAAATTCCATGGACTCAAGGATGATCGGCGCTTCCTTGTCGCAGAGCGTATCGCCGGTCTTGGTGAACTTCAGTCCCACGGCCGCCGCCAGCTCGCCGGCGTAGATGGCGTCGCGGTCCTCGCGGTGGTTGGCGTGCATCTGCAGGATGCGGCCGATGCGCTCCTTGCGGTCCTTGACCGGGTTATAGATATGGCTGCCGGATTCCAGCTTGCCGGAATAGACGCGGAAATAGGTGAGTTTGCCCACATAGGGGTCGGTCATCACCTTGAAGGCCAGGGCGGCGAAGGGCTCATCGTCGCTGGGCGCCCTGCTCTCCTCGGCCCCCGATACCGGGCTGATGCCCTTGATGGGGGGAACGTCCGAGGGGGCGGGAAGGTAGTCGATCACCGCATCCAGCAGCGGCTGCACGCCCTTGTTCTTGAAGGCGGTGCCGCAGAGAACCGGGGTGATGGCGATATCGATGGTGGCCTGGCGGATCACCCTGCGCACCAGTTCCTTGTCGATCTGCTTGCCGTCCAGGTAGAGCTCCATCAGCTCGTCGTCGCAGTCGGCCAGCTTCTCGATCATGTGGTCATGATAATCCTGGGCGAATTCCCGCATGTCCTCGGGTATTTCCTGCTCCTCCCAGGTCTCGCCGGTCTCGGACTCCCAGACCAGCGCCTTCATCTCCACCAGGTCGATGACGCCCCTGAAGGCCTCCTCGCGGCCGATGGGCAGCTGGATGGCCAGAGGCTTGGCACCCAGGCGCTGCACCATCATGTCCATTACCTGGAAGAAGTCGGCGCCCATACGGTCCATTTTGTTGACGTAGGCGATGCGGGGGACGCGGTACTTGTCCGCCTGGCGCCAGACCGTCTCAGACTGGGGTTCGACGCCGCCCACGGAACAGAAGAGTGCGATGGCGCCGTCGAGGACGCGCAACGAGCGCTCCACCTCCACGGTGAAGTCCACGTGCCCGGGCGTGTCTATAAGGTTTATGCCGTAATTTTTCCACTCACAGGTGGTGGCGGCGGAGGTTATGGTGATGCCCCGCTCCTGCTCCTGCTCCATCCAGTCCATCACGGCTGCGCCGTCGTGGACCTCGCCCATCTTGTGGGTCCTGCCGCTGTAATACAGGATCCGCTCCGTGGTCGTGGTCTTGCCGGCGTCGATGTGCGCCATGATGCCGATGTTCCTGGTTTTCTCGAGCGAGAACTTCCTCATGCTGATCTTCTTTTTTTTACCTTTGTCGAGTGTCGTTGCCTGTGTCGTCATCTTCTGATCAATACCTTCAACTCTCTGCCGTTATCGGCTCTCTTCGTTAACATTCAAGGGACTGCGCTCCCTGTGGTCGTCACCTTGTGCTCCGGCCTTCCTACCAGCGGTAATGGGCGAAAGCCTTGTTGGCCTGGGCCATGCGGTAGAGGTCATCCTTCTTCTTCCAGGCGCCGCCGGCGTTGTCCAGCGCCTCGAGGCACTCGTTGGCCAGTCGTTCCGCCATGGTCTTCTCGCGCCGTTCGCGGGCAAAACCCACTATCCAGCGCACCGCCAGCGTGCGCGCCCGCCGGGAGGGAACCTCCACGGGCACCTGGTAGGTGGCGCCGCCGACGCGCCGGGACCTGACCTCCAGCTGCGGCGTAACCTTCTCCACCGCCTGCTTGAGCACGGCTACGGGATCGTCTCCCTTCTTCTCGCCCAGGATCTCCAGGGCGCTGTATGTGATCTTCTCAGCCGTGGACTTCTTGCCGCCCAGCATCACCTTGTTGACGAACTGGGTGACCAGCTTGCTGTTATAGATGGGGTCCGGGGTGATCTCCCGCTTCTGGGCTGCGGCTCGGCGTGGCATGATATTCCCCTAGGAAGCCTTTACTCCGTATTTTGAACGGCCCTGCCTGCGGTCGGCCACGCCTGCCGTGTCCAGCGCCGCCCGCACTACCTTGTAGCGAACGCCGGGAAGGTCCTTGACGCGGCCGCCCTTGACGAGCACAACCGAGTGCTCCTGCAGGTTATGACCGATGCCGGGAATGTATGCCGTGACCTCGATGCCGGTGGTCAGCCTCACGCGCGCCACCTTGCGCAGCGCCGAGTTGGGCTTCTTGGGCGTGGTCGTGTAGACACGCGTACAGACGCCCCGCCTCTGGGGCGCTCCCTTGAGCGCCGGAGTCGAGACCTTCTCCTTGATGACCTTGCGGCCCTTTCTCACCAGCTGGTTTACTGTCGGCATGACTTCCTTCTACTCTTGCTTTTTTCGCACAGAAACGGGCAGCAGACTCCGACCTCCGGTTTCCCAGCCCACCGGAGGAGCCTGCAACCCGGTATTTATACCCAATTACTTACAGACTTAAGCGCCCGTCGCGGGGCGCAAGGAGGCAGTATAGCAAGGGGTATGGGGGGAGTCAAGAACGGGGCCTGAGGCCCTACGCGGACTCCTCCGCCTCCGCTCCCACCGACAACAGATCGTCGTGTTCCGGTATCGGCACCGTGGAGAATATCTCCAGGGTGCGGTAGTGCCTGAGGCCCGTCGATGCCGGGATCAGCTTGCCGATGATGACGTTCTCCTTCAGGCCCTGGAGCCGGTCGACCTTGCCCTCGATGGCGGCGTCCGTGAGCACCCTGGTGGTCTCCTGGAAGGAGGCCGCCGAGAGGAAGCTCTCCGTTGCCAGCGACGCCTTGGTGATACCGAGGATGGTCTGCTCGCCCTTGGCCGGCTTGCCCTTCTCCTTCTTGATGCGGGCGTTGATCTTCTTCAGCTGCACCCTGTCCACCAGTTGACCCGGCAACAGGTCGGTGTCGCCGCGGTCGGTGACGACCACGCGCTTGAGCATCTGGCGCACCACCAGCTCGATGTGCTTGTCGTTGATATCCACGCCCTGGCGGCGGTATACGTCCTGGACGCCGCGCACCAGGTAGAGTTCGGTCTCCGTGTTGCCGCGGAACTGGATCAGTTCCTTGGGGTCGAGTGAGCCTTCGCTGAGCTGGTCGCCCTCCTTGACCTTGTCGCCGTCCTTGACCAGCAGGTCCGTTCGCCGCGGCAGGCTGAAGCTCTTCTCCTCGTCCTTGCCGTGAATTGTCAGCTTCAGCCCCTTGTCTGTGTCGGTTATCTCCACCTTGCCGCTGATAGGGGCGATCTTCGCCTGCCCCTTGGGCTTGCGCGCCTCGAAGAGCTCGACGACGCGGGGCAGGCCGTGGGTGATGTCCTCGCCGGCGATGCCACCGCGGTGGAAGGTGCGCATGGTCAGCTGCGTGCCGGGCTCGCCGATGGACTGGGCGGCGATGATGCCTACCGCATCGCCGATCTCCGCCAGCTCGCCGGACGCCAGGTTGCGTCCGTAGCAGCGCTGGCAGACGCCGACCTCGGCCTCGCACTTGAGCACCGAGCGCACCTTGATGATATAGGGGGTCTTCCTGTCGCCGTGGGCGGCGTCGATATGCTCAAGCAGCGTTTCAGTTATCTCCTCATCGCGCTTGCCCACTATCTGGGGCCTGCGCTTTCCGGGGACGTCCTCCGCCAGCACGCGGCCCACCAGGCTCATGTTGAGCTTGGTGCCGCGGCTGCGCTTGTCCTCCAGCCTCAGGGGCAACTCCAGGTAATCCCTGGTGCCGCAATCTTCTTCGCGGATGATCACATCCTGGGCCACATCCACCAGCCGCCGCGTCAGGTAGCCGGAGTCGGCGGTCCTGAGCGCCGTGTCCGCCAGGCCCTTACGGGAACCGTGGGTGGAGATGAAGAACTCGAGCACGCTCATGCCCTCCATCAGGCTGGCCTTGACCGGACGCTCGATGGTGTCGCCCTTGGGATTGAGCATCAGGCCCCTCATGCCCGCCAGCTGGTGCATCTGGTCCGGGTTGCCGCGGGCTCCCGAGTTGGCCATCATGTACAGGGGGTTGAGCTCGTAGAGGTTGGCGTCCATGGCCTCGGCCACCTCGTCCGTGGCCTTCTGCCAGAGGGCGATGACGTCGTCGCGACGTTCGTGGTCGGTGCGGAAGCCGTTCTCGTACTGCTGCTGGATATGTTCCACTTCCTCCTCGTAGCGTTCGAGGATCTCCGTCTTCTCCGGTGGCACCACGATATCGTTCTTACCGACGGTGACACCGGAACGGGTCGCGTGCCTGAAGCCCAGGTCCTTGACCACGTCCAGCACCCGGGCCACACTCACGGTGCCGTACTGGTTGATCAGCCCGGCGATGAAGTTCTTCATCTTCGTCTTGTCCAGGGTCCAGTTGACGAACTCCCGCTCCTCGGGCTTGTAATCATCACCCAGATGGTCCGCCAGCACCTGGTCGATCTCGTCGTTGAAGATGGCCCGGCCGGCGGTGGTGAGGATCATCTCCCCCAGGCGCCGGAGGCGGATGACCTCCTGCAGGTGCAACGCCTTCTCGTCGAAGGCGCGCGAGACCTCCCGGGCCGAGCTGTAGGCCGGCGGCACCGGCTTCATCTTCTGCGGGTCCAGCTCGCTCACGTCCTGTTCGCAGTAGGTGAGGAAGTAAGTACCCAGCACCATGTCCTGGGAAGGCACCGCCAGGGGCCGGCCGTGAGCCGGCGAAAGGATGTTGTTGGACGAGAGCATCAGGATGCGCGCCTCCACCTGGGCTTCGACGCTCAGGGGCACGTGCACCGCCATCTGGTCGCCGTCGAAGTCGGCATTGAAGGCGGAACAGACCAGCGGATGGATCTGGATGGCCTTGCCCTCCACCAGCACCGGCTCGAAGGCCTGGATGCCCAGCCTGTGCAGGGTCGGGGCGCGGTTGAGCATCACCGGGTGTTCGGAGATGACCTGCTCCAGCACGTCCCAGACCTCCGGCACCATGCTCTCCACCATCTTCTTGGCCGCCTTGATGTTCTGCACGCGCTCGCGCTCCACCAGCCGGCTCATGATGAAGGGCTTGAACAGTTCCAGCGCCATCAGCTTGGGGACGCCGCACTGGTGCAGCTTCAGGTTGGGACCGGCGACGATCACCGAGCGGCCCGAATAGTCCACGCGCTTGCCCAGCAGGTTCTGGCGGAAGCGCCCCTGCTTGCCCTTGAGCATGTCCGACAGCGACTTCAGCGGCCGGTTGCCCGGGCCGGTGACGGCGCGTCCGCGCCTGCCGTTATCGAAGAGGGCGTCCACCGCCTCCTGCAGCATGCGCTTCTCGTTGTTGACGATGATCTCGGGCGCGCCCAGGTCCAGCAACCGCTTCAGGCGGTTGTTGCGGTTGATGACGCGCCGGTAAAGGTCGTTGAGGTCGCTGGTGGCGAAACGGCCGCCGTCCAGCTGCACCATGGGACGGAGCTCTGGCGGGATCACCGGCACCGCCTCCATGATCATCCAGGAGGGGTTGTTACCGCTGCTCCGAAAGGCGTCAACCACCTTGAGGCGCTTCAGCGCCCGCTGATGCTTCTGGCCCTTGGTGGTCTCCACGTCGTTGTTGAGGCTCTCGACTTCCTTCTCCAGGTCCACCTGTTCAAGCAGTTCGCGCACGGCTTCCGCACCCATGCCGCCGCGGAAGTAGCTGCCGAAGCCGAAGGGGCTGCCGAAATGGTCCTTCAGGCCGCGGAAGAGTTGCTCGTCGGCGATGACCTGCTTGGGCTCCAGTTTCTGGAACTCCTCCCAGAGGGTCTCCATGCGCTGGGCCTGCTCCTCAGCGTATTCTTCAGTGTCGGTAATCTCCTCGCGCAGCTCCTTCTCCACCTGCTTGCGCTTGTCCGCCTTCTCCTTCTTGGTCAGCTTCCTGAGCTTCTTCTCGGGGCCGCCGTAAAGGTCGACGGCCTCCAGCTCGACCTCATCCTCGTCGGCCTCGCCGTCGAGGATGCGCAGCTGCCGCTCCAGCTTCTCCTCAAGCTCCTTGACGCGCTCCTGCTTGTCGGCGTGCAGCTGCTCGATGTGCGCGTTCACCTTCTCCTGGAGCACGTCCATCTCGGCGGCGCGCTTCTCGTAGTCGACGAACGTGACGATGGAAGCGGCGAAATAAAGCACCTTCTCCAGCTCCTTGGGGGCGATGTCCAGCAGGTAGCCCAGCCGCGAGGGCACGCCCTTGAAGAACCAGATGTGGGAGACCGGCGCCGCCAGGTCGATGTGGCCCATGCGCTCGCGCCGCACCTTGGAGCGGGTGACCTCGACGCCGCAGCGCTCGCAGATGATGCCCTTGTAGCGCACGCGCTTGTACTTGCCGCAATAGCATTCCCAGTCCTTGGTGGGACCGAAGATGCGCTCGCAGAAGAGTCCGTCCTTCTCCGGCTTCAGCGTGCGGTAGTTGATGGTCTCCGGCTTGGTGACCTCACCGGATGACCAGGCCCTGATCTTGTCCGATGACGCCAGGCCTATCTTGATGGAATCGAAATTATTGATGTCTATCATTCGACCTCGATCTCCTCTTCCTGGACCTCGACTTCGTTGACGGCTTCCTGCTCGGCCGGGATCGGCTCCGCTTCTTCGCCTTCCCCGTCCTCGCTCCCTTCACCTTCCTCGCCCTCCTTGCCCTCCTCGGCGCTGCCGGCGGAGAGGTCGATACCCAGCTCCTCGGCTGCGCGCCGGAGCTCGTCGTCCTCTTCACGCATCTCAACCGTCTCGCCCTCCTCGCTCTGGACGCCCACGTCCAGGCCCAGGCTCTGCATCTCCTTGAGCAGCACCTTGAAGGACTCGGGGATATTGGGCTCGGGCGTGTTCTCGCCCTTGACGATGGCCTCGTAGGCCTTGACCCGCCCGATGGTGTCGTCGGACTTGATGGTCAACATCTCCTGCAGCGTGTGGGCGGCGCCGTAAGCCTCCAGCGCCCAGACCTCCATCTCGCCGAAACGCTGGCCGCCGAACTGGGCCTTGCCGCCCAGGGGCTGCTGGGTAACCAGCGAGTAGGGGCCCGTGGAGCGGGCGTGGATCTTGTCGTCCACCAGGTGCAGCAGTTTCAGGATATACATGTAGCCGACGGTGATCTTGTCGCCGTAGGCCTCACCCGTGAGGCCATCGTACAGCTTTACCTTGCCCGAACCGGGATTGGGTTCCTCACCGTTGAGCGTGTAGGTGATCTTCTTCTCCGGATCATGCTCGTAGCACTTGATCAGCGCCTCTTCAACCTCCGAGACGGTGGCGCCGTCGAACACCGGTGTGGCCACGTGCATCCATGACTTGAAGCCGTCGCCGTCATCCCAGCCGCGCGCGGCGGCCCAGCCCAGGTGAGTCTCGAGGATCTGGCCGATATTCATTCGCGAGGGAACGCCCAGGGGATTGAGGATTATATCCACCGGCGTGCCGTCCTCCAGGAAGGGCATATCCTCCTCGGCGACGATCTTGGAGATGACGCCCTTGTTGCCGTGGCGTCCCGCCAGCTTGTCGCCCTCGGCGATCTTGCGTTTCTTGGCTACGTATACGCGCACCAGCCTGTTGACGCCCGGCGCCAGGTCGTCGCCGGCCTCGCGCGAGAACAGCTTGACGTCGATGACGCGGCCGCCCTCGCCGTGGGGGACCTTCAGCGAGGTGTCGCGCACCTCGCGCGCCTTCTCCTTGAAGATGGCGCGGATAAGCTTCTCCTCGGCCGTGAGCTCGGTCTCGCCCTTGGGCGTCACCTTGCCCACCAGCAGGTCGCCCGAGTTCACCTCGGCGCCGACGCGGATGATGCCCTCCTCGTCCAGGTCCGCCAGCGATTCCTCGCTGCGGTTGGGGATGTCGCGGGTGATCTCCTCGTCGCCCAGCTTGGTGCTGCGGGCTTCCACCTCGTATTCCTCTATATGGATGGAGGACAGCACATCGTCCTTCACCAGCCGCTCGCTGATGATGATGGCGTCCTCGAAGTTGTATCCTTCCCAGCTCATGAAGGCCACCAGCAGGTTCTTGCCCAGGGCCAGTTCGCCCTCGTCGGTGGCGGCGCCGTCCGCCAGCACCGCGTTGGCCTTGACCCTCTCCCCCTCCTCCACCAGCGGCTTCTGGTGCATGATGGTACCCTGGTTGGAGCGGGTGAACTTGGAGAGGCTGTAGACGTCCTCCTTACCCTTGGACGTCTCGACCACTACCTGCTCCGCATCCACTTCCTTGACCTTGCCGGCGTGCTCGGCGAGGATGACGTCGCCCGTATCCACCGCCGCCCTCACCTCCATGCCGGTGCCGACCAGCGGCGCCTCGGAAGTGAGCAGCGGCACCGCCTGGCGCTGCATGTTGGAGCCCATGAGGGCGCGGTTGGCGTCGTTATGTTCCAGGAAGGGAACCAGGGCCGTCGCCACGGAGACTATCTGTTGCGGCGAGACGTCCATGAAGTCCACATCCCTGGGGCTGACGGTGACGACCTCGCCGTCGCGGGCGCGGGCCAGCACGGTCCTGTTCTTGAAACGGCCGGTCCTGGGATTGAACTCGGCGTTGGCCTGGGCGATGATGTACCTGTCCTCTTCGCTGGCGTCCAGGTAGATTATCTCATCCGTGACCTTGCCCTTGACCACCCTGCGATAGGGGGTCTGGATGAAACCGAACTCGTTGACCGTGGCGTAGGAACTGAGCGAGCCGATGAGACCGATGTTGGGACCTTCCGGCGTCTCGATGGGGCACATGCGCCCGTAATGGGTCGGGTGCACGTCGCGCACCTCGATGGGGGCGCGCTCCCGGGTGAGGCCGCCGGCGCCCAGGGCGCTCAGGCGCCGCCTGTGGGTCAGGCCCGCAAGCGTGTTGGTCTGGTCCATGAACTGCGACAGCTGGGACGAGCCGAAGAACTCCTTCAGCGCCGCCACCACCGGTCGGATATTAATTATGTGCTGCGGCGTGATCACGTCCACGTCCTCGGTGGTCATGCGCTCCTTGACCACGCGCTCCATGCGGTAGAGGCCGATGCGGAAAGCTTCCTGCACCAGCTCGCCCACCGTACGCAGGCGGCGGTTGCCGAAATGTTCGTATTCGTCCAGGTCGTGGGCGATCTCCTCGCGGGACATGGAGATGGCCTCGGCGGCGAAATCGCTGCTGTCCTCGGGCAGGCCCAGTTTCACCGGCAACTTGATCAGCTCGCGGATCAGCTCGATGATGTCCTCGTTGGTCAATGTGCGCACCGAGGGCTTAACGTCCAGCCCCAGGCGGGTATTCAGCTTGTAGCGGCCCACCTTGGTGAGGTCGTAGCGCTTTGAGTCGAAAAACAGCGCCTTCAGCAGCGAGCGGGCGCTGTCAAGGCTTGGCGGCTCGCCCGGGCGCTGCTTCTTGAAGAGCTCGATCAGCGCTTCCTCGTTGCAGGTGGTGGGGTCCTTCTCCAGGGTCCTCTGTATATATGTAGAACCCTCGTCGAACAGCTTCAGGATGTCATCGTCGCTGCCGTAGCCCAGGGCCCGGAGCAGCACCGTCACCGGCAGCTTGCGCTTGCGGTCGATGCGCACGTTCACCAGGCCCTTCTTGTCTATCTCCAGCTCCAGCCAGGAGCCGCGCGAGGGCATCAGGTTGGCGATGAACACCTGCTTGGTGGAATCCTTGGGCTCCATCACGTAGGCGCCGGGCGAGCGCACCAGCTGGGTCACAACCACCCGCTCGGTGCCGTTGATGATGAAGGTCCCCCATTTGGTCATCATGGGGAAATCGCCCATGAAGACCTCCTGCTGGCGGATCTCGCCCGTCTCCTTGTTGATGAAGCTGATGTCCATGAACAGGGGGGCGGAATAGGTGCCGTCCTTGTCGCGGCATTCCTCGATGGTATTGTCCGGCTCCTTGAACTCGTGCTTGCCGAACTCCACGGCCAGGCTGCCGGTATAGTCCTCGATGGGCGATATGTCGGCGATGGTCTCGCGGACGCCGTCCGTCAGGAACCACTCATAGGACTTCTTCTGAATATCGATGAGGTTGGGAACCTCGAGAATCTTTTCGAGTTTGGAGAAGGACCTCCGATTGCGGGGACTTGCTGCGACACTTGAACTTCTTACCAAAAGGCTCACCCCTTAAGGACGGGATTAATGCAGGGTCAATGGGCCGTGCAGCGGCACGAACAAGGAAATATAACATACGCTGCGCGTGGAAGCAAGGATAGGGGACGTGGTTTCCTTTGTTTCCTTTTGCGCCTGGGATCACCACCGGCGCCGCAAGCATCGCAAAAGGAAACAAAGGAAACCACGTCCCCGTTTTTCTCCTGCGTTATTTTACCTCTACGGTGGCGCCGACCTCTTCCAGCTTGCCCTTGACCTCGTCGGCCTCGTCCTTGGAGACACCCTCCTTCACGGGCTTGGGGGCGTTATCCACTACTTCCTTGGCCTCCTTGAGGCCCAGGCCGGTGACGGCGCGCACGACCTTGATCACCTGGATCTTCTTGTCGCCCACCTCGGCGAGCACGACATCGAAGGCGGTCT
Organism: Actinomycetes bacterium; assembly: GCA_024275795.1. Taxonomy (GTDB): domain Bacteria; phylum Actinomycetota; class Thermoleophilia; order BMS3ABIN01; family BMS3ABIN01; genus JAJRYJ01. The sequence continues at coordinate 14,617 of JAJRYJ010000013.1, read as the reverse complement.
TCTCTTCCTCGGCGCCTCCACCTTCCGCAGGCGCGGCGCCCGGAGCAGCGGCCACAGCCACCGGCGCGGCGGCGCTGACGCCGAATTCCTCCTCAAGCGCCTTCACCAGTTCGGCCAGGTCCGTGACGCTCATCTCCTTGATCTGTTCTATCAGTTCCTCTGTTGACATTGTTCCTCCTTGTAACCGTTACTGAATAATCACTGAACACATTGCCCTGCCGTCAGGCGGCAGTATGACAGCCTGAATCAGGCGGCTGCCTCCTCCTTCTGCTCCCTGATCTGCGAGAGCGCGGTCACCAGCCCCCGCACGGGGCCGGAGCATACCATCGCCAGGCCCCTGATCGGACCCTGTAGAGCACCCGCCAGCTGTCCCAGCAGCACATCCCTGGGCGGCAGCGACGCCAGGAACTTCACCATCTCCACGTCGATGCTGTTGCCGTCCAGGATACCCCCCTTGATCTCCAGGGGCTTGAATTCCTTGGCATATTTGGACAGGACCTTGGCCGGCGGCGCCGCCTCCTCGTTGCAGAAGGCGATGGCCGTATGGCCGTCCAGGTACTGCTTGAGGTCCTCGATGCCGGCGGCATCGGCGGCCCGCTCCACGAGCGAGTTCTTCACCACTTCGTAGACGGCCCCCGCCTCGCGCATGTCGTTCCGCAGCTCGCGGGCCTCGGCCACTGTAAGACCGCGGTAGTCCGCCAGCAGTATGGCATTGCTCTGCTTGAGCTTCTCCGTCAGCTCCTCGACCTTGGCTACCTTGTCTTCCCTCTTCATCTCTCACCTCCCGGCAATAAAAAAACTACCCCCGCAGAGGTAGACGCATGGGACCCTGGTCCCGAAATCACGCTTCTGGCGCTGCTACCTCGGCGGGCGGGCCCTCGGGGCCCTTTCGGCCTGCCCCGCCTCTCGCGGAGTCAGGCACCGGCTGTCTCTGGTGCTATTCAGTTGTGGCCTTCAGGCGCGGCCCGCTGCTGCAGCACGGCTTTCAGGCCGGCGGCGCAGCGTCCGCTTCAGGCGCTGTCTTCCATCTTGTCCGACGTCACCGTCGGGTCCAGGCGGATGCCCGGTCCCATGGTGGAAGTCAGTGTGACTGAAATCATGTACTTGCCCTTCGCCGATGCGGGCTTGGCGCGTACGAGCTCGTCGTGGACGGCCGCGTAGTTCTCAAGCAGATCCTCCTCGGGGAAGGACATCTTGCCGATCGACAGGTGGATGATGCCGGTGCGGTCGGTACGGTACTCCACCTTGCCGGCCTTGGCCTCCTGCACCGCCTTGGCGATGTCGAAGGTAACGGTGCCGGCCTTGGGATTGGGCATCAGCCCGCGCGGTCCCAGGACCTTGCCCAGCTTGCCCACGACCTTCATCATGTCAGGGGTGGCGATGGCCACGTCGAAGTCGAACCAGCCCTCCTCGACCTTCCTGGCCAGGTCCTCGCCGCCGACGGCGTCGGCGCCCGCGTCACGGGCCTCCTTCTCCTTCTCGCCCTCGGCGAACACCGCCACGCGCATCTCCTTGCCGGTCCCCCTGGGAAGCATCATTGTGCCGCGAATCATCTGGTCCGCCTGCCTGGGATCGACGCCAAGGCGGAAATGCACCTCGATCGTCTCGTCGAAACCGGCCTTGGGAAAGGACTTGAGTATACTCATGGCCTCCCTGGGGCCGTAAAGCTTTTCGCGGTCTATCTTGCCGCTGGCCTCGCCGTATCTTTTACCTGTCTTGACGGCCATGGCTATTCCACCACCAGCCCCATGCTGCGCGCCGTGCCGGCGATAATCTTCATCGCCGCCTCGACGTCGTTGGCGTTCAGGTCCTTCATCTTGCGCTCGGCGATCTTCTGTACGTCGGCCCGGGATACGGTGCCCACCTTCTCGCGGTTGGGCTCGCCGGAGCCCTTCTCCAGCCGGGCCGCCTCCTTGAGCAGCACGGCCGCCGGCGGCGTCTTGGTGATGAAAGTGAAGCTGCGGTCCTCGTAGACGGTTATCTCCACGGGGATGATCGTATTGCCCTCCTGCTGCGTCTGGGAGTTGAACGCCTTGCAGAAGTCCATGATGTTGACGCCGTGCTGACCCAGTGCGGGACCAACCGGCGGCGCCGGGTTGGCCTGGCCCGCGGGAATCTGTAGCTTTATCATTGTCATTACCGGCTTCGATGCCATCTGTTTCCTCTTCTATTGAAAAAACCGCAAGAGTGAAGGATACCGCATCAGTCGCTGCCGCCGCAACCGCCTCAAACCTTCTTCACCTGGTCGTAACTGAGCTGGGCCGGGGTCTCACGCCCGAAAATGTTCACCAGCACCGTAAGCTTGTTCTGGTCCTCGTTGACCTCGGAGATCTCGCCGTTGAAGTCGGCCAGCGGTCCCGACATCACGCGCACCGTCTCGCCGACGCTGAACTGGGCCACGGCCTTGGGCTTCTCGACTGTGCCCGTATCGAGGATGCGGTCCACCTCTTCGGGGGTCAGGGGCACCGGCTTGTTGGCGGAGCCCACGAACCCGGTGACGCCGGGCGTGTTTTTCACCAGCGCCCACGAGTCCTCGTTCATCTTCATGTTGACCATCACGTAGCCGGGGAAAACCCGCTTCTCCGTCTGCACCTTCTGGCCGTTCTTGGTCTCCACCACCTGCTCCGTGGGCACGACTATCTCTTTGACGTTCTGTTCCTGGTGCATGGTCTTCATCCGCTGCAGCAGGTTCAGCCGTACCTTGTTCTCGTGCCCGGAGTATGTATTTATCACGTACCAGTTGAAAGCCATGACCGTCCCTAGCTCACCAGCCCGATCAGCCTTGAGAAGAGCACGTCGAGCAGGAAGATGAACACGCCTGTGATCAGCACCGCCACCAGAACGGCTACGGTGGACTGCACCAGCTCGTCCCGCGTCGGCCAGGTGACCTTGCTCATCTCCACCTTGACCTCGCGCAGGAACTGGATGGCGCGGTTGCCGCCCTTGCCCTTCGGCGCGGCCTTGCCGCCCTTGCCCGTCTTCGCCTTGCCCCTGGCCTGCTTGCCCTTACCCTGCTTGGCCTTGGCCTTGGCCTGCTTTGACGATTTGGCGTCCTGGGCCCGCGTGAAGCGTCCCTTGACGCCCTTCTTCGCGGGCGTGGCTGTCGCGTCTGCTTTTTTCGCCTTGGCTGATTTCGCCACGGTTACCTCGGTAGCCGTTCTCTTTTCCTGTTTCCCGCTTGCGCCGCCAGGGCCGCGGCCGGTCCGGGGCGGGGGGACGGGTAGAATACTATGATTGGCAGGGCTGGAGGGACTCGAACCCCCAACATCCGGTTTTGGAGACCGGCGCTCTACCAGTTGGAGCTACAGCCCTTTGGACACCCGCAATCGAGGCCCAAAGCTGAATTATACTCCTGCCGCAAAGCCTTCGCAAAGCTGCTAGCGAGTCTCCTTATGGGCCGTATGTTTCCGGCAGAAGGGGCAGTACTTGTTCATCTCCAGCCGGTCCCTGTTGTTGACCTTGTTCTTGGTGGTGTTGTAATTGCGCCGCTTGCACTCTGTGCATGCCAGCGTCACCATCGGCCGCTTGTCGGATGCCATCTGAAAACCTCTGCTTTGAGCAATATAAAAGACGGCCAAGCCGTCCCTTTAGAACCAGATGTAAGATAGCAGAAGAACCGGCCAGTTTCCAGCTACTGGATGATCCTGACACAGTCCCCGAGGATGCTGAGAATGTAGAGCTTGTTGTCATCGGCCAGGCCGAAGAGCACTTCCGGATTCACCATCTTGCCGTTCTCGTCGATCACCAGCCCGTAAGGATCGGTGATGGGCGCCACCTCCACGGCGACACATCTGTCGAAGGCGGCCTGGAGCTCGGGGGTGTCCCCGACGGCGGCGTGGATCCGGGTGAGAGCGTCGCGGACGGCCTGCCTGACGGCGCGCTTCTCGTCATCCAGGGCGTCCGTCAGCGGCGGTATCGCCTGTGGATCGGCGATGGCGCCGAGGGCTTCAGCCGCCGCCTCGCGCACGGCATCGTCCTCGTCGTCCAGGGCCCGGGCCAGGGGGTCCACCGCCCGGCTGTCCCCGATATCTCCCAGGGTGTCGGCTGCTGCCTCCCTGACGGCCGGATCCTCGTTTTCCAGCGCCGCCGTCAGCGGTTCGATTGCCGGCTCGCCGATGGCCACCAGCGTGTTCTTCTTCCAGGCGATAGCCGTGGCTCTCTTCTCACCCGTGTAGGCAAAGGAATCGATCAGCGGCTGCACGGCGGGTTCGCCGATCTGCTCGAGCACGCTGCTGGCTCCCTTGAGGGCCGGCAGGGCCTGCTCCTCCGAGACGAACACGGCGATCACCGGCTCCACCGCCGGCTCCCCCGCCTGGACCAGGGAATCCATGGCCTGCTGACGCTCCGCCTCATCCTCGCTTGCCAGCTGCGAGATCCAGATGTCTATCTCGGATTGAGATTCCTCTTCGTCACCACAGCCTGCAGCCACAGGGAAGAAGGTGATAAGTGCGAGGATGACCGCTGCCAGCGGAAAGAGTTTCTTTTGTTGCTTGCTCAAGAGCATCCTGAGAATAATAGCATACGATGGCGGGGACATCAGCCGATCTTATTGACGCGCCGGCAGGGAACATGGATCGATGCAGCCGGCTCCCTTTGAGTGATAACCATGGGGGCGAGAAATCCCACGTTTATTGGGAAAGGATTGGCTTGAACAGGCTGAAGGCGAGACATCCAGAATTGGTAGCGGTGGCAGGACTCGAACCTGCGACACGCGGATTATGATTCCGCTGCTCTGACCAGCTGAGCTACACCGCCGAGGTCGCCGCTTCACCACTGCCGGCCGGGGCCGGAAGATGGAGCCCGGTTGCGGACTTGAACCGCAGACCCCCTCCTTACCATGGAGGTGCTCTACCAACTGAGCTAACCGGGCCCGGCCTGACGCGGACTGTATGGTGGGGGAGACTGGATTCGAACCAGTGTAGGCATCGCCAACGGATTTACAGTCCGCCCCCTTTAACCACTCGGGCACTCCCCCGTGACGCTACAGGGCGACGGCAAATTGTAAGGAAAGCTCGAAGGGTTTTCAAGCCGTCCTCACCGAAGCAGATTATAGCACAGGGCATACGGGCATCCTTGAAGATGCGGGTGGCAGGTGCTATCTTCGAAACAGTCATTGAATCAAGGAAGTTGGTACCTGGATTGGAACTCGTGCTTCTCTGCCTGGCGGCGGCGGTCATCAATCTGCCGTTCGGCTACTATCGCGCCGGCGTGCGCCGCTTTTCCCGGCAGTGGTTCCTGGCGGTGCATTTCCCGGTACCCCTGGTAATCATCATGAGGCTGCTCAGCGGCGAGAGCTGGCGGGTGATACCGCTGCTGGTGGCCTCCGCCGTGCTGGGACAGATGGCGGGAGGGCTGCTGCGGCCGAAAGTCGCGGGTTCACGAACGGAGAAGATCCCGGTAAAACAGGATGAACACCGAGCAGGATGAACGTTAAACTGGTCAACATGCTGCGGCGTCTCTTCGGCGGCAAGCCCGTCCCCCTCTGCCCCACCTGCAAGTACGACTGGCGCTCCGCCTGCGATAACCTCGACAGGCCTCACGTCACCAAATGTGACCAGTACGAGAAGCGCTTCTAGCCTTTCTCCTCGATCCCCTCGCGCTCGGGCAGCAGCTTGAAGAACTGCACCTTTATTATGTCTATCAATCCCATCGATACCACCAGGGAATAGAGCCAGACTATCCCCGCCAGCTTCCAGCCGATGGGCTCCATAAAGATGCCGTAGACGGCGAACAGGGTGGCGGCCACCTGGGTGGCCTCGGTGGTCCAGAACAGCCTGGCGGCGGGGAAGGGGCGCTCCCAGAAGGGCTTCCTGCCGCTGCGGGCGAGGTAGATGGTCATGTGGCCGCTGACCATCAGCTTGAGGAAGATGAAACTCTGCAGCGTCGCGGTATCGAGATCGAGCACCTCCTTGCCTATGAGCAGCAGGGTGAAGCTGGACATCACCCCGAGCACGCCCAGCAGGCTGGCGACGGCCAGCACCGTGCGCATGTCCCAGCGCACCGGCCGCGGGCTCAGGCGCGTGTTGTCGTAAGCGATCATCATGATGGGGGCGTCGTTGAGCAGGGCGATGAGCACGATCATAATGGCGGTCACGGGATAGTGGCTGAAAACCAGGATGGACAGGGAGATGAACAGCAGCACGCGCATGGTCTCAGCCACGCGGTAGATGGCGTAGCTGTTCATGCGGCGGAAGATCCTGCGGCTCTCCTTGATGGCGTCGACGATCACCGCCAGCCCCGGGCGCGTGAAGACGATGTCCGCCGCCGACTTGGCGGCGTCTGCGGCGCCGGCGACGGCGATGCCCGCGTCGGCCTTCTTGAGGGCGGGGGCGTCGTTGACCCCGTCCCCGGTCATGCCGACGATATGGCCGCCGCCCTGCAGCAGGTCTACTATGCGATGCTTGTGCTCCGGGAAGACCTGGGCGAAGCCGTCAGCGTCCTCGACGATGGCCCTGGCCTCCGCGTCCGGCCTTTCGAGGAATGCTTCAGCCGGCTGGATATCGGGCTCCATGTTCACCTGCCGCGCGATCTCGCGGGCGATGGCGACGTTGTCGCCGGTGACCATCTTGATATCCACGCCCAGGGAGCGGGAATCGGCGATGGTCTGCGCCGAATCATCGCGGGGCGGGTCATAGAGGGAGAGCAGGCCCGCGTAGCGCCAGCGGCCGCTGTCATCCTCGCGCGCCACGCCCAGGGCGCGGTAGCCGCGGGCGGCGAAGCCGCTCACACGGCCGTCTATGTCATCGGCGATGGCGGTACTGTCAGACACGAGCTCGAGGATCACCTGGGGAGCCCCCTTGGTGACGCGGAAGCTGCCGCCGTCAGCATCCCTGACGGTGGCCTCGGCACGCTTGGAGACGGGGTCGAAGGGCTGGAAGTCGACTACCTCGAGGCCGGCGCCGCCGTCGGACTGCGCCTCCAGGGCCGCGCCGATGGCCCTGTCGATGGGGTCCGGGTTCTCCACCCTCGAGGCCAGCGCCGCCAGCCGCAGCACCTCGTCCCGGGAGAAGCCGTCCAGGGGGGACACATCCCCCAGGGTGAGGTCGTTCTCGGTGATGGTGCCTGTCTTGTCGGTGCAGAGCACGTCCATACCGGCCAGTTCCTCGATGGCGGCCAGCCTGCTGACGATGGCCTCCTTCCTGGCCAGGGCCACGGCGCCCACGGCCATGGTTACTGACAGCACCGCCGGCAGGGCCACCGGTATGGAGGCGACGGTCAGCACCAGCGTGAAGCGCAGGGTCTCCAGCAGGCTCTCATGTCGCAGCAGCGAGACCAGGAAGATGACCGCCACCAGCGCCGCCGCCACCACGATCAGGTAATCGCTGATGCGCATCACCGCTTTCTGGAAGTGGCTGCGGGTCCTGGTCTCAGCCACCAGCCTGGCGGTCTTGCCGAAATAGCTGTCGTTGCCCGTTGCGTAGACGAGGCCGTTGACTTCCCCCAGGCGGACGATGGCGCCGGCGTATGCCAGGTCGCCACCGTGCTTCTCTACCGGCAGCGACTCGCCGGTGAGCGCCGATTCATCGACCATCAGGTACTTGTCCTCGATGAGCTTGACGTCCGCGGGGACGATGTCGCCCATGCGGATGCGCACGATGTCGCCCGGCACCAGTTCCCTGGCCTCCAGTTCCTGCCAGCCGCCGTCGCGCAGCACCAGGGTCTTCAGGGCCAGCTTCTGCTTGAGCAGCTCGATGGCGTTGTCCGCCTTGTGTTCCTGCCAGAAGCCCACCAGGGCGTTGAGCAGCAGCAGCGCCGATATCAGGGCGAAGTCCGCCCAGTCGCGAACGATAGCCGAGAGGATGGCAGCCGCCTCGATCATCCAGGGGATGGGCCCCCAGAAGTAGCCGAGGAATTTCCTCAGGGGCCCGGCGCGTTTTTCCTCTATCTGGTTATAGCCGTAGCGCTGCAGCCGTTCGGAGGCTTGCGAAGAGGAGAGGCCGTCCTCCCGGGAGGAGAGCTCCCCCAGGACCTCGTCGATCGAGAGCTTGCTGAAATCTTTCATGGTCCGCGTTTCCCGGGATTGAGGTCCTACCTGATGATAGATGCCCGTACCGCCAACATTTAATCATCCGGGGAAGCTGTTCGGGGGAAGATGCCCGTGGCCGGGGCTAGCCGCGCCGCGTGGATATCAGCGTCCGCACTCCCCGGTAACGCATGAAGATGAAGATCACCAGCGTCACGGAGCACATCTCCAGGAACTCCTCCAGCATCATCACAGCTGTGGTCCCCTCGCCCGCGTAGAAATTGTCCAGGTATACGCCCAGGTCCTCAAGCCCGATGGCGGCGCCGATGAACATCGCCCCCGCCAGCACCAGCAGGAAGAAGAGGTTGCGCTGGTTACTGAAAGCCCTGTATGTATAGTAGGTCGCGGGGATGCCTACGACCAGGACAAGGACCATGCCGGCGACGGTCCAGGGCCAGCCGTAGCCGCCCAGCTGCTCCAGGGCCGGCCAGGTCAGGTAGAGGTCCCAGATGAAGTAATCGGCCCGCTCGTGGATGGCGAAGAACTCGTCCATGGCCATGAACAGCACGATGGTCCCCAGGATCAGCCACAGGTGGTTGAGATGCATCCTTCCCACCTGCCGTTTCTCGTCTATCTTGACGCAGCCGTAAATAGCCACCGCCGCCAGCACCAGTTTGAGTGTCGAGTAGATGCTTGGTACATTATGCTCCCGATCCAGGTGGAAGAGCCATGCCAGTGACTCATTGGAACTGAGATAGGTCTTGAAGAACAGCACCTGCATCAGCACGTCTGCCGCCAGGAACAGCAGCAGCGCCGCGACCGCCAGGCGCTTCATCCCCTCTCCCCTCAGGTGCCTGTTGCTGAAGCTGTCGCGTTGCGCCTCAGGTACAACCGCCCGGGCACCGTCGTCTCCGGCGTCACCGCCGCCGCTCCTGCCGCCGGCGGCTGCCGCTGCGGCATCACCGCGGCCTCCATCGCCCGCCGACGGTTCCCCGTAACCGCCGCCGCCGGGCGTCTCGATGGTGACCACGTCCGCTGACTCCACGTCCAGCGTCACCTTGGCACCGACCTCCTTGCCGTTCACCAGGTTGCGGCCCGGCAGGCCCGGCAGGCCTCCGGCGGCGCCACGGGGACCGTGGCGCCGCCGGTCGCATAGCAATGAGAGCCGCGCCGACGTCAGCAAAGTCAAGGATCGCACCAGCCCGTCGCCGCCGCGGTACCTGCCGTCGCCGCCGCTGCCGCGGCGGAACTCATAGCGCCCCACCCTCAGCGGGAACGCCATCTCCAGCGCCTCCACCGGAGTGTTCATGGTATTGGTGGTGCCCAGATGGATGCCGCTGGCGCCGTCGCTCCCCGGACAGGCGCCGGCGCCGCCGCCGATGGTCTCGTAATAGTTGAAATACTCGTTCCCCAGGGTGAGGTTGTTCATGGTCCCCTGCCCCTGGGCGGGCAGGTCGATGGCCCGGCCGAGGGCGAGCAGCACCGTGTCGGCGATGCGCTGCGAAGCCTCGACGTTGCCGGCGACGACGGCCGCCGGCGCCCTGGCGTTCACCAGCGAGCCCTCCGGGGCCGTTATCTGCACCGGCGCCAGGGCGCCGGCGTTCGCCGGGATATCCTCGTCCGTGACCACCCTCAGGGCGTAGTAGCAGGCGGACCGGGTCACGGCCATCGGGCAGTTGAGATTGCCCTCTTCCTGTGGTGAGGTTCCCATGAAATTTATGAAGAGCTCGGGCCCCAGCACAGAGACGCTGACGGCGATCACCAGGTCCTCTTCCTCGCGCTCCAGGTAATCCTCGGCCTTGTAGGTGCCGTCCGGAAGCGCCTCGATGGCGGCGCGCATGCGGCGCTCCGCGTAGTCGATGCTGGCCCCCATGCCCTCAAGCACCGTATCCAGCCCATGGCGCACCACCAGTTCGCCCAGCCGGCGGCGGGCGATGTCAGCAGCTCCCAGTTGAGCCCGCAGGTCGCCCCGGCGCTCTTCGGGCCGCCGTACCTTCGCAAGCAGCCCCGACAGGAATTCCTCCTGCAGTTCTCCCTCCGCCACCAGCAGCGTCGGCGGTATCACCACGCCCTCCTCTTCGAGGCTGGTGGAATCCGCGGGCATGCTGCCCGGTTCGCTGCCGCCCACGTCGGAATGGTGGGCCCTGCTGGCGGCGTAGCCGATTATCCTGCCGCGGACGTCGATGGCTGAGACCAGGGTTATGTCCGGCAAGTGGGTGCCGCCGCTGAAAGGGTCATTGAGTATATATGTATCGCCGGGACGCGGCCATTGCCCCATCACCGCCGCCACGGCGTCCGGCATGGCGCCCAGGTGGATGGGGATGTGTTCCGCCTGGGCCACCAGGCGCCCCTCCGCGTCGAACAGGGCCGTGGAGCAGTCCCGCCGCTCCTTGATATTGGTCGAATACGAGGCGCGCACCAGCGCCGCCCCCATCTCCTCGCAGATGGAGCGGAAGGCGGAGCCGAGCACCTGCAGCGTGATGGCGTCGATGCCGCCCATCAGAACGCCTCCAGTACCAGGTTGCCGCTCTCCACGAGGAGCGCCCGCCACCCGGGCGGCACCACCGTGGTGGCCTCGTTCTCCTCGATGACCGCCGGGCCGTCGACGCGCGCCTCCCCCATCCGGCGGCGCTTCCAGACCTCCACCTCGTCCCAGCCGCCCTCGAAGTAGGCCCGCCGTCGCGACGATCCGCCGGAATCCGCCGCCGACGCGCCGATTTCCGGTTCCTGCAGACTGATGACCGCCGTCAGCCGGACGTTGACCAGCTCCACCTCTTCGCCCTCGGCCCGGTACCCATAAGCTCTCTCGTGGGCGTCCTCGAAGGCAGCCGCCAGCTGTTCCCGGGCCAGGGGCGACTCCACGGCCACGGTCAGTTCGTGGGACTGTCCCGCGTAACGCATGTCCGCCTGCCTGATGAGCTCGGCTCCGGCCATCTCCTCCTGAGCCTGCCTTTCCAGCTCCGCGAAAGCCTGCCTGCAGGCCTCCTCGTCCCAGCCTGCGGATGTATAGACCGTGCGTACCCAGTCGCGCCTGCGGTCGCCGACGACCATGCCGAACGCCGAGAGGACACCGCAACTGTCCGGCACCACGACCCTGCCGATACCCAGTTCCGCCGCCAGGTCGGCCGCGTGCATCGGGCCGGCGCCGCCGAAGGCCAGCAGCGTGAAATCCCTGGGGTCGTGTCCCCGCTCGACGCTGATCACCCGCAGCGCCTTGACCATCCCGGCGTTGGCGACGCGGCGCACGCCCATGGCAGCCTGCTCACGCTCCATGCCCAGCTCCGCCGCCAGGCCGTCCAGCACCCGCTCCGCCGCCTCCCTGTCCAGAGCCAGGCCCTCATCGCCGCCCAGACGGCCGCCCAGGTAACCGAGGCAGGTGTTGGCGTCGGTGACCGTCGCCTGCCCGCCGCCGTTGCCGTAACAGGCAGGACCGGGGATGGCGCCGGCGCTCTCCGGCCCCACCCTGAGGGCGCCGCCGGCATCGATCCAGGCGATGCTGCCGCCGCCGGCGCCGATGGTGTGGATATCGATCATCGGCAGGGCGACGGGGCAACCGCCGATCTCCGTGCCTGCGGAAGTGGAGATGGCGCCACCTGCCACCAGGCTGACATCGGTGCTGGTGCCGCCCATGTCGAAAGCTATCAGGTCCTGGGTACCGTCCCGCTCCCCCGAGAAGAGGGCCCCCACCACCCCGGCCGCGGGGCCGGACAGCAGCAGGGGCGCCGCACCGGCGGCAGCCTGCGCCAGTGGCAGTACGCCGCCGTTGGATTGCATGATATGGGGCGCCACGAGACCGGCCCTGTCGGCGCCCTCCGCCAGCTCCCCGAGGTAACCGGCCACCACCGGGGTCAGGTAGGCATCGACGGCGGTGGTGCTGAATCGTTCGTATTCGCGGAACTGGGGCAGCACCTCGCTGGAGAGGGAGACATGCAGTCCGGGCAGTTCCCGGCGCAGCCGTTCACCCAGCATGCGCTCATGGCCCGGATCGAGGAACGAGAACAGCAGGCATACGGCCACGGATTCCGGCTCCGCCTCCCTGATGGACTCCACCAGCCGGGAGACCTCCTCGTCCGTGAGCACATCGAGCATGCCCCTGGGGCCCATGCGCTCCGGGGCGGTGAACCTGAGCCCCTCCGGCACCAGCGTCGCCGGCCGCTGCGGGCAGGCATCGTAGAGACGGGGTCTGTCCTGCCGCCCGATCTGGAGGATATCCCGGAAGCCCGCGGTGGCCACCGACGCCGTGCGCACGCCCTTGCGCTCCAGCAGGGCGTTGGTGGCGGTGGTCATGCCGTGGGCGAAATAGCCGACACCCCCGGGGTCGATGCCCGCACTGCCGAGCACGCGCCCGGCGGCCTCCAGCACCGCCTCCGCCTGGTTCGCCGTCGTCGGCACCTTGGCGCAGAAGAGCCTGCCGCCGGCGACAAGCACGGCGTCGGTGAAAGTCCCTCCCACGTCTATGCCCAGCAGGGCGCCCTCTATCGTCTTGTTCGCAGCCATGGCCTCCCCGTTATCGGCCGAAACGCGCCGGTCCTGTATCTATACCGGGAACACGTCACCTCACCTGTAAGTAGGCCAGGAAATCGATCGCCTCCCAGACTATCAGCCAGACCAGGGACAGCTCCGCCAGGAAGCGTGCCCGCGTCCGCCCCAGCAGGCTCTCGACGCCGAAGAGCATCAGGAACGCCGCCGCCGGCAGCAGCGGGTAGAGGTAGCGGCCCGGTACGCCGCCTATCCCCGAGGCGAATGGTAACAGGAGGCTTATGCCCGCTCCCCAGATGAAAGTAAACGAGAGGAACATCACCCCGGCCCGCGTTCCCGGTCCCGCCTCCCGGAAGCGGTGGATGAAGAAATACGCCACGCCGGCGACGGCCAGCACCATGCCCACGGCCAGCGGCACCCAGGTATAGCTCCAGAAAGGGAAAGGATAGACGGGCTCGCCGAACCAGAACGTGGGCAGCAGCTCGTCGAGCCTTAGTGTGCCCACGTCGATGACCGGTGACATGAAGAAGGAGGACATCAGGGGCTCGGCGGCTGCGGCGCCGGTGGGGTCGCCGTAGACGGCCAGGTTCCTGAACATCCAGGGCGCCAGCAGAACGGCTGCGGGAGCGATTATCAGGGCAATATGGCGAACGGCGCGCCTGAAGCTCTCACTACCGACCACCCAGGGGATACCCACCGCCGGCAGCGCCACCGGCAGCAGGAAAACAGCGGTCATCTTGGACAACATCGCCGCCCCGATGAGCAGGCCGGCGGCGACGCTCCGGCGCGGGCGGAACCCCCGGCGGGCTATCATCAGGAGCAGCAACACGGATGCAGCAGCCAGCGGCGTCGCCAGGGCGTCGTTGGTCACCTGTGACATGTTGAGGGCGTAACCCTGCGCCAGCAGCACGATCACCGGCGTCCCCAGCACCACGAGCCTGCTGTCGGGAAAAGCCTCCCGCGCCGTCAGCCAGGCGATGGGCACCATGGTGGAGGCCAGCAGCGCCGCCAGCAGCCGCATGCCGTAGAGCCGGACCAGCGGTTCATCCGGCAGCGCCGCGTAGAGAGGCACGTTGATAGCATAGTAGAGGGGTGGTTGCATAGCCTCGTAATTGAAATACCAGAGGTTGCGGCGTACCCATTGCTGGCGCTGCGTGCCCTCCAGCTCCTGCGGCACCGTCAGCCAGTCCTGCGGGTCCAGCCGCGCCGGCGGCGAGATGCTTCCGGCTGGATACCAGCCCCACTGTCCCGCATCGAGGGAGACCGCCACCACCTCGGATGAGACCAGGGTCTCCCCCTCCACGGGCAGGCTCCCCTGCTCATGGAGGTACTGGACATAATGGAAGTGCTGGGCCTCGTCGACCCGGCTCCAGACCGGCTGCAAGATGGCGAAGGCGACGCCCTGGGCCAGCAGCAGCAGCCAGAGCGCGGCGACGATGCGTCCGTCGCGCGTGGAAAGCAGGCTGCGCATCAGGCCACCCACCTGCCGGTGACGAAGGCGGCGGTGGAGAATGCCAGCAGCAGAATCAAGACACCGGAGACCGCCAGCCTCGATGAACGCTTTTCCGTGAGCATGGACATGAGGATGAATACGGGGAATACTACCAGAACGTAGCGGCTGAGCGACCGGGAGGTGCCGCCGGCGAGCGGCACCAGCAGGCTCAGAACCATGTACAGCAGATAGGAACCCGGCAGCTTCCTGCTGTAGCCGACGATTATCATCACCGCAAACAGGGCGATGGCCAGAAAATCATAGACGACCCAGAACTCCCAGTTCCAGAACAGCAGCTTCAGGTCGCTGTATATAGTTGCGCTGAAACTGGTGACATGGTGGCCCCAGCCCGCCACCTGTGTCTCGACGAAGGCCAGCGGCTCGCCGAAGGCCGCCTGCAGGTAGACCACGTAGACCAGCAACCCGGCCGGCAGCAGCGCCAGCCAGAGCAGCGAGGGCCTGAGCCGTGACTGCGGGGACGACCCCCGCGAGAGGTATTCCCACAAGAGCGGCAGCAGCAGGAAGAGGCCCGTGATGCGCGTGAGCACCGCTAGGAACCCCCAGACGCCCGACGCCGCCCAGCGTCCGCGGCGCGCGTAGTAGAAGCTGGCGACGCTCGTGAGCAGGAAGAGCGACTCCGTATACAGCGTGGAGAAGAAGATCGCCGTCGGGAAGACCGCCAT
>JAJRYJ010000123.1 GCA_024275795.1 Actinomycetes bacterium | reverse complement strand
CGGGTCGCGCATGGCGTGTATCCGGGGAGAGGCCTTGAGCATTCCGGCGGTCAGCCGGCCCAGGGAGGCGCAGTCGCTCACAAGTTCAGTCCCGAAAACCATGCCTTCACGGCGGCTGAGGATGGCGACCCCGTGGTCGCCGACGCTGCCGTTGATGATCACGGCGTCTCCGGGCGCGGCTGCGGAGGATGATAGATGAATGCCCGGTGGTATCAACCCGATGCCGCAGGTGGTGATGAAGATGCCGTCGGCTGCGCCGCGCTCGACCACCTTCGTATCGCCGGTGACCACCTGGACGCCCGCCTCGTCTGCCGCCGACTTCATGGAGGCGACTATGTGGACCAGGTCATCCATGGCAAACCCCTCTTCGATGATGAAGGCGGCGGAGATGTACATGGGCCTGGCCCCGGCCACCGCCAGATCGTTGACGGTTCCGGTGAGGGCGAGCCTGCCGATGTCGCCGCCGGGGAAGAAGACCGGTGACACCACGTGACCGTCAATGGTGAAGGCCAGCCTGCCCTCCATCTCCAGGTACGCGGAGTCATCCATCCGTTCAAGGATCGGGTTGGACAGCTTTGCGGCGAACACGGACTCGATCAGCTCATGGGTGAGCCTGCCGCCGCTGCCGTGGGCCATCAGTATCCTGTTGTCGGCGTCATTGCCGGGAATCCTGTTCATGGCTGGACTCCCTTGCCGTGCAAGCTGTATTGCCGGTGGCTCATCAGGCTTCGTACTGGAAATAGGCGGCGCAGGTGCCCTCCGAGGACACCATGCAGGGTCCGACGGGATGATCCGGCGAGCAGGCTTTTCGAAAAAGCCTGCAGTCCCGGGGGGTCTTAAGCCCGGTGAGAATCTGGCCGCAGATACAGCCTTTCGGCTCACGGGAATAGCTGACGTCCACCTCGAAGCGGCGGACGGCGTCATGGGCTGCGAACTCCTCCCTGATGGAAAGGCCGCTGCCGGGAATCACTCCCAGACCACGCCATTCGGTGTCGCGGGGCTGGAAGACCCGGTTCATCAGGTCCATGGCGGCCGGATTGCCGCCGGGGCGCACGCCGCGCGTGTATTGCAGCTCGACTTCCGCTCTGGCTTCATCCACCTGGGCGGCGATCATGTTCAGAGAAAGCATGATGTCCAGCGGTTCAAAGCCGGCGATGACACTGGGGATGCCGAAGTCCCGGGCAACCGGCTCATATGCTTCCGGCCCGATGATGGCCGTGACATGGCCGGGACAGAGGAAGGCGTCTATCGCCAGGTCGGGCATGGCGCAAAGGGCGGCCAGCGCCGGCGGCACAAGCTTGTGCACCGAATGCACGAAGAAATTGTCAACGCCTGTTGCAGCAGCTTCCAGCAGAGTCGCCGCGACAGTGGGGGCGGTGGTCTCGAAGCCGACGCCGAAAAAGACCACTGCGTTGCCGGGGTTCTCCCGTGCCATCGTCAGGGCGTCGAGAGGCGAATAGACGATGCGCACGTCAGCGCCGCCGCTGCGCGCCTCCGCCAGGCCCATGCGCGTTCCTGGAACCCTGAGCATGTCGCCGAAAGAGGCGGCGATCACACCGGGGGAAGCGGCGATCTCGATGAACGTGTCGATGTCGGAGTTGGACGTGACGCAGACGGGGCAGCCTGGTCCCGAGAGCAGGGTGATGTCATCTGGCATCGCCTGGCGGATGCCATGCCTGGAGATGGCCATGGTGTGCGTCCCGCAGACCTCCATTATCTTGAAAGGGCCGCCGCGGCGTTCCCGCAATCGAGCCAGCAGCTCTTTTATCCGGGGAGAGTCGCGGAACTCATCGAGATACGCTAGCGGGCTGGCCTCAGTCATCTGCGCCGGCGCCGTCCGTCATCTCGTCGAAGAGGCGTATGGTTTCACGGGCAGCTCCCTCGTCCACAACGGAGATGGCGAAGCCGGCGTGAATCAGTACGTAGTCACCGATGCCGGCGTCCGGCAGCAGCACCGTGGAGGCCTCACGGGTCAGTCCGCCGACCTCAACCGTGGCCATCTGGTTGTCGAGTTCTATTATCTTTGCAGGTACAGCCAGGCACATGTCACAGCTCGCTTGGGATTTACTAAACACTATATGATTATCGGGGCGACTTCTATCTCATCCGGGGGGCAGTTTCTAGCTCTCGAAAAGGGCGATCACCGCCTGTCCGAGGGCGATGCCTCCGTCGTTGGGGGGGACCTGCCCGTGGACCAGGACCCGTATGCCCCTGGATCTGAGCCCTGCCTTGACCAGCCGCAGCAGCAGGCGGTTCTGGAAGACACCGCCGCTGAGGGCGGCCGCCGTCAGTTCCTGGTCATCAGCGAGCCCGGCAGCGGTCCGCACCATGCCGTCAGCCAGCCCCTGATGGAAGCTGAGGGCGAGCTGACCAGGGCGTATCCTGTTGCCTACTCCGGCGATAACCTGGGAAACGGCCCTCGCCGGCGACAACACCCAGGGCTGTTCGCCGCGCTCCAGAGAGAAACGGCAGGAGATGGCATCGAGGTCGGTACAGGCTCCAGCCCGCGTTTCCAGCTCGCGGGTGGCCAGCGCTTCAAGCTCCATGGCGGCCTGGGCCTCGTAACTTATGGAGGTTCGCCCGCAGACCAGGGACGCGACCGCATCGAAGAGCCGTCCGCAGCTTGAAGTCAGGGGACAATTGAGGCCGGCCTCGAGTTGCCTGGTAAGCAGCTGCAGGCGCTGATCATTGACTTCGAAGCGGTCGGCCACGAACTCCAGGTCCTGGGGGGCATATCGCCAGGCAAGCGCCAGGGCGGTGCGCCAGGGCTCATGAATGGCGGCTTCGCCGCCGAGCAGTGGGAAATAGTCCAGATGCGCGGCGCGCTCGAAGCCGCCGGCGAGGCCGCCGGTGAAGAATTCGCCTCCCCAGATGTGGCCGTCATCTCCGAAGCCGGTGCCGTCGAAAGCGAGGCCGACAACCTCATCCAGACACTGGTTGTCGCAGAGGCAGGAGGCGATATGCGCCTTGTGATGCTGGACCTTCAGCGGTTCCGCGGAGCGCTCAAGGCAGAAGGCGGTGGACAGGTAGCCGGGGTGGCGGTCGCAGGCAAAGCGCTGCGGCTCCGTATCGAAGAGCCGCTCGTAAAGCGACTGCGTCTGTTCAAGATGCAGCAGGGTTTCCGCGTTCTCCAGGTCACCGATGTGCTGCGAGATGAACGCCTCATCACCGCTGGTCAGACAGAAACCGTTCTTGAGATCAGCCCCGGTGGCGAGCACAGAAGGCTCCCCGGAGGGGTGCCGCTCCATGGCGGCCTGCGGCAGTTTCACCGGCAACGGCGCGTAGCCGCGCGCCCTGCGTATCATCACCGGCTGTTCGTCTTCCACCACCAGCACGCTGTCGTCATAGGTGGAGCGGATGCCCCGGTTATGCATCAGGAAATAGTCGGCGATGCCTGAAAGCCTGCTTGAAGCATCGGTATTGGTGCGGCAGATAGGCTCCTCCGAGAGGTTGCCGCTGGTCATCACCAGCGGCTGTTCGACCGCATCCATCAGCAGGAAGTGCATGGGGGTGCAGGGAAGCATGACGCCGAGCAGGTCCAGGCCGGGCGCCACGTTGTCCGCGATGCCGCTATCGCCTGCGTTGCAGGTGTCGCTTTCCCCCGGGCCTGTTTCCGGGAGGTGGCGCTCAAGCAGCACGATCGGTCGCTGCGGCGATTGCAGGAGCGCGCGCTCCGCCTGCGAGATGCGGCAGTGAAGTGCCGCCGCATCCGTGTCCATGAACATCAGGGCGAAAGGCTTATGGGGGCGGCGCTTACGGGAACGCAGGCGGGAGACGGCGGCGCCGTCGCCGGCCAGACAGGCAAGCTGGTAGCCGCCGAGGCCCTTCATGGCGACGATGAAGCCGTCCCGGAGTGCTGAAGCGGCGGCCTCCAGGGGATCGTCGGTGACGATGCTGTTGCCGGCGGCGTCGGCGAACCAGAGGTTGGGACCGCAATCGGGGCAGGCGTTCGGCTGGGCATGGAAGCGCCTGTCGCCCGGGTCCTCATATTCCTCGCGGCAGGTGGCGCACATATTGAACTTGCGCATGGTCGTCAGCGGCCGGTCGTAGGGCAGAGCCTCGATGATTGTGAAGCGGGGGCCGCAGTTGGTGCAGTTGGTGAATGGATAGCGATACCGGCGGTCATCAGGGTCGAAGATCTCTTCGAGGCAGTCGTCACAGGTACAGCTGTCAGGGCTCACCAGCTGATGGCCGCCGCCGCCGAGGGATTCACGGATGCGGAAGCCCCCTCGCTCACCGGTTGCCTTGATTTTCCGCGTCTTCAAGGAAGTGATCCGGGAAAGCGGTGGCGCCTCCCTCCTGATGGCATCGATGAAAGCCTCGATGTGCGCCAGCGGTCCTTCCACCTCGATCTCGACGCCTTGCGGGTTATTGAGAACATGGCCGTCAAGTCCTGCGGAGACGGCCTGCTGATAGACGAAGGGTCTGAATCCGACGCCCTGGACCACGCCGGTGACAAAGACGCCTATGCGTATGGTTCCGGTTTTCTGTCCGCCGGCGTGAGGCATGGCCGGCCAGGGGTTATCCGGAGACCGGCGCCGCGGACTTGAGAAGCCAGCGGCTCCAGTCACCGGTGCCGGTTCCTTCAGTGCAGGAAAGCTCGATTATCTCCACGCCAGGGTTCAATTCAGCGACGATGCTGCGGAACCGGTCCATGTCGAAATCGCAGTATGGCAGCAGGTCTATCTTGTTGACCAGCACCATGTCGACCTCCTTGAAGATCAAAGGATACTTGTAGGGCTTGTCGTGCCCCTCGGCAGTGCTGGCGATCATCACCCGGGCTGTCTCCCCCAGGTCGAACTCTGCAGGGCAGACCAGGTTGCCCACGTTCTCGATAATTATCAGGTCCGTCGCCGCCAGGTCCAGGTGTTCAAGCGCCGATGAGATCATGGCGGCGGTCAGGTGGCAGGCGCCGCCGGTGTTGATCTGCAGCGCCGTCGTATCCATGGCCTCGATGGTGAGGGAATCGACCTCGGAAGCGATGTCGCCCTCGATTACCGCCATGTTCAGCTCATCACCAGCGCCTTCGATGGCCTTGATGATGACGCTGGTCTTGCCGGCGCCCGGCGACGCCATCAGGTTGATCATGGTGACGCCGTTTTGCTCAAGCAACTCCCTGTTGGCGGTTGCAATGCTGTCGTTACTGGCAAGGATGTTCTTCTTGACCTCGATCTTCATGGATTCTCAGTCCCCGCGTCTTTCAGTTGATTTCCAGGTTATCGATATAGAGTTCCTGACCCTGTTTGACTTCGAATACCGGCGAATGGCAACCAGGGCAGGAATAATAAATATTTGTGGGTTTGAACTCCATGCCGCATTCGCAGCAGACGGCCCTGGCCTCGACTTTTTCAAAGATCAGCGTGGCGCCCTCAGCGATGGTGCCCTGGGAGAGTGCCTGAAAATAGAACTCGATCGAGTCGTCCACGAATGTGGAGAGTTCGCCGATAACGACCGTGATGCTTTCGACCTGGCCGCCGCCGGCCTTCTCCGCTTCAGTTTGGACGATCTCCAGGATGCTCTCTGTGACCGCGTATTCATGCACCGTTGGGCTCCGTTACCGGCGCTGGTTCGACGTCTGTGGAACCGGGACCGACAGCTGAGCATCTGCCTTTTGGGTGAGGCGAAAGCCCCCGTTCCTCCAGATGCTCGCATACCAGCTCACATACCCGCTCGATGCTGCCTGCGACCGGCTCCGTAAGGCCGCCGCCGAACTCGTCCATCTTCAGGGGCTGGACGCCGATGATGACAGCATCGGGCCGCTCTCCCAACAGCCCCGCGGTATTGATCACGTCAAGGATACCGGTGTCGTGCAGGGAAGTCCTGACGCCGGTTTCCTGTTCAATCCGGGATGCGTCGCACATGAAGATGCTGCCGGCCTCCGCTTCAGCATCGAGGGCATCGACGATAATGACGAAACGGGAGGACTGGATGAAAGGCAGCAGCGCCAGGCCACCGGTGCCACCGTCTACCACCTCGACCCCTGGCGGGAAGATATAACGTTCCAGCAGATGCCTGACAACGTGGACACCCAGGCCCTCGTCGCCCATCATGACGTTGCCGACCCCGAGGACGAGCACGTCGTTCTTTCGATTAGCGGAGGACGCCCCGGGACGAAGTCCCGGGGCGTCCAGTTCATTCAGGCTGGACATGCTTCTTGCAGCACCGTCCTTACTCGCGTTTCTTCCGCTGTGAAGCTCCCTTGATCGGGGCGTACTTCCTGGGCACAAGGCGCCAGCCGCTGAGCATGCTGCGGAAGGTCATGTCTCTCTGTCTCGCTGTGCGCAGGATATTCAGATAGACATGGATGACACCGATCATCAGGAAGATCCAGAACAGGTAGTAGTGCCAGTTCCGGGTTGACTGCTGACCGCCGAAGAGATCATAGACCCAGCCGAACAAGACGACCGTATCCGTCGTCCTCCAGAAGAAAGTACCCTCGAACATGGCGAAGCCCGTAAGGATCGCTATCAGGTAGAACAGCAACTCCAGAGGCACCAGTATGACGGATTTGACCGGATTGAGCTTTCGCCAGTAACGATGATCGTTGCGGGCGAAGAGATAGAAGGACAGGGCCTCCGGCAGGGCCTTGAGCATCTTCCTGCTGGGCCCGATATCGCGCCAGTCGGCGTCGAAGTGCGAGAAGAACGCCAGTTCGAGCCGTATCAGGACCGATTCGATCAGGATGGCGGCGCAGATGAAGTGGGTCCAACGTATCCACGACATTACCATCACAGGGTCCGCCTCCGTCCCCATGGTGAAGAAGGGACGGTGGATATACAGGCCGGTGAACGCCAGGATCGCCAGGACGGAAACGATGATCCAGTGCAGAAGGATATAGACCCAGTTTCTCTGTTTTACCAGTACTCGGTCAGCCATTTCTGCTCACCACCCTAACGGACCTGGAACTTGTGGACCTTATTGCTTTTCGGTTCAATCACGTGAACCGCACAGGCAATTCATGGGTCGAATGTATGAACCACCCGCAGTATCTCCAGCGGCGCCTCCGGATCCGCCACAGGCGTGCCGATGAGCGCCTCTTCAACGGGACCCCTGGTGCCGTTGTCATCACGGGCCGAGAAGTTCCAGTTGGAGGCGGGTGTCGCCTGGTAGTTGGCTATCTTGCTGTCCTCGATGCGGTTGAAGTGGGCCAGCGAGCCGCGGGGGGCGTCCCAGGCGCCGACGCCGGTGCCGCTCTCGGGCACTTCGTTCTGCGTGAACCATTCACCCTTGCCTGAGGTGATGTTCTCCTTCAGCAGCGCCAGGTCCGCCTCCATCTTGTCGGCGACCAGCGCCGCCTCCAGCGGCCTTGCGGCAAGCCTGCCCAGTGCGGACAGGAGTACTTCGACCTGTCCGGGTACGCCCAGCGCCGAGAGAGTATCGTCGATGATCTTCTTGGCGCCCGGTGCGTCCGAGAGGTAGGCGACAAGCATGCGCGCCAGCGGGCCGACCTCCATCTGCTTGTCCTTGATCTGGGTGGTCTTGGTCCAGGTGTACTTGTCATCCGTGTTCAGTTCAGTGTACTCGGGCTCGGTGGTGGCGTCGGCCGCGCCCGGATTCTTGCCGCCGCCCGACTCGGCCGTGTACCAGCTGTGTGGCACGTATTCAACGGCGTCGTCGGGGCTGACCTTTTCAACGGAGAGCTTGCCGTCGAAGATGGCCCCGCGGGGCAGCGCCCGTTTGTAGGGATCGCGGCTGGCAACATCCTCCAGTACTCCCCAGGTGAAGAAGTTGTTGACGCCGCCGCCGATCTTCGCAAGGTCGATATAGGCAGCGCCCGCGGCCAGCGTATCGGGAACCATCACGTTCCTGACGAAGTCGTTGACTTCCTTCATTATCTGCTCGTAATTAAGCACGTCCTGGATCGTCGGGACGACGGTCACGCCTCCCGGCGGTGTGGACATGTGATAGGGGAACTTGCCGCCGAAGACGGCCAGGGCCCGCGCCGCCTTCGCCTGGATATCCAGGGATTGCAGGTAGTGCGCGGCCAGTTCCAGGTTTACCTCGGGCGGCAGCAGCATGCCCGGATGGCCCCAGTAGCCGTTTGCCAGGAAGCCAAGCTGGCCGCTGTCCACGAATGCCTGCAGGCGTTCCTGAACCGCCTTGAGCGCCGGGGTGGTCGCATTTGCCGAAAGGGCGCTTTCCACATCGACATAATCGAAGGCGTTGAGCGCATAGAACCACAGTATGTGTGAGTGCTGATACTGCGCTGCTTCCATCAGGTTCCTGATCACCACGGCGTTATCGGGTGGAGTCACCCCGAAGGATTCCTCCAGGCCCATGGTGGCCGCGATTCCATGGGAGGTGGGGCAGACGCCGCATATCCTGTGGGCGATGTGCCACGCGTCCCGGGGGTCGCGGTCCTTGATGAATATCTCGAAGCCGCGGAAGAGAGTGGTGGTGGCCCAGGCGTCCGTGACCACGCCGTTATCTACTTCGACTTCGATCCGTAAGTGGCCCTCGAGCCTGGTTATGGGATCAACTACAACTCTGGCCATCAGTCATCACTCCCTTCACCTGCGTCGTCTGCTTCCTTGAAACGGCCCTTGGCGGCGCTGGCGATGGCATGGATGCCGATGCCGGCCACGGTAGCGGTCACCAGAGTCGAGCCTACGTAGTCGGCGGATGTCTTCACGCCGACGAATCCGGGGATGGGCGTATCGGGCAGGGTGTCATAGAAACCGGCGAACTCATCCCAGAAGTCCGGTTCCATGCAGCCGATGCAGCCGTTGCCGCAGCCTATGCACCAGTTCTGCTTGCTGTTCCACAGGGTGAGCGGGCATGGGGAATGGGTTTCCGGACCCTTGCAGCCCATCTTGTAGAGGCAGTAGCCCTTGGTCTCCTCCTCGCTGCCGTACTCCTCCACATAATGTCCGGAATCGAAATGGGCGCGACGCTCGCAGTGGTCGTGTATCTTCTGGCTGAAGGCGAATGTGGGACGTCCCCTGGAGTCGAGCTCCGGAGCCTTGCCGAACAGCAGATAGGAAACGATGGTTGATACCATCGTATCCGGGTTCGCCGGGCAGCCAGGCACGTTGATGACCTTGTCCTCGCCGATGACCTCGCCTACGCCTTTGGCGCCCGTGGGATTGGGTCTCATGGCCTGAACGCCGCCGTAAGATGAGCATGTTCCCACGCAAACAGTGGCGGCGCCGCCTGCTGTCACTTCCTTGACGATCTCCTCTGATGTCTTGCCGGCGATGGTCATGGCCTCGGGGATGCCCGTAGCGACGGCGCCCTCGACGATTGTGATGTAACCGCCGGCGGCCACCGTGTCTTCGAGACTCTTCTCTGCGCGCTTCCCTGACGGCGCCATCAGCACATCGACGTAGTTGAGGCTGATAACATCCAGGACGATGGTCGCTATGTCCGGATATGCCGCCTTGGCCAATGATTCGAGGCATCCGGAGCAACCCTGGAAGGCCAGCCAGATTACCGGCGGACGTTCGGCTGCCTGTTCGAGAGCCCTGGCTATCTGCGGGACCCAGGCCTGGGAGAGCCCAAGCATGGCAGCTGTGCCTCCGCACAGCTTGAGGAAATCGCGTCTGCTTATGTCCAATTGCATAATGCTCTCCTCTTGTCTGACACTTGATGCAAAACAGCACTGGCTACTCGAATGCAGTCATAGGCAGCTCCTTTCAGACCCGGAAGATCCTTTTTCTACAATTTGGACAAAAACCGGCTATCTCCTTGCGTTGCGGGCTCGTATGTCTGCGCCTATCTCCCCACTTTCGGGAAAAAGAAAACCGGCACCCTGCCGGCACCGGAACCGAAGTCCTTCCCTTGTCTGGAGCTTGAACCCGCCCCTATGTGGTTTATCCCTCCCCAAAAAGACATTAATGTTTCTCTCCAGGTAGGCTTTGGCAAATACTATCAGGTCGACTGAACTTGTCAATAACGAAAAGCGCCCAATCGCTTATAACCATGCGGTTTTCAACGTATGAAAAGACGCTGATTGAATGAAATTATGCAAAATGGTAGATTTTCAGGCGACGAGCGGCCTTTGTTGTTAGAATATTTCAAAACAACGGACAGGAAGACTGATGTTTGAGATAGGTAGCACCCTGAGGGACGCGCGGGTGCGGCGTGACATATCACTGCAACGGGCCGAGGCGGACACCAAGATCCGCGTCAAGTATATCCAGGCCATGGAAAACGAGGATTTCGATATCCTTCCTGCAGGCACTTACGTCAAGGGTTTCCTGCGCACCTATGCTGAATACCTGGGAATCGACTATCAGCTGATACTGGACGAATACAACGACCGTTTCGGCACGGGTGACCACAGGGAACACCTGATAGTCCAGACGGGCAAGTCGGACAAGACCCGGGCCCCGCGCAAACCCCGCAAACAGACCAATTACCTCTTCGTGGCCATCTTCGCCATCGTTATCATCGCCGTGCTGGCGTATCTGGGCTGGGGAAACTCCGAAAGCGAGAAGCCTAGCCTGGTGACCTCCACCGAGTCGGGCGCCGGCACCGAGACTGTGACAACGCCCACGGTCCCCGCTGAGGCGCCGCCGGTGACAACTCCCACCCAGACGCAGCCTCAGCTGATCGAAAGCCTGGTGCTATCGGCGGATGTGGGCGAGAGCTGGGTGCGCGTACGCAAGGACAACGAAGAGGGGGATATCCTCTGGGAGAACGTACTGGCGGCGGGCGAAAGCAAGACTGTCACGTTCACCCCATCTGAGTTGACAGAGAACCGGCTGGTACTCAACCTGGGCAACACGCTCCTGGTTGAAGTCAACGGTCAGTCGCAGCGCCTGAACGGCGGCGTCTACGTCGTCACCCCGACCAGCATCGCCGAGCTTCCCTGACGGCGGCGGGGGAGGGTAGCGCTCATGTCTCCTGCGGCATCTACTGACTCCGATACCCGCCGGGAGGAATGGAAGACAGCGGTGAACCTGGCGAACAGCTTCAGTGTCGTGCGCATCCTGTTGATTCCCGTGTTCATGTTCTTCCTGCTCGAGGAGTATTTCCTGCCCCATGGAGACTGGCTCGCTGCCGGCATCTTCCTGGTTGCGGCGGCCACCGATTCCCTTGATGGATATTTCGCGCGCTCACGCGATTCGGTGACCGTCTTCGGCCAGTTCCTCGACCCGCTGGCGGACAAGCTGCTGATCTCGGCGGCGCTGGTCTGCCTGGTTTCCCTGGACAGGCTGTCCCCCTGGATAGCGATGATTATCATCGCCCGCGAGTTCGCTGTTTCGGGATTGCGCATGGTGGCGGCCGCCGAGAAGGTGGTAATACCCGCCAGCGGCCTGGGCAAGATCAAGACCTTCAGCCAGATAGTCGCAATCGTTACGCTGATATTGCCGGGTTTCGGATACATCGCCGGACAGCCGCTGAGCTGGTATCTGATCCTGCTGGCCACGCTGGTGACGGTCGTTTCGGGGATCGACTACTTCATTCGCGCCCGTCGATACCTGGATACGGGAGGGTCCCGCTGATGGAGGCGGTGCTGATATCGATCGGCACCGAGCTCACAACCGGCCGGGTCCGGGAAAGCAACAGCAGCTGGCTCTCGCGGGAGCTGGACGACCGCGGCGTACGTACCGTGATGTGCATGACCGTACCCGATTCACGAGATGCCATAGCCGCGGCCCTCACGCGCGCACTCGACCTGGAGCCGGAGCTGGTGGTGGTTACCGGCGGGCTGGGTCCGACTGCTGACGATATGACGACTGAAGCGGTGGGCGAAGCCCTCGATCTGAGGCTCGACCTGGATCCGGAGGCCGAGAGGATGGTGGCCGGAGCCGTCGGCCTGGAAGGCCTCGATCATCGCCAGCGCAAGCAGGCGACCATGCCGGCGGGAGCGACACCGCTGCCCCCGGCTGGAACGGCGCCCGGATACCTGTTGCGCTACCGCTCCATGCCCATCGTAGTACTTCCCGGGGTGCCCTGGGAGATGCGGCGCATGTGGCAGGCCGCCCTGGAGTCGCCCCTGCTGAGAACGGCTCTTGAGCGTGCTGTGCCGAGCCGCCGCCGACGCGCCTGCTTTTATGATTCAGGCGAGGCGCGCGTGGCGGAGGCGGCGGAGAACGCCTTCGCCGGCCTGCGTGACCAGCTGCAGCCGTGCATCTGCGCCCGTTATCGGGAGGTTACCCTGGAGCTTTCCTATCCCGCTGAGCTTGAGGCGGAGGTCGAGGCTTCGTTTGCGGCCATCGAGCGTGAGTTGAGCGAGTGGCACTACTCGGCGGGCGAACCCGTCGAGGCCGTGATCGCCGGGCTGTTGAGCGGGGGAAACAAGACCCTTGCGGTGGGAGAGTCCTGCACCGGCGGGCTGCTGGGCGGCGCCATCACGCGCGTGTCCGGCTCTTCAGCTTTCTATCTCGGTGGTGTCATCGCCTACCATAACGAAGTCAAACAGAAGGTTCTGCGGGTGCGAGGCGAGATCCTCGGCAAAGTGGGAGCCGTTTCCGAGCCCGTGGCCCAGCAGCTGGCCCTGGGGGCAAGGTCGCTCACCGGCGCCGACTACGGTGTCGGCATCACCGGCATCGCCGGCCCCGGCGGCGGTACGGAGGAGAAGCCGGTCGGCCTGGTATTCATCTGTGCCTCCTCCGAAGAGGGGGATATGGTCGAGCGTTTCGATTTTCCCGGCGGTCGTGAAGACGTGCGCGCCGCGGCGGTCATCGCCGCCCTGCACATGCTGCACCGCAAACTGCTCGATGAGATTGATCAGGAATAGTTCGTTTGCGCGCAAGCGGGTATACATACTCAAGAGAAGCAACCAGCCGCCGGGTTTGAAGATTGAGGAGATGAGCGGAGATGAGAATAGTCATGGCGATGACAGCGGCTTTTTTCCTGACCCTGTTGTTCGCAGCCGTACAGAGCGGTTGTGACAGCGATGACGACACGCCGGCGGAGGTGATCGAGGAGCATGTCAGGTTGCTCAACGAACGCAAGTTCGATGAGTTCTACGAGTTGCATGCCTCGGGAGTGCTGCCTTCGCCGGAGGACGTCTACCTGCAGGAGATCGAAAAGCTGTACCCCGAGGGCTCGGAGATTATTGACGTCAGCATAATCAGCGAGGAGATCGAGGGTGACAGGGCGAAAGTGACCTGGTCGTCTGTTCACCGGTATCCCGGACAGGAGGAGGAGGCGGTCCAGGTGACAACCTCTCTCGTCAGGCAGAGCGGCAGGTGGAAGATCGGCGAGGATACCACCGCCCCATAGCCCCTGGCGTACTAACCTCTTTCCCCGGAATTCCCTTTCCCGGAAGCATTCACTGTTGAATCGGCAGCCAGCCGGTAAGTCACAGTGGCGCCGCCGGTGAACTCGCTGACGCTGCCGTCGATCGACAGGGTGAACGGCGGCGCCGGGCTCTCGTGTCCGTCCACCGTCAGCAGGTCGTGCGTCAATTGCAGGTCGAGGGAATGGCCGCGGTAGTTGATGCGCATGTCCAGTCGTTCAATCTCACGGGGCAGCTCCGGCGTCAGCCGCAGGACGTCGTCCTTGACCTCCATGCCTGTCCAGACCCGCTGCACCAGGTCGACGGCGCCGGCCATGGCCCCCAGGTGGATGCCCTCGGCGGTGGTGCCCTGCTGGATGTCCTTGACGTCGCTCTGCAGCGCTTCGACGAACATGTTCATGGAACGGCGGCGGTTGGAGCGCGCCAGCACCCAGGCGAAGACGACGCGGCAGAGGGTGGAACCATGGGACGCGCGGCCCACGTAGTAGGCGATGTTCCGGGGGATGGTGTCGTATTCAAACCCATAGCCCAGCCGCCCGAACAGCTCGCCCAGTTCTTCCGCCGAGAACAGGTAGAAAAGCATCAGCACGTCGGCCTGCTTGGATGCCTTGTAGCGGTTGACGCTGTCGCCCTCGGCTTCCAGAATCAGGTCGAGGCGCTGGATGTTGCCATAGCGGGCCTCGTAATCCTGCCAGTCGAAATCGCGCAGCTTCTCGTAGCCCTCGAACTGGCTGATGATGCCATCGTCATGGAAGGGTACGTACATCCTGCGGCTGATATCCTGCCAGCGTTTCGTCTCTTCCGCCGACAGATCCAGGCGTTCCCGCAGCTCCACCTGCCGCATGTCCGAAAGCCTGTCAAGCAGTTCCAGGGCGCGACAGAGCACCCAGACGGCCATGATGTTGGTATAGGCGTTGTTGTTCAGGCCGGGGCTGGATGAACCGGGATAGCTGTCGTGGAACTCATCCGGGCCCATCACACCATGGATTTCGTAACGTTGACGCTCGGGATTGAAGCTGGCGATGCTGGACCAGAAGCGGGCGATATCCAGGATCAGCTCGGCGCCGTAGGAGTTCATGAACTCCATATCGTTGGTCACCTGGAAATACTGCCAGACGTTGTAGGCGACGGCGCTGCCCACGTGCCGTTGCAGGTGGGTGTTGTCCGGTACCCAGCGCTGCGAGCGCGGGTTCAAGTTGAGTTTCTGAGTCTCCTCGCGGCCGTCGCTGCCGCTCTGCCAGGGGAACATCGCCCCCTCGAAGCCGGCTCTCCTGGCGTTGGCCCGCGCTTCGCCCAGCCGCCGGTAGCGGTACATCAGCAGCGTGCGGGTTATCTCGGGCATGCGGTGGTTGAAGAAGGGGAAGATGAAGAGCTCATCCCAGAAGATATGACCCTGGTAGGCTTCGCCGGTCCAGCCACGCGCCGGCACGCCTATGTCCAGGCCCAGGGAGTTGGGGGAAACCACCTGCAGCAGGTGGAACATGTTCAGCCTCAACAGCATTTGCACATCGACGCTGAAGCCTGGCTCCGCCGGCTGTATCTGCACGTCGAAACGTCGCCACAGGTGTTGCCAGGCAAGCACGTGCTCCGCCAGCAGTGCTTCGAAGCGGCCGGCCCGCCGGGCGGCCTTGCGCGACGCCAGTCCGCACTCGGAGATGGCGTGGTCCCGCGAGGTATGGAAAGTAACCACCTTTTCCAGCATCAGCGTCTCTCCCTCATTGACATGGAACTCCTGTTCATGGGCCACGTATCCCGGCTCCCTGATTACCTGGCGTTCGGCTTCCAGCGGCAAGCCTTCCAGGAACGCCTGGGTGCGTGCGGTCTGGGAGATATGGACATGCGACTGGCTTGTTCTCACCTGCAGGCGGATGCAGTCTTCACCTATCGCTGTCTCCTCCAGCGGCTCCAGGTGTTTTCCGTTGAACCTGCGGTAGAGACGGGCGCCGGAATTGCATATGCGGCCGTCGATGGCGGAGCGGACCTGAACCCTGCCGGACCAGTTCTTCGCCGTCAGCGACAGCTCCAGGGCGCCCAGGTGCATGTCGTTCATGGATACCAGGCGGCGCTCCAGCAGGATGCTGCGCCTGCCGTGATCGTCCTCGACTTCCATGGTGCGCAGCAGCATGCCGTGCTGGAAGTCCAGTTCCTGGCGGTAGGACAGAATCTTCATCGTTTCCGTGTCCAGCCAGTCATCGCCGTCGATGCGCAGGTCAAGGGGGAGCCAGTTGGGCAAATTGACCAGATCCTCGTTTTCCACCTTCCTGCCCTCGATCTCGCTCCAGAGCCGGTTGTAGCCGCAGGCCAGGTAAGTGCCTGGATAGTGGATTTCGTCGGCGCGGGCCCAGGTGGCGGCGCCGCGGCTGGCGAAATAGCCGTTCCCCAGCGTGCACAGCGCTTCCCGGATACCTTCCCTTTCCGGGTCGAAGCCCTCGAAGATGAGCGACCACTCCGAAGTGGATTCCCTGGCCACCTGTACCTGGGCCAGGTCCGTGACCACGGCGTCGGCCCCCGCCTCGCGCAGTGCCTGGGCGTGACCGGTGCGGTCGACGCCGATAACGCAGCCGAAACCGCCGGCGCGTCCGGCCTCGACGCCGGCCACGGCGTCTTCAACGACGACGGCGCGCCCTGGTTCCACCTTCAGGCGGCGCGCGGCCTCGAGGAAGGCGTCCGGCGCCGGCTTGCCTGCGAGCCCGAGGCGGCTGATATCCCTGCCGTCGACACGGATATCGAAAAGGCCGGCGATGCCCGCGGCTTCGAGCACGGCGGCACAGTTGTTGCTCGATGATACGACGGCGGTGCTGATGCCGTGGCGGCGCAGGTTCCTCACCAGCACGATGGATTCCTTGTAGGTCTCGACTCCCTTTTCCTCCAGGTCCTTGAGGAAATAGCGGTCCTTGAGGTCGCCAAGCGAATGTACGCTCGCTCGGGTGTCGCCCTCGCCAGTGGTCTGCGGCAGCTGGATACCGCGGGAGTCCAGGAAGTCGGTCACGCCGTCGTAGCGCGGCTTGCCGTCAACGTGGCGCTGGTAGTCCGCTTCGATATCAAAGGGGACGAAGGGCTCGCCGGTCTCGGATGCACGTTGCCCGAGGAAGTCGTCGAACAGCTTTTTCCAGGCGGCCGCATGCACGCTGGCGGTCCTGGTGAGGACGCCGTCCAGGTCGAAGAGCACGGCGTCGTAGTCCCGGGGCGTAAGCGTGATTACTGGGCACATGCAGGTCATGGCATTCCTCGCGGGCTGCGCATCAGCCCGGTGGTCAGACTGCCGGCCATTTCCAGCCCCGCACTCCCGGCATGTCCTCGCCGTGCTCGATGATGTAGCGTTCGTGCTCGGCGAGCCGGGCGCGCAGGTAATCCCTGGTTCTGTCAGCGGCGGCCTGGTCGCTGCTGGCAGCGGGCACCCGCTCCAGTACGTCGTTCACCAGGTGGAAGCGGTCAAGGTCGTTGCGCACCGCCATGTCGAAGGGGGTGGTGGTGGTGCCTTCTTCCTTGTAGCCGCGCACGTGCAGCTGAGGATGGAAGAGGCGCCGGTAGGTGAGGCGGTGGACCAGCCAGGGGTAGCCGTGGAAGGCGAAGATCACCTGTGTCTCATCGGGGAAGAGGACGTCGAACTGTTCATCCGGCGACCCGTGGGGATGCTCGCTGGGCGGCTGCAGCGTCATCAGGTCGACTACGTTGACCACGCGCACCTTCAGTCCCGGCAGGAATTCGCGCAGGATGGCGGTGGCGGCCAGCACCTCGAGGGTGGGTACGTCGCCGGCGCAGGCCATCACCACGTCCGGCTTGCCGCCGCCGTCGTTGCCGGCCCATTGCCAGGCGCCGATGCCGACGGCGCAATGCTCGATGGCGGCGTCCATGTCCAGCCACTGCAGCTCCGGCTGTTTGCCGGCCACGATGACGTTGACCAGGTTGCGGGAGCGCAGGCATTTGTCCGTGATATAGAGGAGCGTGTTGGCGTCGGGAGGCAGGTAGACGCGGATGACATCCGCCTTCTTGTTGACTACGTGGTCGATGAAGCCCGGGTCCTGGTGCGAGAAGCCGTTGTGGTCCTGGCGCCAGACGTGAGAGGTCAGCAGGTAGTTGAGCGAGGCGATGTCGCGCCGCCACGGTATCTCATCGCTTGCGACCTTGAGCCACTTGGCGTGCTGGTTGAACATGGAGTCGATGATGTGCACGAAGGCTTCGTAGCAGGAGAACAGTCCGTGGCGTCCCGTCAGCAGGTAGCCCTCCAGCCATCCCTGGCAGGTGTGCTCGCTGAGTATCTCCATCACGCGTCCGTCCCCGGCCAGGTGGTCGTCCTCCGGCAGGGTCTCGGCCTGCCAGGCGCGGTCGGTGACCTCGAAGAGGTCGGCCAGGCGGTTGGACGCGGTCTCGTCG
>JAJRYJ010000122.1 GCA_024275795.1 Actinomycetes bacterium | reverse complement strand
GGTCTCAAGCGGCGGAGCCGCCACCTTCAACCCGGCCATCTCCGGAGACCGCATCGTCTGGGGGGATGAGCGTAACGGCAACCGTGACATCTACCAGAACCGGCTGGGTGACACTGCATGGGCCCTGGCCGAACACTACAAGCCGCTGCTTCACTTCGACCATGACATCTACGATGGGCGGAGGACGGACTTCGAGCCGCGCACGGTCGAACTGATGGTCGATGTGCCAGGAGCACGCATCGTCACGGCCGCAGGCGCTGTCGAAGGTCCATCCATCGGCGACCTGGCCGGCCACCCGCAGGCGGGCAACTACCTGGACCTGCCGGGAAGTCCGGCCAACCCCTTCAACGATTTCAGTGACGAATACCTGGCGAAGCTTGCCGAAGCCCCCAACGGTTACCCGGTCACCGCCTATGCCCGCGTTGTTCCGGCTGACAGCGACACCGGCAGGACCGTGATCCAGTACTGGCTCTGTTACTACTTTAATGACTGGTACAACAACCACGAGGGAGACTGGGAGATGGTGCAGGTCACCCTGGACGACGGCCTGAATCCCGAATCGGTCGCATATTCACAGCATGGCGATGCAGCGAGCAAGGGCTGGGATGAGCCGGGATTGATGAAATACGGCGATCACCCCCGGGTGTTCGTGGCCCAGGGGTCCCACGCCAACTATTTCCGCGCGGGCCGCGGCTTGCGCGCAGCAAACGCCTGGGGTCGCGTCGACAGGACTGGTGATGCTACCAGCCACTTCCCCGACCTGCAGATGGATTGGGCGGGAGAGGCGGAGGGCTGGGTGGGTTTCGCCGGCCTCTGGGGCGAGGACTCCAAATGGTGGTGGCCACCCTATACGGTAAACAAGGGTCCCCGCGGGCCGGCGTTCCAGGGCTGGTCCTGGGGTGACCCGCTGGCCTGGGCGGGCGCCTCCCGCTGGAACGGAGACCTCGGTGACGTCGTATTCTCGGCCTCGCCGGGGGCGGAGCTGCATCTCTATGATGCGGCGGGCAACCATGTGGGGCTTGACGGGAGCGGCGCCCTGGAGCTGCAGATAACGGACGCGGAATATTTCCGCAGGGAGGCGGACGGCACCGTCAATATCGTCGTTCATGGGGCGGACGCCGGGGACGGCCTGCGGCTGGAGGTGAGGGCGGCGGATTCAGGTCCGGTCGACCTCAATGTCCAGGTTCCCAGCGA
Source organism: Actinomycetes bacterium (assembly GCA_024275795.1). Lineage (GTDB taxonomy): Bacteria > Actinomycetota > Thermoleophilia > BMS3ABIN01 > BMS3ABIN01 > JAJRYJ01. Next base: position 12,396 of record JAJRYJ010000122.1, on the reverse strand, counting down.
GCGCGATGGCGCCGTTTTCATCAGGGAGTTCCGCGCCATTCCGCTGGACGAAGGATCAACCGCCAGCCTGGATACGGCGGTGGCTGGAGTGATGGTGCTGATGGTCGATACGGATGCCGACGGGCTGCCGGATGCGGAGGTGGCGCCGGAGAGCGGGGATGAGCTGACGGCGGATTATACGCCGCCGGCAGCCATCGGTGACCTGACTGTCACGGCGGTCTCTTCCGGCAGCGTCACCCTCAACTGGACGGCGCCGGGAGACGACGGTGACAGTGGCAAGGCGGAGCGCTACGAGGTCCGTTACGGTCAGGAGCCCATCACTGCCGACAACTGGGACTACAGCCGCAGGGCCGACCCTGCCGCAGCCCCCCGGCAGGCGGGTTCCCCGGAGCAGCTGCAGGTCACGGGACTGGAGCCGGGAACTACCTACTATCTGGCCGTCAGGGCGCGGGACGAGGCCTGGCAGCCGGCTGCCATTTCCAACACGGTGGCGGCTGCCACGACCATGCCCGAACTATCCTGGTCCCGGGAGCGCTCCTATTGGGCGACGATGGCGGACTACCAGTCGCGCAGGCTGACCGTCGACTACTGGCTTGCGAGTACGGGCAGCGGCACGGCCCTGGGCCTTGAGGTGCTGGCTTCTGATTGCGCCCCCGGCCTGGTGAGCCTGGCTACGGCCATGCCTGTCTCCGTGGGAGAACTGGGTCCGGGCACCAGGAGGCTGTTGTCGCTGGCCTATGATGTGCCGGTGGGCATCAGGAACTTCAGGACCCGCACGTTCGTTTTCTGTAAGGATGATTCCGGCAGGGAATACTGGTTCCCGGAGCCGCCGGACACAAACGGGAGGTAATGGTATGCAGGAGCTGCTGGGCAGGACAGGTAAGGCTGTCCTCACGGGACTGGCGCTGGCATCATCGGTGCTGATTCTCTTTGGAGTGATGCTGGTCTCGGAGACCGAGCGGGAGCGGGAGCGCATTGAGGACCCGGCGGGATTGATCCTGGCCATGGCAATGCTGGCGTTCGCCCTTTCGCTCTGGAAGCTCAGATACAGGCGCTGGCAGGCTATCCTGGTCTTTATGCTGATCTGGGTACTGCTCTATGCTGTAAGCATAATCCTCAATCTCACCATGTAATTCAGATCTCGCAGTCGACGGCGGGACAGCCGCCGGAGTATTCGGCGTCCGCCAGCACATGTTCGCCGCCGGACCTGGCTTCCGAGGCGGTCAGATACAGCACCTGTTGCCTGCGGCTGCCGTAGCGGAAGACGGTCATGCCCTTGCAGCCCAGCTCCCATGCCTTGATGAAGGCCTGGCGGACATCGTCGATTCCCGCCTCCGGTGGCAGGTTCACGGTCTTGGAAACGGCGTTGTCCACATGTTCCTGGAAGGCAGCCTGCATGCGGATATGCCATTCCGCGTCGATATCGAGGGCCGTGGCGAAGATATCCCTGACGGTCTCGGGGATGTCGCTCATCCCCCTGATTCCGCCCGACCGCGCTATCTCCGTCATCAGCTTCTCCGAATAGAAACCCTGCTCCCTGGTGACACGCTCGAACTCCCGGTTGGTCTCGAGCAGCCGCACCCCCTCCATGACGTCGCGCACGAAGGAGACGGCGAACAGCGGCTCGATGCCGCTGGTGGTGCCGGCGATGACGCTGATGGTCCCGGTGGGCGCGATGGTGGTCAGTGTGGCGTTGCGCATCTCCGTATATCCCTGCTGCTGCCAGGCGCTGCCCTCGAAGTTGGGGAAGGAACCACGTTCCCCGGCAAGGGCGGCGGAGGCAGCGGCGGCGCGCCGCGAGATGAAGCTCATCAGCTCCCGGGCCGCCGCCAGGCCCTGCTCCGAGTCATAGCGGATCCCCAGCTTGATCAGGGCTTCCGCGAAACCCATGACGCCGAGGCCGATCTTGCGGTTGCCCAGGGTCATCCGCTCGATCTCCGGCAGTGGGAAGCGGTTGACGTCGATGACGTCGTCGAGAAAGCGGACCCCCAGCTCCACCAGCCCACCCAGCCGTTCCCAGTCGAAACCATCCGCAGTCACCAGCCTGGAGACGTCAATGGAGCCCAGGTTACAGGATTCGTAGTCAAGCAGCGGCTGTTCGCCGCAGGGGTTGGTGGCTTCCATCTCGCCCAGCAGCGGCGTCGGGTTGCTCTCGTTGATGTGGTCGAGGAAAAGCATCCCCGGATCGCCGGAGTGCCAGGCGGCCGAGGCGATGGCCTCGAGCACCGCCGCCGCCTTACGTCTCCCGGTCCTCTCGCCCGTACGGGGGTTGATCAAATCATATTCGCCGTCTGAGGCGGCCGCCTCCATGAAAGCGTCATCGGCCGCCACGGAGATGTTGAAGTTCGCCAGCGCCGCTTCTCCCTGCTTGCAGTTGATGAAATCGAGGATATCCGGATGGTCGGCCCTGAGCACACCCATGTTGGCACCCCGGCGGCGGCCTCCCTGCCTGACTACCTCGGTGGCGCCGTCGAAGGCTCCCATGAAGCTCACCGGACCCGAAGCGATGCCGTGGGTGGTTCCCACCAGGTCTCCCCGCGGCCGCAGGTGCGAGAAGGAGAAACCGGTGCCGCCGCCGGCCTGGTGGATGATCGCCATGTTCTTGACGGACTCGAAGATGCCGGGGATGGAATCGGGTACAGGCAGGACGAAACAGGCTGACAGCAGGCCCAGCTCGGTGCCCGCGTTCATCAGGGTCGGCGAGTTGGGCAGGAACTCCCGCGCCGCCATCGCCTGGTAGAACCGGGCGGCGGCCGCATCCGCATCGCCGCCGTGTTGCGCCTCCCCGGCGGCGACCACGCGGGCCACCCGCTCGAACAGCTGCCCCGGCGTCTCGTTGATGCGCCCCTGGTCGTCGCGGCCCAGGTAGCGTTTCTTGAGCACCGTCAGCGCGTTCAGCGGCAGCTTGAGGTCGTCCTCGACGCCGAGGAAGCGCTTGGCGGCGCGGATATCGGCGCGCCTGCGCCTGTAGGTGATATATTCCCGCGCCATCCCCGCGCGGCCGTCGGCGATGAGCGTCTCCTCCACCATGTCCTGGATGTCCTCGACCCCGGGGATCCTGCCGGCGAACTCACGCTCCAGGCGGCCGACCACCTTTTCCGTGAGCGCTGCGGCCGTCTCGCCGTCACCGGCACCGGAGGATCGGGCGGCCTGCCGGATGGCGGTCTCGATCCGCTGCCGGTCGAAGGGGACGACCTGCCCGTCGCGGGTGCGTATGCTGGATATCGGCTGCTCATTCATCGGTTCACCGGCGCCGGGAGCGCCGTCGCGGATGCGGTCTCCGGCGATTTAATTTACTTCTACCCCCGTAAAGTATTATCAATCCCGCTTTCCTTGCGCATAAAGGGCTTAAACAGTAAAATACACGCAGTTCAAATCGAGCGGCCGTTCAAGTTCGGGCGGGGATGATTCTGGGCGAGGACCTCTGGCGAGCTGCGGGAAAGAAAGGCTTCAAATCAATGTCACTACTTCTGGAACTCTCCGAAGACCTGGAGTGCGCTGAGTGCGAGGTGGTCTGCGAGAAGATCGTCTACCCCTCCAACTGCTTCAACTCCGGATGCAAGTACGTCTATTCCTACGACGAGGATGACACCACCTATTTCGGCTGCCTGTACAAGGTATTCGCCGTAGAGGTGGACCTCGCCGGTTTCCATAAGCTCGAGAAGCGCAAGGGCGGCTTCGGCGCCGTCAAGGTCGTCAGGCAGCCCCTGGAGCACTGTGGTGTTTCCGTCGAGAAGGCTTACAACAAGGACCAGGAACAGCAGTGCCGGCGGGCGATGACGGAACGCTTCTCCAGGGAAGAACCGGCCAGGCGCAAGGGCTAGCAGCCCCGGTGGGGCGGTCCATGGATCCAGCGCGCTTCGAGCAGCTGGTGGAGGACGCCCTGGCCGACCTCCCGGGCGACTTCGCCGACAAGCTGGATAACGTCTCCGTGGTCATAGAGGATCTGGCCACGCCCGAACAGCTGGCGCAGGTGGAGATGAACGACCCTCACCAGCTCCTGGGACTCTACGAGGGCGTGCCCCTTCCCCGCAGGGCCCGCGGCTACGCAGGCGCCCTGCCGGACCGTATCTCCATCTTCCGAGTTCCCATCGAGGAGATGTGCCGCACGGACGAACAGGTAAGGAAGCTGGTCCGCGACACGGTGATGCATGAGCTGGGCCATTACTTCGGCATGGACGACGAGATGCTGCGCGACATCTAGGCGGCCGCTCCGACCTCACGAAAAGGAGTCGCGGCCACGCCACGGCTTTATATATGGGCGCCGCTTGGATAGAATCCCCCTATGCCAGAGTCCCAATCCGCTTCACGTGAAAGAGTCTTCTCCGGGATGCGGCCCACCGGCCGTCTTCACCTCGGCCACCTGCTCGGGGCGCTCCCCAACTGGGTCCGGCTCCAGGATGACTACGACTGTTTCTATTGCGTGGCGGACCTGCACGCCCTCACCACCCGTTTCGACAGCGTCGCCGGCATGAAACAGGACGGCATCGAGATGGTTGCCGACTGGATAGCCACCGGCATCGACCCGCAGCGCAGCGTCATCTTCCGCCAGTCGGAGGTCAAGGAGCACAGCGAGCTGGCGCTGCTGCTGGGGATGCTGGTGCCGGTCTCCTGGCTGACGCGTTCGCCCTCCTACAAGGAGATGGTGGGCGAGCTGGGAGAGCGGGTGGCCACCTTCGGCTTTCTGGGCTACCCGGTGCTGCAGACGGCGGACATCATCCTCTACAAGGCTTCACGCGTCCCCGTAGGCGAGGACCAGCTCTCACATCTGGAACTGGCCCGGGAGATCACCCGGCGTTTCAACGGCCTTTACGGGAAGGTCTTTCCGGAACCGAAGGCCATCCTCACGGAGACGCCGAGGCTGGTGGGCCTGGACGGCCGCAAGATGAGCAAGTCCTACGGCAACACCATCGATATCGCCGAGGAGCCGGAGTCCGTCACCAATAAGATCATGAGCATGTTCACCGACCCGGCCCGCAAGCGGCTCAAGGACCCGGGGCATCCCGATGAATGCAACGTTTTTTCCTACCACCAGTACTTCGATATCCCCGACGGCGAGAAGGCCGAGATCGACTCCGCCTGCCGCCAGGCGACCATCGGCTGCACCGACTGCAAGCAGCGGCTGGCCGCCCGGGTGCTGGCGCGGCTGGACCCCATCAGGGAACGCCGCCGGCAGCTGCTGGACGAGCCCGGCCGCATCGAGGGTATCCTCGAGGACGGCCGCCGCCGGGCGCAGACCGTAGCCACCGAAGTCCTGGGAGAGGCATGTCGGACAATAGGCATCTAGAACAACTCGACCTGGATCTGGAGATCTTCCAGGGCCCCTTCGACCTGCTGTTATCCCTGATCCTCAGGGAGGAGGTCAGCATCTTCGAGGTCCCCCTGGCGGAGATCGTCATCTGCTACCTGGAGCGGCTGGAGCAGAAGGACGAACTGGACCTGGAGGCGGTGAGCGAGTTCCTGATCCTGATGAGCGCCCTGATGGAGATCAAGTCGGCGCGCCTGCTGCCCAGGCCCGAAGACCTGGACCTGGATGACCTGACGCCGGAGGAGGCGCGCGAGGAGCTGGTGCTGCGCCTGATCACCTACAAGAAGTTCAAGGGCGCCGCCGCCTGGCTCAGGGAGCGTTACGATACCACCCGGCACTGGCGCTTCCGCTCGGCGCCGCTGCCGCGCATCGTCGGCCCTGTCAGGGTGGAGGTGCCCCATAAATATGAGCCCGATGCGCTCAACCAGGCGCTGGCGCTGTTGCTGGTGGTGCCGCCCGCCATCAGGACCGACCACATGGCCAGGATCACCGTGAGCATCTGGGAGCAGATGAAGGAGATCCGGGCGGCGCTCAGGGACCGGCCCCAGCTCAGTTTCGAGGAGATCGTCGGCGGCACGGACCGCATGACTCAGGCGGTCACCTTCTTCGCCTTGCTGGAGATGTACAACTCGGGGGAACTGGAGATCGAACAGGAGCGTCTTTTCGGCAGCATCATCATCCACGAGGCCCGCAAAGAGGCGGGGAAGAAGAGGATAGCCTGACCCCGCCGCAGGCGGAGCGGCGGAAACCATTATGTCCAACGAGAGCGAAACAGGAAAAGGCGGCCGCGGCCGGCAGAGCGGCGACCTGGCCCGCGACATAGCGGCGGTGCTGTTCATCGCCCCCGACCCGGTGAGCCTGGACGTGCTGGCCGAGGTCACCGGCGCCGAGGGCGAGGAGCTCTCGCGCGCCATCGAGGCGGTCAGGGAACGCTATGGATACGATGCCGGCGGTATCGTCGTCACGGAGGTGGCAGGCGGTTACAGCTTCCGCAGCGCCGACGGGGCCCGGGGGGCGGTGGAGCGCTTCTGCCGCCGGCCGGTGGACTACTCACTTTCGCCCGCCGCCATGGAGACCCTGGCCATCGTCGCCCACCTGCAGCCCATCTCGCGGCCGGACATCGCCCGCATCCGCGGCATCGGCGCCGACACGGTCGTCGCCACCCTGATGGACAAGGGCCTGCTGATGGAAGCGGGGCGCTCGGGGCAGGGGGGAGCGATACAGTACCGCACCACTGAGGCCTTCGAGAAGCTCTTCGGCCTCTCGAGCCTGGAGGAGCTGCCGCCGCTGGAGGGTTTCGAGGCCACCCCGGAGGATGTGGAGGAGCTGAGGCAGAAGCTGCACCTGGCGGCTGAGGCGCGGGAGTAGCCGATGGCCGCAGGCGGCGAACGGCTGCAGAAATACATGGCCCGCGCCGGTGTCGCCTCCAGGCGCAGGTGCGAGCAGATGATCCTCGAGCGGCGGGTGCGGGTGAACGGCCGGGTCGTGGATGAACTGGGCACGAGGATAGGGCCCGGGGATAAGGTGACCGTGGACGGTGCTGCGTTGGAGCCCGGATCGCGGGAATACCACCTGCTGAACAAGCCCGCCGGCGTCATCAGCGCCGCCAGCGACCCCCGCGGCAGGAGAACGGTCACCGAACTTGTTCCCTCAGCGCAACGCCTTTTTCCCGTGGGCCGGCTGGACCGGGACACCACCGGCCTGCTGCTGCTTACCAATGACGGCGGACTCGCCCACCGGCTGATGCATCCACGGTTCGAGGTTGATAAAGTATACAGGGTTGAAGTGGAGGGGATCCTGAGCGAAGGGTCCCTGGAAAGGCTGCGCTCGGGCATCAGGCTCGAGGACGGGGTCACGGCGCCGGCGCAGGTGGGCAGGGTCTCTGTCCACGGCGGCGCCACCACTATCGAGCTGACGATTCACGAGGGCCGCAAGCGGCAGGTGCGCCGGATGATGGAATCGCTGGGACACCCGGTGATCAGCCTGCACCGCAGCGGCTATGCCATGTTGACCGACAGGGGAATGGCGCCCGGCGACAGCCGTGTGCTCAGCGAAAGGGAAGTGAGGCTTTTGAAACAGCTGGCAGGGAAGGGCGCAAGATGAAGGAGGGTGACTGGAGGCTGGTGGCCGTACGCGGCGCCACTACCGTCGAGGAAGATACCAGCGAGCAGGTGCTCGAGCGCACGGAGGAGCTGCTGGAGGAGATCATCTCCCGCAACGGCATCGCGGCTGATGATATCGTCAGCATCATCTTCACGGCCACCCGGGACCTCACGTCCGAGTTCCCCGCCGTAGCCGCTCGCAACCTGGGCCTTTCGCACATCCCGCTGCTGTGCTCCCAGGAGATAGCCGTCGAGGGGAGCGTACAGCAGTGCATCAGGGTGATGATGCATGTCTACACGCGGTTGGACCGCGACGATATCAGACACGCCTACCTGCACGAAGCCCGTCAGCTGCGGACGGACCTGCCCGAATAACAGGGGCCGCAACCATGAAGTTCATAGCCAGCCTTGACAGCATCGCCGCCTATACGCCGGGCACCCCCATCGAGGAAGTGCTGGAGCGCTATGGCCTGGACCAGGCGGTGAAGCTGGCCTCCAATGAATCGCCGCTGCCGCCGTTTCCCGAGGTGCTCTCGGTCATCGAGGAGCGTTTCGGCGACCTCAACCGCTATCCGGATGCGGCCTGCCGCCGGCTGCGGCAGGCCCTGGCGCAGCGATACGGCGTCAGCCCGGAAATGGTCGCCGTGGGCAACGGCTCCTGCGAGCTGCTGTTCTGGCTGAGCATGGTGCTGCTTGAGCCGGGCACGGAGGCGGTCATCTCCGACCCCACCTTCCTCATCTACGAGATGGTGACTGCGGGGCGGAGGGCGACGCCGGTGAAGGTGCCCCTCAAGGGCTTCGCCAACGACCTTCCGGCGCTGGCGGAAGCCGTCGGCGAACGCACCCGCATCGTCTTTCTCACCAACCCTCACAACCCCACGGGAGCCTACCTGCCGGCAGCCGACATCCGCGAATTCGCTGCCGGGCTCCCGGAAGACTGCCTGCTGGTGCTGGACGAAGCCTACAACGAGTACGTGGACGAGGAGGACTCGCAGGCGGGCATGGAGCTCGCTGCAGCGGGCGGCAACGTGTTCGTTACCCGCACCTTCTCAAAGATCTACGGCCTCTGCGGCCTCAGGGTCGGCTACGGCGTCGGCGCGCCGGAGGTCAGGGAGGCCATCGACAAGGTCAGGCAGCCCTTCAACGTCAACACCCTGGCCCAGGCGGCGGCCCTCGAGGCCCTGGGCCTGGAGCAGCGCCTGCTGGAGAGGCGGCGGCAGAACCTCGAGGGCCGCCGCCAGCTCTACGAGGGGCTCGGTTCGCTGGGCATCAGCTATATCGAGACGCAGAGCAATTTCATGCTGGTGGATGTGGAGGGGCTCGCCGTGCCTGCGGACGAGGTGCCGGAGGCGCTGATGCGGCAGGGAGTTATCGTCAGGCCCGGCAGGCCGCTGTCATGCCCGGGCTATATCAGGGTCAGCGTCGGCACGGAAGATGAGAACCGCATGTTCCTGGAGAAGCTGTCGGAATTGAAGGGTTAGCGAAAACCGTGCAGGCCGCTTCCGTTGACCGGAATCGGTCAGCGAGCCCCACCGGCGCCGCCACCCCGCACATCCCCGCCACCCGGCCTGCCGCCGCTCCGCCCGCCGCCGCGGCCGTTGTTCCCCTGTTCGCTGCCACGGCTCCCGCTTCCGCGACCGTCGTCCCGGCGGTTGACAGCCCCCGGGGTGTTATCGACAGGACCCGGGGTGTTTTCGTTATAACGGTTCACGGTCCCCTGGCCGCCGCCGGCAGCAACCGCTCCGGACTCGGAGGCGGCGGCACCGCTGACGGATACGCCCGCCGCCGGTGCCTGAGCAACTTAGCCGTCCGCCGGCTCCCGGCCTGAAACGCCGGCAGCCGCGGCGTCATCGCGGACGCCATGCAGCCCGCCGCTGCCCAGATAATTGCTGTTCCTCCTGGCTGCCGCCACGGCGCTTCCCACGAACTCCGAAAGCTCGTCGGCGTAATCGATGAGCAGCAGGTCGTGTTTTTTATCCAGAGAGCTCATGCGCGTCTCCAGGTCTGCGGTAGCGTCGCCGCGGGCGGCGGCCTCATCGAGGCAGCGGCGCGCTTCTGCCAAATGTTTCTCATAGTCTTCAAGCAGCGAGGGTGCATATTCGGGGTCGCCGGCCTCGATCATCGTCTCCAGCTCCTAGAGCCGGGCGTCTGCATGGGCGGTTTCGATCCCGGCCCTTGCGGCCGGGTCGAACTCAAGGGAGGCGCGCGCGTCTTCCAGAAACAGTTTAACCGGGTAGAGGAAATTATCCGGGTCGGCGTCCGCCGAGGCGATGGCGATGCCGGTGAAGAGGAACAGGGCAATCGCCATGGCGAGTGCCGTGACGCGCAGCAGGTACCACCCGCTTACTTCGCCTCCGCCCCTGACTGTGAAAGATGTCTGTGTGTCTGCAGTCAGGCTGTTTCTCATAGCTGCTGTGTACGTAGCGGCGTCAATTGAGGCCGGAACGCGGGGGCCGGGAAACAGTGTGGGGTAGTCCCGCCCTACGGGCAGGTTGCTTGCTTTCGCTGACCGTACAAATCCTTCGGCAAACCGGTTTTTTCCTTTAGCGATTACAGGCTGATATGACAACAAATAAACGCATGGTATCAAAAACTTGACGGATTATCCGTGGTGCCGTTCCCGGGCGAGCCCTCCATGCGCACGCCTTCCTCCTGGTACATGTCCTCATCGTCATCGGTGTCTGCAGCGTCTCCGCCGTCACCGCCGACGGCACTCATGTCGTCATTATCCCGGTCACCGGGAGCGGGGGCGTTGCTGTCATGGTCTTGGCCGTCCTCCCGGTCTCCGGGTGCGTGATCGGCGTCGTCCCCCGTGCCGCCGCCTTCGTGGCCTGGCTGCCGGTAGGAGTCGCCGCCATTTCCATCGTCCATGTTTTCCCCGGGCGACCGCGCGTCGGCTGCGCCTTCATCGCCGGCCGGGTTGCCGGTTGCGCCGGAATCGCGGTCCGCCGCCTCTTCGATGTCATCGGCGATCGCCGCCCTGACATCATCAGGGACATCGTCCTCGATGGCCAGCAGGATGCGGTCGTGGCGGTCGCGCACATCGGCGAGCATCTCTTCTACGTCAGCCGTATCCTTGCCGGCGGCGGCGGCGGCAAGCATGTCCGCATCCGCCTCGCCGATCTCTTCATTGTAAGCTTCAAACAGGCCCGGGACATAATCAGCCTTGTCCTCGTCGACCATGATCATGATCTCATCCAGCCTGGCGTCCGCATGCCCGGCCTCCACCCGGGCCTGGTCCAGGGGCTGGAAGGCGATGACGGTCCTCAGGTCCTCGAGTGAGAGCTTTACGGGATAGAGAAAGCTGTCAGGTTCCGCCCCGGATGCGGCCATGGCCGTACCGCCGAAGAGCAGCGCCGTCAGCATCGCCCCCAGCAGCACCGGCTTCAGCATCAGCCTCGGCAGCCGCAGGAATGGTTTGCGCCTGCTTCCGGCCTTGCGCACAGCGGTCGCATCTGACGGCCACCGGGCGGCTGCCGCTGCAGCGGCTGACATCAGCCGTTCGCGGCCCGCAGCTTTAGCTTCCACGGGAACGGCGACCCTGAGGGCCGCCTGACTTTCCAGGGACAGCCGCAGGAGCGGCTCCAGTTCATCGCGCATGCCGGGATGGCGGTCCAGGCAGGAGTCGATGCTCTCATCTCCCGTCAGGATCCGCTCGAGACAATCATCCAGTATGTCCTGTATCCGTTCAGTCATCGCCTGTTTCCGTCAGTGGACCGTCGTCCTCATCGTCCAGCAGTTTTCTCAGCCGCGCCAGCGCCCGGTGCTGCAAGGCCTTGACGGCTCCCTCGTTCTTCGAAATCACTTCTCCTATCTGCCGGTTACTTAAATTTCCCACCAGCTTCAGCAAAATCACCTGTTGCTGATCGTCTGAGAGCAGCTTCACCGCCTCCAGCAGTTCCTGGCGGTCCCAGTTGCTCTCGGCCGCGTCCTCCACGGTCTCCGCCGCCGGCTGCTCCAGGGCCTCCGGCGAGAGTGACACCTGGCCGGCCGTACGCCCGCGCCGGCGGAAGTGGTCCAGGACATCGTTGCGGGCGATGCGGTAGAGCCACGCCCGGAACCCGGCTCCGCGCCACTGGAAGCCGTCGAGTTTCTCGAGCGCTCCCAGGAAGACTCCCGCGGTTATATCCTCTGCCTGGGCCCGGGAACCCACCTGGTGCCATACATAGGCGAATATGGAGTTATACAGCTGATCGTAAATCAGCCCGTATGCCGACAAGTCTCCACTCTGGGCCTTCTCGACCAGCTTCCTCAGATCCTGGTGCTCAGGCAATTATCGTTCCTGTCCTTATAGCGATTGACGGATGCTTTTGGTTACGGGTATCGGTCTTTTTTCCAGGAGGCCGTAACTTTTTCCACCATAGACCGCTATATGGATAATGGCAAATCTTTTCCTGCGATTCTAAACGAGGAGATTCTGATGGGAAGTATCAAGCTTTTGATATTGGTCGCAGTGCTGATGCTCGGCGCGACGGGAATTGCGGTGGCGGCTGCGGGGGAACAGGCCGCGCCGGCCGCTGACGATGTTGCGGCGTCCCCGGGCACGGACGCGTCTGACCATGTCTCTGCCGTGGCTCCGGCTACGGATACTCCGGCCCCGGCGGCGGCAGCGGACGAATACGGCGATGACGCCTCCATGGATCCGGACAGCGCCTCCGTGGATGATGACTGCGCGGCGGGCGACTGCATGGATGATGAGAGCATGGATGACGCTTCCATGGATGACATGTCTGTGGGCCACGAGCCCATGGACGCCACGGATGATGCCTCCGGCTACGGCGGCGCCCCGGTACAGCAGCATGAGGGCGGCGGCAGCGGTGATTATGGCAGCGGCTCCTCCGGAGCGGCGGCCATGGATGACGCCGGCTCATCGGACAGTGGCGGCGACCACAGGAGTTAGCGCGCAAGGGCGCAACAAGCTGTAGAGATCCCTCTCTACTGATTAGGTCACCCGGCAGCGGCAGCTGGGGAGCTGTCTGCCGGGTG
>JAJRYJ010000121.1 GCA_024275795.1 Actinomycetes bacterium | reverse complement strand
ATGTCCTTCGGGCGCTTCCTGGCCTGGGACCTTCCGGGAGCCATCATCGCCTCGTCGCTGCTGATAACCGGCGGCTATATCTTCGGCGAGAGCTGGCGGCGCATCAGCCAGTACATCGGCTGGGGGGCCGGCGTCGTCTTCGCCCTGGTGGTGGTCAGCGCCGCGGTCGCCTTCATCTACAGGCGGCGCAAACGCCTGGAATAGCGCCGGCGGCGATCCCGCCCCCTACAGTCCCGCCCCCTGCAACTCCAGGCTCTCGCCGTCCTCCATGATCAGCGCCTGCGGGAACAGCCTGCGCGCAGACTCCAGCATCTGCGCGTGATAGGCGTCGCCGCGCACCGGGCTCAGGTGGCTGAGCACCAGCCGGCCCACCGCCGCCTCCGCCGCCAGCTGCGCCGCCTGGCGCGCGGATGTATGGGCCACGTAGGCCTCGCGGGCGATGTGCTCCGTCTCCGGGTCATCCTCCTCGGCGCCGTCTATCCAGGCCTCGTGTACCAGCAGGGAGACACCCTCGGCAAAGGGGACCGTCCCCGGATCCATGGCCGTATCGGTGGCGAACACCAGCAGGTCGTCGATGCGGAAGCCCGCCGAGGGGTCCGCGTGGATCTGCCGGCGCACCGAGACACGGCGCCCCGCCAGCTGATGCCCTCCGGCGGCCAGCGCCTCCACCCTGATGTCCACCGGCATGTCCTCCAGGTCATGCGGATTGTAGGGCTTGCTGATGACCGCCGCCACGGTCTCGAGCGCATCGACGCCGGTGATGTCCCGGGCCGGCGGATGCAGGTGCACCGTCCTGCCGGAGAACATGGCCGGCAGGTAGAAGAGGCCGATGATGTGGTCCAGATGATAGTGGCTGAGGAAGAGATGCACCGGGCGCTCCCCCTCGAGTTCGCCCCGGAAGCGCTCCTCCAGCAGCCGCGAGATGCCGGTGCCGGCGTCGAAGATGAACAGGGCATCGGGGAAGCTGAGCATGGCGCAGGTGGTCTGTCGGCGGGCCGTCGGTATCCAGCCGCCGCTGCCCAGCATGGTGAAGGTGGCGGTCATGACAAACTCCCTTTTCGCTTCTGTCTGCGGCGGACTCTATGATATAGAATGAGAGCCGGCTTTACAGCCGTGAGGCTGGCGGCAGCAACACCGGATGGAATGGAGACAGGCATGAAGACGCTGGTCAAGGAACTGAAACCCGGCAGGGATATCGCCGACTACTTTATCTGTTCGCGCAAATCCGTAAGGTCGTCGCGCAACGGCAGCAGGTACCTGGCGCTGAAGCTCACGGACGCCAGCGGCGGCATCGAGGCCCGCATGTGGGACGCGAGCGAAGGTGACATCGACGCCTTCGAGAAGGGCGATGTCGTGCGCGTCACGGGAACCGTCACCGAAGACGACTATGGCACCCAACTGAAGATCACTGACATCAGAAAGGCCGTCGACGGCGACGATTTCAGCCTTGACAGCCTGTTGCCCTCGAGCCCCCGTGATACGGCGGAGATGGAGGCGGAGCTGCTGCGCATCCGCCGGGACATCGGCAACCCGCACCTCACGGTGCTGCTGGACGAGATCTTCGCCGAGGACGGCAGGTACGAGAAGTTCTGCCAGGCGCCGGCCGCCAAGGGCATGCACCATAACTACGTCCATGGCCTGCTTGAGCATACCGTCGACGTCTGCAGGATCTCGGAGGCGCTCGCTGACATCTATCCCGAGATCAATCGCGACCTGCTGGTTGCCGGCGCCCTGTTGCACGACATCGGCAAGACCGTCGAGTTCGACTATTCCACCGCCATCGACTACTCGGACCCGGGGCGCCTGCTGGGACATATCGTCCTCGGAGAACGCATCATCGCCAAGGCGATCAACAACATCAACAACCGCGGGGGCGAGCCGTTCCCCCGGGAGCTGGAGTTGCAGTTGCTGCACCTGGTACTGGCGCACCACGGCGAACTGGAATATGGCTCGCCGCAGAAGCCCCAGACCCTGGAGGCGTTCCTGCTCAACCACGCGGACGACATCAACGCCAAGGTCAACGTCTTCGCCAAGGCGCGGGCCGACGCGCAGGACCACTGGACCGACTACCACCGCGTCCTGGACCGCTTCCTCTACCTGAAACCTGCCGAGGAGGCATAAGGCTTGGCCGGCCGTCTCTCCGCAGCGTTCAAGGAGGCGGGGCTGGTCTTCCTCATAACCCGGGGGGCCCTATTCCTGCTGGCGCCCCTGGCCTATCTGACACTGCCCAAGGTGGACCCGGCGGCGCTGGCGGAGACGCCCTTCCTCAGGCCCGAGCTTACGGACAGCTTCTCCGGTTTCGCCCATTACATCTTCGACATCTGGGCCCGCTGGGACTCGGTCTGGTACCTGCAGATAGCCGAGCACGGCTACGCCGCCGACGACTTCT
>JAJRYJ010000120.1 GCA_024275795.1 Actinomycetes bacterium | reverse complement strand
GATTCCGGCGCGACCGGCTCCAGGTTTCCTGTTTTCAGTTAAAACAGTAAGATATATTGCCAGAAACCATCAGACGCAAGAGGAGGACATGTACAAGATAATCGAAAAAGAAGACTACTCTGATGACACATACATGCAGGTAATCGAAGCCCCGGCGGTCGCCAGATCGGCGCAGGCGGGGCAATTCCTGATCGTCAAGATCCACGAAGAGGGGGAGCGCATCCCCCTGACCATCGCCGACTTCGACCGCGACAAGGGTACGGTAACCATCGTGGTGCAGGCGGTGGGCAAGACAACGCGCGAACTGCAGACCTACAATGCCGGCGACAGCATCACCAACGTCATCGGCCCTCTGGGAGAGCCCAGCGAGATCGAGAAGGTGGGCACGGTCATCTGCGCCGGCGGCGGTGTCGGCGTGGCGCCGGTCTTCCCCATAGCGCGCGAGCTGAAGAAGGCCGGCAACAAGGTCATCTCCATCGTGGCGGCGCGCACGGAATCGCTGCTGCTCTGGGAGGACAGGATGAAGGAGGTCAGTGACGAGGTGATCGTCACGACCGATGACGGCTCCTGCGGCCGCGAGTGCCTGGTCACAGAGCCCATCAAGGAGATGTGCGAGGAGGGCGGCATCGACCTGGTCTACGCCATCGGCCCCGCCATCATGATGAAGTTCTGCTGCAAGACCACGGAGCCCTTCGGCGTCAAGACCATCGTCAGCCTCAACTCGATCATGGTCGACGGCACGGGCATGTGCGGCGCCTGCCGTGTGGCCGTCGGCGGCGAGACCAGGTTCGTCTGCGTCGACGGTCCCGAGTTCGACGGCCACGCGGTGGACTTCGACCTGCTGATGTCCCGCCAGAGGCAGTATCTCGAACAGGAAAAGATCGCGTACGACTACTACCTGGAATGCCGGGGTGATAAAGCATGTCTGACGTAGAGAAAAAGGAAAACGGCGGCAAGCGGGAGCTCTCCAAGAAGGAGCGCATGGCGATTCCGCGCACGCCCATCCCCGAACAGGACGCCAAACAGCGGGCCACCAACTTCGACGAGGTCGCTCTGGGATACACGGAGGAGCAGGCCATCACCGAGGCCACCCGCTGCCTGCAGTGCAAGAAGCCCAAATGCGTGGATGGCTGCCCCGTGGGCATTGACATCCCCGCCTTCATCGACGCCATCGCCCATGAAGACCCGGCGGCGGCCATCGCCAAGCTCAAGGAGACCACCAGCTTCCCGGCGGTCTGCGGCCGCGTCTGCCCCCAGGAGGAGCAGTGCGAGCAGGTCTGTATCCTGGGCAAGAAACACGATCCGGTGGCCATCGGCCGCCTGGAGCGCTACGCCGCTGACTGGGAGGCCGCCAACGGCGCCTCCTCCAAGCCGGAGATCGCCTCCAGCAAGGGCAAGAGGGTGGGCGTGGTCGGTTCCGGTCCCGCGGGCCTCACCTGCGCCGGCGAGCTGGCGAAGATGGGCTACGACGTGGTCATCTACGAGGCGCTGCACAAGCCGGGCGGCGTGCTTTCCTACGGCATTCCCGAGTTCCGCCTGCCCAAGGACATCGTCTACCGCGAGTGCGATTACGTGGAGAGCCTGGGGGCGGAGATCAAGCTCGATTACGTCATCGGCAAGACCATGACCATCGACGACATGCTCGCGGACGGCCATGATGCGGTGTTCGTCGCCAACGGCGCCGGACTGCCCATCTTCATGAACATCCCCGGCGAGAACCTCAACGGCGTGTTCTCGGCCAACGAGTTCCTCACACGCGCCAACCTGATGAAGGCGTTCAAGTTCCCCGAGTACGACACGCCCATCAAGGTGGGCAAGAAGGTCGCCGTGGTCGGCGGCGGCAACGTAGCCATGGACGCCGCCCGCACCGCGCTGAGGCTGGGCGCGGACGTGCACCTGATCTACAGGCGTTCCATGGAGGAGATGCCGGCGCGCAACGAGGAGATCCATCATGCGGAGGAGGAGGGCATCCAGTTCCACATGCTCACCAACCCGACGCAGATCATCGGCGACCAGGAGGGCTGGGTCGAGGAGATCGAGGTCATCAGCATGGAACTGGGCGAGCCGGACGATTCCGGCAGGCGCCGCCCCATCCCCGTGGAGGGCTCGGAGAGCCGCATCCCCGTGGACGTGGTGATCATGTCTGTGGGCACGCGCTCCAACCCGGTACTGACCCAGGCGACTCCGGACATGGAGCTCAACAAATGGGGCAACATCGTGGCCGACCCCGACACCCTCGCCACCAGCAAGGAAGGTGTGTTCGCCGGCGGTGATATCGTCACCGGCGCCGCCACCGTGATCCTCGCCATGGGCGCGGGCAAGGTGGCCTCCCGTTCCATCGACCGTTACCTGCAGGGGCTGCCGCTGAAGCCGGAGCCCGAAGAGGTGGAGACGGCCGAAGCGGGAGCGGAAGCCTGAGCGGCCGCCGCGAACAGACATATCCGCAGGTGGGATGACAAGGCACAGCGCCACATCCGTCGATCTGGTCGAGCTGTCCGTCAACGGACGGCCCATCACTGCCCACCGCGGGCAGACGATCTTCGACGCCTGCCTGGAGAACGGCATCGAGATACCGAATATCTGCAGGGACGGCAGGATGGAGCCGATAAACTCCTGCCGCCTCTGTCTTGTCGAGATAGAGGGACGGCGACGGCTGAAGCCATCCTGCTCGACACCTGTGGCGGAGGGGCAGGTGGTTCGCACCGATACGCCGGAGCTGCGCTCCATGCGCAGGCTGATGCTGGAGCTGATCCTCTCGGACCACGACGCCTACTGCCTGCCGCCCTGCCAGGGACGCTGCCCAGCCCACCTGGACATACCGGGATACGTGGGCGCCGTAGCGGAGGACGACCCGGCGCAGTCGGTGCGCATCATCAAGCGGCGCCTGCCCTTCCCCAGGACCCTGGGGCGTGTCTGTCCCAGGCCCTGCGAGAGCGTCTGCCGCCGCCGCGACAACGACGAGGCCGTCTCCATCTGCACCATCAAGCGTTTCGCCGGGGACCAGGCCGCCGCCGACGGAGCCGACACCCTTCCCTGGCCGCAGGAGAAGCCCACGGGCAGGCGCGTAGCCGTGGTCGGCGCCGGGCCCGCGGGACTCACCGTCGCCTATTACCTGGCGCTCAAGGGTCACGCCATCAAGGTCTTCGAAGCCCTGCCGGAACCGGGCGGCATGTTGCGCTACGGCATCCCGGAATACCGCCTGCCCAAACAGGTGCTGGACGAGGAGCTGCAGGAATTATGGGACCTGGGGGTCGAGCTTGAGACCGGCGTCGCCCTGGGGAAGGATTTCAGCATCGACGGGCTGCTGAAGGAAGGCTTCGACGCCGTATTCCTCGGCATCGGCGCCCATGACAGCCGCTCCCTGCGCGTGGAGGGCGAGGAGCTGGAGGGCGTGATACCGGTGGTGGAGTTCCTGCGCGACGTGGCCCTCGGCAAGCCGGCGGATGCAGGCGGCAGGGTCGCCGTCGTCGGCGGCGGCTTCTCGGCCATGGACGCGGCCCGCGTAGCCATAAGACAGGGGGCCGAAAAGGTCACCGTGGTCTACCGCCGCACCGAGAAGGAGATGCCCGCCCACGAGGCCGAGGTACGGGACGCCCGGGAAGAGGGTGTGGAGATGGTCTTCCTGGCCGCCCCCGTAGCCATCGAGGGAGAGGACGGCCGCGTCACCGGCATGGTCTGCCGGAAGATGGAACTGGGGGAACCGGACGCCAGCGGCCGCAGGCGCCCCGAGCCGGTTGAGGGGTCGGAATACCTGATGGAAGTGGACACCATCATCCCCGCCATCGGCCAGATGCCGAAACTTTCATATCGCGACGACGACACGGGCGAGCAGGTTGCCTACCTGCCGGAGGAGAAGGGCGTCAGGACAAGCCGCTGGGGCACGCTTGACGCCGACCCGGTGACGTTGCAGACGGCCCGCCCGCAGGTCTTCACCGGCGGTGACGCCTTCCTGGGAGCGCAGACGGTGATCGAGGCCGTCGCCACATCCCGCACCGCCGCCAGGGCCATGGACGCTTACCTGGCCGGTGAGGACCTGGCCGAGGTGGCGGAGGCGCTGGAGGAGGAGAAGCCCGCCTACCTGGACATCAAGCAGCAACCACTGGTGGAGGGCGAACGGCGGCAGATGCCGATGCTCGCGCCGGAGGAGCGCCGCGGCAACTACCGCGAGGTGGAGCTGGGCCACGAACCGGCGGAGGCCCGCCAGGAGGCCTTCCGCTGCCTGCAGTGCGTCTGCCAGACGGAGGGCAGCTGCTCCCTGAGGCGCTGGGCCCTGGAGCTGGATGTGGGCCGCAACCGCTTCCGGGGCAGCATGCACACTGTACGACGGCATTCTGACACCAACCCCCTGGTTTCACGCCAATACAGGAAATGTATCAGCTGCGGCGCCTGCGCCCGTATCTGCGACGAGGTGGTGGGGGCCGGCGCCGTCGAGCTGGCGGGCTCCGGCATGGACACGCAGGTGATGGCCGCCTACAACCGCTCCCTGGAGGAGACGGACTGCACCTTCTGCGGCCAGTGCGTCTCCGCCTGTCCCACGGGCGCCCTCGATAACAGGATGAGTATGGACGAGCGCAGGCTGCCGTTGCGCGAGGGCTGGCGCGAACAGGCGCGCGTCCATACCACCTGCAGCTATTGCGGCGTCGGCTGTTCGCTGACGCTGCATATCGGCGACGGCCAGGTCTACGAGGTCTCGTCGGACAACCCCTACGGCCTCAACCAGGGGAACCTCTGCGCCAAGGGCCGCTACGGCTTTGATTTCATCCATCATCCGGACCGGCTGAAGACGCCGCTGATACGCAGGAACGGCGAGCTTGAACCCGCCGGCTGGGACGAGGCCATCGAGCTTGTGGGCAGGCGCTTCAGTGAGATAAAACAGCAGCACGGCGGCAAGGCCTTCGGGACGCTGCTCTCCGGCCGCTGCACCAACGAGGACAATTTCCTGCTGCAGAAGTTCACGCGCGCCATCCTCAACAACAACAACCTGGACCACTGCGCCCGCTTATGACACGCTCCCTCCGTCGCCGGTCTGGCGACAGCGTTCGGCAGCGGGGCCATGACCAACTCCATCAACGACCTGATGAAGGCGGAGGTGCTGCTGCTCATCGGCTCCAACACGACCACCGCCCACCCGGTGATCTCGATGATGCTCAACAAGGCGCTCCGGGGCGGCATGAAGCTGATCGTCGTCGACCCGCGCAAGACGCGGCTGGCGCGCCGCGCCGACATCCACCTGCAGATCAGGGGCGGCACGGACGTGGCGCTGCTGAAGGCGATGATGAGCGTGATCGTCGAACACGGGCTGCAGAACGATTCCTTCCTGGAGATACGCACCGAGGGCTACCAGGAGCTGCTGGCGAGCCTCGAGGAGTTCACCCTCGAGCAGGCGGCTGCCATCTGCGGCGTGCCCGTGGCTGATATCGCCCGGGCGGCGCTGATGTACGCCGCCACCAACCGGGGCGCCATCGCCTACTGCCTGGGGGTCACCCAGCACTCCAACGGCACCGACAATGTGCGCTCCGTCGCCAACCTGGCCATGCTCACGGGAAACCTGGGCCGCCACGGCACGGGGGTGAACCCTCTGCGCGGCGCCAACAACGTCCAGGGATGCTGCGACATGGGCGGCCTGCACAGCCTGCTGCCCGGCTACCAGAAGGTGAACGTGCCCTCGTCCCGCGAGAAATTCGAGCGGGCCTGGGGCACGGAGCTGCCCGGCGACATCGGCCTCAGCGTCACGGAGATGATCGACGCGGCCAACGCCGGCGAGATCAAGGCCATGTACGTGATGGGGGAGAACCCGATGATGTCCGACCCGGACGCGTCGCATGTCAGGAGCGGCCTGGAGAACCTCGAATTCCTGGTGGTGCAGGACATCTTCCTCACGGAGACCGCCGCCCTGGCGGACGTGGTGCTGCCCGGGGCCAGCTTCGCCGAGAAGAACGGCACCTTCACCAACACTGAGCGGCGCGTACAGCGGGTGCACAAGGCCATCGAGCCCCCGGGGGCGGCCCGGGCCGACTGGCGCATCGTGCGCGACATCGCCAACGCCATGGGGGCGGACTGGCAGTACGAGAGCCCCAAGGACATTCACAACGAAGCCCGCGAGCTGGTGCCCCAGTACGGCGGCATCCGCTACGGCCGCCTGTAGCACGGCGGCATCCAGTGGCCTTGTCCCAAGGACTCACATCCGGGCACCACCATACTGCACGAGGAGGAATTCATCTGCGGCCGCGGCAAGCTGGCGGCCATCGACTTCATCGAGCCGGCTGAGCAGCCGGACGATGAATATCCGCTGGTCTTCAACACGGGACGCGACCTGCTACACTTCCATACGGGAAGCATGACCCGCCGGTCCCGGGGGCTCGACGAGCTTGTGCCCGAGGCCCGGGTCGAGATAAACCAGGAGGACGCAGGCAGGCTGGGCATCGCCGACGGCGACATGGTGCGGGTGACCAGCAGGCGAGGCTCCATCGAGGCGAAGGCGAGCGTGAGCGATGAATCGAACATCGGCAGCGTCTTCCTTCCCTTTCATTTCGTCGAGTCCGCAGCCAACCTGCTGACGAACACCGCACGCGACCCGATAAGCAAGATACCGGAATTAAAGGTATGCGCGGTACGGGTCGAGAAAATCTGAAAGTTGACCAAAGTAGTCATCTTGTTGACAAAAGCCCGTTTTTAGAGTATAAAAAAACAACATCAAGAAGGAGAGCGACAATCGGGCCCTAGCCTGCGGAACCGGCCCGAATCCCCGGAAGTCGCCTGTGTAGTCATACCTTCAGCCAACTGAACGGATTTCATTGGAAAACACACAGGAAATGCCTGAGCAGAAAGCAGACGCCCAAAGGCAGGGCGAGCCGCAGGCGTGGAGCTTCCTTCCCTACGAACAGGAGCTGCAGGCGCCCAGGCGCGAACTGCAGGTAATCAGGTTTATCCACTCGCTGGTGATTCCCGCAGTCGATGCCTTCACCATCGCTTTCTGCCTGGCGATCGCCTATTACATCGCCGAGATATGGATCGACCACGGCACCTTTTCCAGCATCCTCGGCCCCAATCTGGGGATGATTGATAACAGCCTGTTATGGCTGGGTATGGCCGCCATACCGATATGGCTGCTGGTCTTCGCCTTTTTCGGCGTCTACAAACGGGAGGTATTGCGACTCTCCATCTCCACATTCGACGAGCTGCCGCAGACCATCGGCGCCCTGTCTGTGGGGGCCTGGCTGGCCGTCTCATTCCTGCTGTTGACTGCCAGCGACAGCATCTCCTTCAAAGCCATATGGGTATATATTGCATGCGCCTGGCTGCTATTGATGTTTTTTCTACCTTTGACAAGGGCAATCGCAAGGATCGGATTGCTGTCTTTCAAGAATCCGTTTCAAACGAGTGCATTGGTGATTGGTGCGGGGCCGATTGGGAAAAGCCTTGTAGGAAGGCTCTCACGGCACCCGGAATACGGCTTGCGCGTGGTCGGATTTCTTGATTATCCACCTGAATCCGAAGAGGGGGGCGGAGATGTCCAGATTCTGGGCTCGAAATCTGAATTCGAATCAGTACTGAAGAAATTTTGCATCAGTCGTGTACTGATTGCCCAGAATCGTGCTCCCTATGAGAAAATATTAGAAATAATCCACCAATGCCAGGAGATGAAGGTGGATGTAAGTGTCGTGCCCCGCTTCTTTGAATCCATGTCATCGAGGGTCGCGATCGAGGATATCGAAGGGCTGCCCATGGCCAGCCTGCCGCGCTACGCGCGCCACGGACTGGCTATGCGCATGGCGAAGCGACTGATGGACCTGGTTGTGGCTGCGGTGGGCACGATAATCCTGTCGCCGGTACTGCTGGTGGTGAGCTTCCTGATCAAGTTCGACTCTCCCGGACCGGTGTTCTTCAGGCAGGAACGCATGGGCAAGGGGCACAAACGCTTCATGATGTACAAGTTCCGTTCCATGCGCACCGACGCCGAGGCGATGAAGGAAGACCTGGAAGAGCAGAGCGACGCCAGCGGCCCCATCTTCAAGATGAAGGACGACCCCCGCATCACCAGGGTCGGCAAGGTGATCAGGCGGCTGAGCATCGATGAATTGCCTCAGCTGATCAATGTCTTCCGCGGCGAGATGAGCATCGTCGGCCCGCGGCCGCTGCCGGTGGATGAGGCGAAGCAATGCAAGGGGACCGCCGACATGCGTCACATGGTACAGCCCGGCATCACCGGCCTCTGGCAGATACTGGGCCGCAGCGACATCCCCTTTGATGAGATGGTGCAGCTGGATTATATTTATGTCACTAATTGGACGCTCAGATGGGACATCAAGATCATCCTCAGGACTTTCGTGGCGATAGTCCGCAAGCGGGGAGCTTACTAGGCGCCGCCCGGCGATGCCACCGTAAGGCGGACATTTGAGCGAGCCAGCATCCAAGCACTCGGGAACCGGACAGGCTGAACGGAAGCCGTCCTATCTGCCCCACGTGGCCAGGGGCGCCTCTATCAATTTCTCGGGCTCCATCGCCCGTCTCATCCTTCTCTATGGTTATACACTGCTGCTGGCGCGCATGCTGCCTGCGGACGAGCTGGGCCAGTACTTCCTGATGTTCACCATCATCAATATCCTCGGCTTTGTCTCCGTCGCCGGGCTGGACCTGGGAGTGGTGCGTTTCGTCTCCATGCTTGTCGGTGACTCCGAGAACAGGGAAGCGCGGCGTGTGGTGAAGGCGGCGCTCGTGACCTCTGCCGCTATCGGCTCCGTTGTCATGGTGGTTCTCTATTTCGTGGCCCCCTCGCTGGCTGACCCGCTCTTTGACGGCAGCAGCACTGCGGTCGCCGGCCTGCGGATTTTCGCCATCGCCATCCCCTTCTGGGCGACAGCGCGCATCTTCAACTCGACGACCCAGGCACTGCACAGGATGCAGTACCAGGTCTACAGCCGCGACCTGGGAGAGCAGCTCTCCAAGTTTGCCATTTCCGCGCTGGTGCTGGTGCTGGGGGCGGGGCTCATGGGAGTCGTCTGGGCAAACGTGGCCTCACTGGTGATTGCAGCGGCCATGTCGATGATCTTCGTGATGCTGATGATGCCTGCTGGCGTCAACGGGCCGCGGAGCGCCGCCGCCGGCAGGGTTCGCGGGATGTTCCGCTATTCGCTGCCCCTGGCGTTCTCGAACATCTTCGGCATCATCCTGCTCTGGACGGACATGCTGATGGTGGGTTTTATCGGCACATCGGAGGATGCCGGTTACTACGGGGCAGCATTGCGTGTTGGCGTCACTGGCAGCGTTGCCATCCTCACCGCTTTTCGCACTGTCTTCGCACCGGTTATTTCAGACCTCTATAACAAGGAAAGGCTTCGGGAGCTTCAGGGGCTCTTCAAGA
Source organism: Actinomycetes bacterium (assembly GCA_024275795.1). Classification (GTDB taxonomy): domain Bacteria; phylum Actinomycetota; class Thermoleophilia; order BMS3ABIN01; family BMS3ABIN01; genus JAJRYJ01. The sequence continues at coordinate 5,313 of JAJRYJ010000120.1, read as the reverse complement.
CGGTGACGCGCTGGATTTTCATCTGCAGCCTCCCCCTGCTGCTCCTGATAATGCTGTTTGCCGACCCGGTGATGCGGCTGTTCGGCGGCGATTTCTCTACCGGCAGCGGGGCGCTGGTGCTGCTGGCGGTGGGACAGCTGATCAACGCCGGCACCGGTCTCGTCGGATTAATGGTTATAATGACAGGGCGCTCGCACATGGAACTGCTGAACGTGCTGGTGGCGCTTGCCGTAAACATCACGCTTTGCATCCTGCTGATTCCGGGATACGGAGTGATGGGCGCCGCCCTGGCCAACATGTCGGCGGTCGTGGCCATCAACCTGCTGCGGGCCCTCGAGGTCTGGGTGTTCATGCGCATGAACGCTTATGACAGCAGTTACACCAAGCCCATCATCGGCGGCGTCGCCGGCGCGGCGATAGTGGGAGCACTGCTTTGGTATACGGGGGCCGAGAGTTACCCGGCGCTGGGCCTGCTGGCGGCCCTGTTCCTGCTGATCTATATCTCCGCGATAATGTTGCTCGGACTGAACGAGCAGGACAGGGCGGTGATGGCGATGATGAAGGCGCGTCTCAGGAACAATACGGCCTGAACTGAAAAAAGCATCAGGAGCGAAGCTTGGCAAAAGTGTGCATAATCGGCATCGACGGTGGCAGTTTCACCGTCATCGATCACTTGGTAAACCAGGGGCGGTTGCCCAACCTGGCGGATGTAATCGCAGATGGGAGTCGCGCCACGCTGATGTCGACTATCCCGCCGTTGACCCCCGCGGCCTGGGCCTCCTTCTATACAGGCACCAACGCCGGTAAGCACGGCGTCGTCGACTTCTTCACGAGAATACCCGATACTTATAAGCTGTCCCCAGTGAACGCCGGCAAGGTCAAGGGTGAGACCCTCTGGTCCATTGCTTCTTCCGCGGGAAAGCGCGTATGTGTCTACAACGTGCCCATGACCTATCCGGCAGCCCCGGTCAACGGCATCATGATATCGGGAATGGATTCGCCCCGCCTGGACGAGAAGGCAGTCTACCCCGCCGGTTTCATGGAGGAACTGCTGCAGAACATCCCGGGTTTCACTATCGAGCCGCGGGTCGACGTCAAGTACCTGGTGAAGAATTCCCCGGACCCTGTCGGCGAATACGAGAAAAAGCTCAAGCAGTACATGGAGACGGAACTGGCGACCATCGGCTACCTGATGTAGCGGGAGGACTGGGACCTGTTCGTGGCGGTGGTCAGGACAATCGATATCTTCCAGCACGTCTTCTGGCGCTCGGCGGAACGAGTGATTGCCGACGATGGCACGGAGACCGCAGACGACCGGCGCCGCGCCGAAGTCATCTTCTCCTGTTACGAGCGCCTTGACGCGGAGATCGGCGGACGCTGGGCCCGGTGGGCAAGTGACCGCGACCTGATCTTCATGTCGGACCATGGCTTCGGTGAACTCAGGGGGGAGGTCTGTCTCAACCGTATCCTGGCGGACGCCGGCCTGTTGAAGTTCCGAAAAAAAGGCAGGAAACGGAAGGTGCAGGAGTTCGTCCACAACAGGCTGGTACCACGGATACCGCCGCGCCTCCGCTGGAGAATCAAGCGTTACATGCGCAAGGACTACGAGACCGGCAGGGCGGTCGTGCTATATGTGGACGCCCTGGTGTCGGACATCGACTGGAGCAGCACGCGCATCTATTCCCTGGCGCAGTTCGGTTGCATGTACGTGAACATGAAGGGGCGCGAACCGCTGGGCATCGTCGACGGCGAGGATGAGCGGCAGGCGGTCATATCTGAAGCGGAAGCGGCCCTGGCGGCCTTCAGGCATCCCGATGACGGAGAGCCTGTTGTTACTGAGTTCCATCGCAGGGAAGAGCTCTACAGCGGCCCGCTGGAGTTCGAGATGCCGGATATGGTCATCGCCATGCGCAACCATGCCTACCGCGGCGTCTACAGTACCTATTCCGAGCTCGAGGACAGGGGCCTGGTGCGCACGGTCTTTCCCGAGCGCAAGCAGCTGGCGCATACGGGTAACCATCGTCTGGAGGGTGTCCTGATGATGGCCGGTCCCGATTTTCGCGGTCACGATCTGGGCACGGCGGACATGGTCGACATCGCGCCGACCACATTGAACCTGTTGGGTATTCCGGTGCCTGAGACATGGGACGGCTTCATCCTCAGTGATGCTTTTACGGAAGGAGAGGCCTTTGCGGTCGCAGCCGCCCCCGGAAAAAGCGAGGCTGGTGACGGCGGCGGACAGGGCGGCGAAGACGTGCTTACTGAAGAGGATGAAGAGGAAGTACGCAAGCGACTGCAGGACCTGGGCTATCTGTAGGTGTGATCCCGGCCCCGGGCGTTCTTTGACTATGGAATCCCCTCTGGTTACAATCAAATGGACAGGGCCGGAATCAAAGTGATGGTGATATTTGTCAGCAGAAGCTAAAGGCGCAAGTGCTCGTGCAGTAGTCATCGGCCTCGACGGCACGCCGTTCAGTTTCCTGGAAAAGGAAATTGAAGCAGGAAACCTTCCCAACCTCGCCAGTCTGGCCTCGGGCGCGGTCTTCTCGCGAATGCAGTCGGAGATACCCACTATATCATCGGTGGCCTGGGCCTCGTTCATGACCGGGACCAACCCCGGAGAACATGGGATCTACGGTTTCACGGATCGCAAGCCGGGTACTTACGAGCTTTATTTTCCCAACTATGGTCATCTCAAGGTCGAGCCCCTCTGGGAAAGGCTCGGCAAAACGGGAAAACGCTGCTGTGTCATCAACGTGCCTTCCACCTACCCGGCGCGGCCGCTCAATGGCGTGCTGGTGTCGGGGTTCGTAGCGCCCAATCTGGAGAAGGCTACATACCCCGCCGAGGCCTTCGAATACCTGACAGGCATCGGCTACCGCATCGACGTGGACGCCTCCAAGGGTCGCGAATCCCTCGACCTGCTGCTCGAGGACCTGCATCAGACCCTGGAGAAACGGCGCGAGGCGATGCTGCATTTCTGGTCGTCCGAGCCCTGGGATTTCTTCATGAATGTGTTCACGGGCACGGACAGGCTGCACCACTTCCTCTGGCGGCAGTACGAGGCGGGCGATGCCACCTATGCCCCGGAGTTCATTCGATATTACAGGCGTGTTGATGAGATCGTAGGCGAGTTCCTGGCGGAGCTGCCTGAGGATACGGCGCTGTTCATGCTCTCGGATCATGGCTTCTGTTCGATTGAACAGGAGGTCTACATTAACAACTATCTGCGGGAGATGGGGTACCTTGCGCTCAAAGGCGAGAAGGCAGTCACAATCGCTGACATGGAGCCGTCGAAGACAAAAGCTTACTGCATGGACCCGGGCAGGTTATATCTAAACCTGGCTGGTCGTGAGCCCGCAGGTGTCGTGGACCCAGCCGACTACGAGCGGGAGCTTGAGGCCCTGGCCGATGCGGTTCGGGGAATAACGGAGCCGGAGTCGGGCAGGCGGGTTATCCGCTCGATACACCGTCGCGAGGAGCTTTTCGAAGGGCCGCTGCTGGATTTGGCACCCGACCTGGTGGCCATGCCCCACGACGGTTTCGACCTCAAGGGGGCCATCGGACGGCCCGAGGCCATGGCCAGGACGCATCTGACCGGCATGCATACTTTCGACGACGCTTTCTGGTTGGCGCGCGGAGCGGGGGAGCAGGCTGCGGGCGTTAGTTCCATTCGCCAGGTAGCGGGCGCCATCCTGGATTCCATCAACTGACCAGCAGATCCGGATGACCAAGTGACGGCAGATCCCAACCCTCCGCTGGAAGTCAGACTAATCGATATCGCGGCCACTGCCCTGGTGGTTGTGCTGCTGGTTGCGGCGGTTCTTTACCCCGAGAATTACATGCCTGATACCCTGAAACTGGGTTCCCAGCGGCTGCTGCCCCTGACCCTGTTGATGCCCCTGGTGATTGTCATGGCTGCCGCATACCTGTGGCGTACGCGGACGGCGCTGCGACCGGGGCTGGTAGACGGCCTGCTGCTCGCCTATTCCGTTTACTTCATCGCAAGGAACATCACGGGACCGTTTGCGGGCGCTACGCTTAAATACGCGCTGCTGGGCCTGGGCATCTTCTACCTGTTGACCCTGATATCCAGGAAGGGTGAGCTGCTCGAGGTCATCGGCATCACGATGATGGCGCTGGTTTGCCTGACTGCGGTGCTGGGCCTTCTGGAATATGCCGTGGGCAGGAACATAACTTACTCCGCGTTCCTGGCGGATACCGTTCCGGAGCCGGCCAGCGGCGTTCACAGGAGCGGCTCGACGCTGGCGCACCCGGTAGCCTACGGCGCCTTTCTCGTGCAGATGCTGCCTTTCTGTCTGATGTTCTGGCTTTCCGGAGCCCGGAAGAACACCAGGATACTGGGTTGTGTTTCCTCCGTCCTTGCCGTGACGGCGGCCTTCTTCACGTTCACGAAGGGGAGCTGGTTCACCGTAGGCCTGATACTGCTGGTGGCGGCCTTCTTCCTTCTGAGGCGGCGTGGCGTGAAAGGAGTATATCCTGTATTGGCGCTGGTGCTGGTGGCCCTGGCGGTCACAGCGGCCTTCTGGCAGGAGACATCCTCGGAGACAAGTGAGCGCATGTTCGGTAGCGTCAATATGCGGATCGAGGGTTGGAAGGGCGCATACTCCGGAATCATGGATAACTTCATGTTCGGAGTCGGTCTCAGGCAGGGCCGCCAGGAGCTCCTTAAGTATTGCGAGTTCTGCCGCAAGTTCCACGAGGACATCGGCAGGGTGAAACCGGTGGACAACAATTACTTCAATCTCTTCCTTGAACAGGGGGTCATCGGCTTTTTGTTGTGGCTGGCGCTCATTGCGGCGCTGTTTGTGGAGGGGACGAGGGCCCTGAAGGCCAGGGCCGGGCCTGTGTCAAAGCCATGGATGATCGCTTCGATTGCCAGCCTGGCCGGTATCTTGATCAACGCCGTTACTTTTGACGCGATGCTGATCTGGCCGATTTTCGTTATTTTCTGGATAGTGACGGGTATTTTGCATGGTCTGGTATGGCGCTCCGGGGCGGTTGAGGTGTAAGCTAAATAGGGTTTTTTGCAGGTCATAAGCGATAATTGTGAAAAAAGTTACAGGAAAAAGGGAAAATTACCGAATGCTCGGGCATCGAGCTCGTGCCTGTCATGGCCTATGTCTAACTGTTGTCGGGTCATTTTGAAAAAAAGGAGGGGCAGTGGATCTCGCTGAGATGTTGTCGACCATATGGCGGATGAAGTGGATCATCCTGCTGACCGGGGTGGTATGCGCGTCAATCGTAGCGCTGGTTTCGTTCCGGGAGGAACCTGTTTACAGCGCTGAAGCG
>JAJRYJ010000119.1 GCA_024275795.1 Actinomycetes bacterium | reverse complement strand
CGAGGCCTTCGGCTTCGAATCGGGTGTCAACCGCTCCTTCCGCGAGGCGCCCTTCTTCCACGGGCTCTTCACCGTGTTCATCGTCCTGGGGGCGCTGGTGGCGCTGATACCGGGGCTGCCGCTGTTCACGATCATGATCGTCGCCCAGAGCATCAACGGCATGCTGCTGCCGTTCATCCTCATCTTCGTGATGATCATCATCAACGACCGGCGGATAATGGGGGAGTTCGCCAACAACCGCCGCCAGAACGCCATCGGCTGGGCCACCACGGCGGGGCTGATATTGCTGAGCCTGCTGCTGGTGGCCAGCACCTTCTTGTAACCGGGGACGTGGTTTCCTTTGTTTCCTTTTGTAACCGCGGACAGACTTCCATACAAGCCTTGACTCTGTAGTATTGTACGGGGTGTATAGTGTTGCCGGAATCGCGGAAAGGAGCCCTGCAGATGGAGCCGTTAACCATAGGACAAGTCGCTCGCGAGGCGGGCGTAGGCGTGGAGACGATCAGGTTCTACGAGCGAAAGGGCCTGATCGAGGAGCCGCCGCGACGCGAGTCCGGTTACCGCCAGTACCCTCGCGAGGCCGTATCCCGCATCAGGTTCATAAGGCGCGCCAAGGAGCTCGGCTTCACATTGAAGGAGATCGACGAACTGCTTTCGTTGCGGGCCTCTCCCAAATCGCGCTGCGGCGACGTGCGCGAGCGCGCCGAGGCGAAGATCGACGACATCGAACAGAAAATACGCGCGCTCCAAAGGATGAAGACGGCGCTCGAGAAACTGACCGCGGTCTGCAGTGGACGCGGTTCCGTGACTGACTGTCCGGTTCTGGAGGCAATGGAGGATTAAGGAAAGGAGGTGCCGCAATGAGCACCAATCGCAGGATAGAAGTCTTCACCGCGGGATGCCCCGTGTGTGAGGACACGGTCGAGCTGGTAAATCGCCTGGCCTGCGCCTCGTGCGAGGTCAGCGTGCTGGATATGAATCAGCCCGAGGTGGCTGAACGCGCCAGGGAACTGGGCGTCGGCTCGGTGCCCGCCGTGGCAATCGACGGCAGGCTCGCCGGCTGTTGCGCCGGACGCGGTCCGGACGAGGCGACGCTTCGTGCCGCGGAGCTGGGACAACCGATCACCTGATGAGCACATGGCGTGGATCAGCCGCGCAGCCCTCCCGGGCACCAGCAGGAGGCAACCCCTCTTTCCACGTGCCCGGGAGTACCGTATTGTGTCCCCCTGTATAACGCGGCCGGGCTGCTATAATAGCGTCCGTGGCCAACTCAATGCCGAAACTGACCCCGCGCTATATCATGTACGGCGCCCTGTTCACGGGGCTGGCGGCCTCGATCGCCTTCCGCACCATCGTCATCCTCGAGCACGTGGAGCCCGCCTGGGTACGCCCGGTGTGGTACTTCGCCGTCATCGGCAACTTCTTCTTTTTCTACTACCGCTTCCGCATCTCGGTGAAGCGCAAGAACGCCATCCGCGAGAACCGGCTGCTGGACAAGGTCTCGGGGAAGGAACCGCTGACGGATGAAGACCGCGACGTGCTTTCCTACCTGCTGAACTCGATAACGAAGTCACCGGAGAACATCAACTACGTCATCATTTCGCTTTTCTCACTGCTGGCCATCGCCAGCGACCTGGCCTTTACGCTGCTGGACTGAGGGACGGCAGCGTTCCCCGGACCTGCCGGGATTTCCACAGCTTCCGCGGTGGTCGGCTCGTTCCCTCGTGGGCTGTTTCAGAGGTTTATTTTTCCGCCATGGTGATATATAATATCTGACTAAGATAATCTATATCTGTAACACTTAGATTATTGGAGGTGATGATCATGGCGATCAAACGTTGGGACCCGTTCGGCGAGGTATTGAGCCTGCAACGGGAGATGGACAGGGTTTTCGGCAGGTTGGGTTTCGGCAGGTTCACCAACGGCAACTCCGCCACGGTGGCCTGGATGCCGCGGATCGATGTCAGGACGACCGGCGACGACATGGTTGTCTACGCTGAACTGCCCGGCATCGACAAGGACGACATCGATATCGAGGTCACGGACGGGGTGCTTGCCATCAAGGGCGAGCGCAAAGCCGAGTCGGAGCAGAAGGACGATGAGGGCTGGCTCATCCGTGAGCGCAGCTACGGCTCCTTCGAGCGCGCCCTGACCCTGCCGGAGGGAGTCGACCCGGACAAGATCACCGCCGACTACAACGACGGCGTGCTCGAGGTCCACATCCCCAAGGCCGCGGCGGCTCTGAAGCCCAGGAAGCATCGCATCGCCCTGGGCTCGGGCAGGAAGAAGTAAGCCGCGGCCCCGGGAATCACCCGAGACGCAAAAGGTGGCCACGCGCGTGGCCACCTTTTTCATTTGCCTGTCCTGTCCGGCCGCCTCGGGGCCGAAAATCGCTCTCCTGCCCCTTGCCGGCAAGCGCCGGGTAGCCCGCCTCGCCGAACTCCAACAGCTCGGGCTTCTTTCCCGCCCGGTAATATGACTTGTTCTCTGGTCAGGTCGAGTTTGGGCTTCTGTTGCTCCTTATAACGTCTCCGCTTCACCTTCCAGCTTCTCTAGCATTTCCGACAATCCGAGGCGCTCTGCCCAGCTTTCAAGGTATTCCACGTCAAGACTTCCTGATTGGACCTCGTACACACGCAGGGCGTCCGCGTACTGCTTCTCGCTGCCGCCGGACAGTTCTGCCCATCTCAGCTTCATCAGAATCGTGTCTTCCGGGCTGGAAATAGCGATACGCGCTCCCATAATCTCATCATATTGCCGCCGCGAGAAGCGCTCCCGGTCGAAGTCATCATCGGTCAATATCCAGAAGTCCGCCTTATCCCCTGATTCAACGTCGATGAGATTGAACATGTCTCCGTCACGGATCGCCGCTCTGATGCTTTCGGCATCCAGATGGTATCCCGGGGGAGGAAAAGCCGCAGCCAGTTTATCCGCAGCCTCATTATCGATTGATATGACAAAATCAATGTCGTGCGTAGCGCGGGGCTCACCCTGAAGGCTGGATACCAGGGAGCCTGTGACCATGTAACCGATACCGGCCCCGTCCAGCGCCCGGACAACCCGGATCAGTAATTCCTGTTGTGACATTTATCCAGCCGCGCAAGATATAGCCTGTTAAGCTCATCTTCGGACAACTCCGGGAAGCGCTTTGCCAGGCCCTGCCTGAACAGCTCCCGGGAGAATTCGGTGAGCTCGAAGGACTTCCGTAGCCGCTGCTCGGGCGACATACGCCGCAGCGTCTCGATGTACAGCCTGTGGTTAGGCCTTGGCTTGATGTCCATGAACCTATCTTATCGATAATCCCGGATAATTGGAAAGTCTTCGTAGAGCTGGGAACGATTGCGCCCTGACTCTCTCCCGGCCATCCTCAATATGTCGCCGGTTATTCGTCCGAGAACTGCCTTCATCTCTTCACAAGTCACGACAACAGTCAAACGCCTGGGGTTTTCTGGCGCGAATCACATCATCGAGTTCCCCAGGTTCACGAGAAGTATAGAGGCGGATTACATAATCCCGGCGATTAATCCCGGCGATTTCCTGCTTTCCCGGAGCGACTCCACCCAGGGACCAGTAGACTGGGCGTGCTTGACTTCTCCATACGGAATGGGAAGAGGTGTTTCCCCGTCACAATATTTACGCCGCATTCTCGTCAACCGGTAAAACCTGAATATCACCTGAATGCTGACGTGCTTCCCACAGGTCGAAGGCATTCTGAAGCCTCAACCAGTGAGCGGCGCCGGGCTTGCCGAATGTCATCTCCAGCCTGAGGGCCATCTCCGGGGTGATGGCGCCGCGGCCATTGAGAATTTTCGACAGCGTCTTTCTGCTGATGCCAAGATGGTTGGCGGCATCGGTAACAGACAGTCTTAATGGCTCAATTACCAGCGCCCTCAATATTTCGCCCGGATGTGCCGGATTATGCATAGTCGCCATGACTTCACCTCACTAATGGTAGCCTTCGTAATTGACTATTTCGGCGTCGCGCCCCTTGAATCTGAACGTGACCCTCCAATTCCCGCTGACCCTGACGGCCCATATGCCCTTGCGTCTGCCTTTCAACTCATGCAGCGCCAACCCCGGCATGTCCATATCATCCGAACTCTCTGCCTGGTCCAGGTTTGAAACGCAATGATTATCGGGCGCAAACAGCGGCTATTCGTCCAGCCCCAGCTCGCGCCGGAGCGCCACCAGGTCCGGGCCGAATGGATCGGGCCTTCTCGATGCTCTTCCCTCGAAATCCAGCAGCAGCGCCTCCAGGCGCTCGCGGCCGAGCGGCGTGCGGGCGGCCTGGCGGGGAGTCTGGCCCTCCAGAGCCGGCAGGGGCATGT
>JAJRYJ010000118.1 GCA_024275795.1 Actinomycetes bacterium | reverse complement strand
GGCCGGACCCGACACCTTCATCCACCTGGTGGGCATCATCCTCGAACACGGTACGGTGACCTTCGAGGATATCCACGTCAGGGGAACCATGAACGCCCTCGGCGCGGCCTCCGTCGCCGGTTGCAGCCGCTTCCTGCACATGAGCGCCCTCGGCGCCGGGCCGGGTGCCGACACCGCATACCACCGCACCAAGTGGCAGGCCGAAGAGGCGGTGCGGGCGAGCGGCCTCCCTTATACCATCTTCAGGCCGTCGATCATCTACGGGCCTGGCGGCGACTTCATCAGGATGCTGTTCCGCCAGGTACGCCTGCTGCCGGCGGTGCCGGTGCTGGGCGACGGCCGCTACCGCCTGCAGCCGGTGTCCGTGCTCGATGTTGCCGCCTGTTTCTCAGCAGCCGTCACCAGCGACAGGACCATCGACCGGGAATATGAGCTCTGCGGTCCGGAAGCGATGGAGTACAACGAGATGATCGATATCATCAGCGCCGTCCTCGGTAAACGGCGCCTGAAACTGCACGTGCCGCTGCCACTGGTGCGCCCGGTGGCCTTTGCCAGCGAGAAACTGATGCCGAAGCCGCTGCTCACCCGCGACCACCTGTCCATGCTGCTGGCGGAGAACGTCTGTGACAACACGGCCATGCGCGAGGATTTCGGCATCGAACCCATGCCCTTCGCTGAAGGGCTCAGGTTACTGATATAATAAGCGGCCAATGGAAACGGTACTCGTACTCGACTTCGGAGCCCAATACAGCCAGCTGATCGCCCGGCGCGTGCGTGAGTGCCGGGTCTATTCCGAACTGATCCCCTACGACACGCCCGTTGACGAGATCGCGGCCCGCAAGCCAAGGGGGCTGATACTCTCCGGCGGCCCCGCCAGCGTCTACGCCGATGAGGCCCTGTCCATCGATCCGGCCATCTTCGAGCTGGGCATTCCCATCCTGGGCATCTGCTACGGCATGCAGCTGATGACCAGCGACCTGGGCGGCACCGTCGCCAGGACCGGCAAGAGCGAGTTCGGCAAGACGGAGCTGCGCATATCCAGCGAGGGGCTGCTCTTCGACGACCTGCCGCAGAGCCAGACCTGCTGGATGAGCCATACGGATTCCGTCACCGAGCCGCCCGAGGGCTTCGAAGCCACCGGCTCCACCGACAGTTCGCCGGTGGCGGTGATGGAGGACCGGGAGCGCAAACTGTTCGGCATCCAGTGCCACCCGGAGGTGGTGCATACACCCCACGGCACCGATATCCTCAAGAACTTCCTCTTTGAGGCCTGCGATTGCTCCCCCACCTGGACCGTGGTCTCCATCATCGAGGATTCGGTGGCGGCCATCCGTGAACAGGTTGGCGATGAGAAGGTCATCTGCGGACTCTCCGGCGGCGTCGACTCCTCCACCGCCGCCCTGCTGGTGCACCGCGCCATCGGCGAGAACCTCATCTGCATCTTCGTCGATCACGGGTTGTTGAGGATGAACGAGGCGGAACAGGTGATAGACGCCTTCGGGAACCATTTCCGCATCCCGCTGGTGCATGTGGAGGCCCAGGAGCGCTTCCTCTCGAAACTGACGGGGGTGACCGAGCCGGAGCGCAAGCGCAAGATCATCGGCGAGGAGTTCATCCGCACCTTCGAGGATCAGGCCCACCAGCTGGAGGGCGCCCGCTTCCTGGTTCAGGGGACCCTCTACTCCGACGTCATCGAGAGCGGCACGCGCGACGCTGCCAAGATCAAGTCCCACCACAACGTCGGCGGCCTGCCGCTGGACATGGACCTGGAGCTGGTGGAACCCCTGCGCAACATCTTCAAGGACGAGGTGCGCAACGTGGCCGCCGAACTGGGGCTGCCGGACAACATGGTCTGGCGCCAGCCCTTCCCCGGCCCCGGTCTGGCCATCCGCATCATCGGCGAGGTCACGGAGGAGCGCCTGCGCATCCTCCGGGAGGCGGATTTCATCCTCCAGGAGGAGGTGCGCCGCGCCGGCCTCTATCGCAAGCTCTGGCAGTCGTTCTGCGTGCTGCCGGCCATCCGCAGCGTCGGCGTCATGGGCGACTCGCGCACCTATGCCTATCCCATCATCATCCGCGCGGTCACCAGTGAAGATGCCATGACCGCAGACTGGGCGCGCCTGCCCTACGAGCTGCTGGAGGTGGTCTCCAACCGCATCATCAACGAGGTGGACGGGGTCAACCGCGTCGCCCTGGATATCTCCTCGAAACCCCCGAGCACCATCGAATGGGAATAGGGGGGCGGTGGATTCCGGCGGCCTCCAACTCCACGGCCGACGGAACCTCAGCCGTGGCATATGCCGCATTTGCTGTGGCAAAAGCGTAACTTCCGCGTAACACCAGCGACGCCGCGGCAGGACACACCGGCACCGGGGCAGAATATATTGCCTTACTGAGGGTATTTGGGAGAACCCGGACACCTTGGCATGATTTTTGCTTAAACAATAATTAACTGGAAGCACCCGTCAACCTAGAAGGAGGACCCGTGAAGAGCAACGTAAGGATCGCCGCCGGCATCGCCATCATCATCCTGGGATTGCTGGTGATACTCACCCCAAGGTACCTGTTCCCGGTGTGTGAGGACGAGGGCAGCGCCTCCGGCGTAGCCATGGCAGCCACCATGACTACAGACGACATGGGCACCATGACCACGAGCACGGACACGACCACCGGCACCATGACCGGTGAGATGGACAATGAGATGGATGAGATGGACCAAACGATGGACGATATGGACGCGGAGATGGACGATATGGAGGCCGAGATGGACATGGGAGCCGGCCCCGCGCCATGCCATTACACCAGCAGGGGCGCCCTGTTGCTGGGCCTGCTGATAATGCTTGCCGGGGTCGCCATGATGCTGGCCACGAGCGCAAACGCCGCCCGCCTGCTGGCGCTGGTGACGGGAGGCCTGGGCGCGGCCGTGATATTGCTGCCCACCTACTTCCTGCCCATCTGCGAGAGCCCACAGATGCAGTGCCACGACGGTTCCGAACCGCTGCTTATAGTACTGGGAGCGCTGGTTATCGTGGTAGCCGCGGTGGTTGCTGCAATGGCCGGCAAAGACAGGCCGGGAATGGATAACTGACGCTGGTTCCGTTAACCGGGGTCTTGCGTAAGGCCCCGATCAAACAGAGGGGGTAAGATGGAAGAGAAAAGGAAACGGGAGGAAGGAAGGAAACGCAGGACGCTCTCGCGCAGGGAGCTGTTTCCCCTGGCGGGAAAGGTGGCGGTGGGAGCCGCCGGCCTCTCGGTCGTGACCGCGGGCGGCCTCGCCCTCGGCTGCGGCTCCGATGACGGCGATGACACCAGCGCCGCCGGCGGCGAGACCAAGGCGGCCACATCGGCATCGACGGCATCGGAATGGCCCTGGCCCTACGAGACTCTCGACGCCGACGCCTCCATGCCCATAGCCTACGAGAACTGGTTCGAGAAGTTCTGCTGCTACGCTACGGTCAGCGGCATCGTCGAGCAGCTGCGCAAGAGCGTCGGAGAGCCTTACGTCTCCTGGCCCATGGATTCCACCAAGTGGGGCCATGGCGGCGCCGTCGGCTGGGGAACCCTTTGCGGTACCCTGACTGGCGCCGGCATCGTCACCGGCCTGGTGGCCGGCGAGGAGGGGGAGGACATCCTCAATGACGTGATCGCCTGGTATACGACCACCGAACTCCCCATCTATCAGCCACCGGAACCCAAGGCGCAGATCACCAGCACAAGCCGCAGCGACTCGCCGCTCTGCCACGTGTCCGTCGGCAAGTGGATGAAGAAGGAGGGTGTCAAGTTCTTCTCCGACCCGCGCAAGGACCGCTGCGCCCGCCTCTCGGCGGACGTCTCGGCCAAGACCATCGAGTTGCTCAATCAATGGATCGCCGGCTCCTATACACCGACGGCGCCAAGCCAGATAAAGAAGAACGAGGTGCAGATGCCGGCTCAGGACAACTGCACCGAGTGCCATGGTGACAGCGTTCCCGCGTCACCCGGCATCTAGCCACGCCTGGCGCCGGCGCACCTTGAATGCCGAAGCGTTGTAAACAATAGGCTATACGGGGCGGCCCCGGTGGGGCCGCCCCGCCGCTTTCGGGCAAACAGCCTCTGTTCTCTGTTTACAGCTACATGCCGAAGTGGTATCCTGAACATCCCCTCGGTGGGCATACGATTCAGTTACTTCATGGGACTCCTGGTCTATCAAACGGGAGAGTAGCTGTGAGCACAGACGGCAGGACGAAGCAAACCAAACCTGGTTCCGGCTCCAACCCTTCTCGCCGATCTCTCGGACCGTCGGCTATGCCATCCCGTTCGCAGGGAGTAGTCTCCCGGATTATCGGCGGGGAAACCATCCTCGTGCCCACCAGGTCCAGCGCGCGGGAGCTCGATAACATCTTCACGCTGAACGAAGTAGCTTCAGCGGCCTGGGACCTGATAGACGGTAGCCGCAGCATCTCCGATATCTCAGAAGCCATAGCGTCGGAATACGACGTCTCTCCGGCCCAGTCACTCACCGACACGCGTGAGCTGATAGCCATGTTCCAGGAAGCAGGGGTCATCGATATCAGGCCACCCGAATCCTGACGGGCGGCACGGAGGCGATAGCAGTGCCCGACTGTCCAGCCATCCCTGAAGAGACCTACGGCCTCTTCAGCAAAAGAATCCATGAGAGCGTAATGGACGAACGGGTGCCCGTCGCCGGCTCAATCGAGCTGACCCTTCGCTGCAACCTGCGCTGCGTGCACTGTTACTGTAAGGGTTGCCGGGGCGACGGTGAGCTCACAACGGATGAGCTCAGGCGTGTTATCGACAAGGTCGCGGATGCGGGCTGCCTCTGGCTGCTGGTCACGGGGGGCGAACCCATGCTGCGCCCGGACTTCCCCGAGATATATATGCATATCAAGCAACGGGGAATCATCCCGACCCTGTTCACCAACGGGACGCTGTTATCCGATGAGCTGGCCGGGCTGCTGACGGAATGGCAGCCGTTCTGGGTCGAAATCTCAATATATGGGGCTACCCGCGAGACTTACGAGGCAATTACCGGCGTCGCGGGCTCCTTTGATGATTGCATGCGCGGAATCCGGATGCTCGTCGAAAGGGGCGTCAACCTCAAGCTCAAGACGATGGTTCTCAGGGAGAACCTGCACGAACTCGACCGGATGTATGAATTCGCCGGCGACCTGGGGCTCGATTTCAGGCATGACGCTTTGCTCAACCCTACTCTCGGCGGAGAGCTGGCGCCGGCAGCCCATCGCATCGACCCGGAAACAGTCATCGCCCTCGACCGGAAGTATAACGCTGAAATCGACAGCTGGCGCGATTTCATCCGCGATTCACAGGAGATTCCGCCGGCTGATACCCTGATCAGCTGCGGTTCGGGCATCAGTTCATTCCATGTCGACCCCGGTGGTCGCCTGGGCCTGTGCCTGCTGGCGCGGAGCGAATCCTACGACCTGCGCCGGGGGGATTTCGACGAGGGCTGGAACGGCCTTATCAGTGATATCAGGCGCCGCCGGCCCGCCGCCGGCCATCGCTGCAGCAGCTGCAGCCTCAGGCACCTCTGCGGCAGCTGCTCCGCCTGGGCTGACCTGGAAACAGGCAGCCGGGAAGGGTCAGTGGATTATCTCTGCCGCATAGCGGCATTGAGAGCCAAAGCCTTCGGAGACGCCGAGGCGCGCCTGATGGGAAACGACATGTTGAGGCAACTTGATATTGAACCCGATTAATAACACCGCTGCCGAGAGATGTTCGCTGCGGAAAAGATTATTAACACAAGGAGGTGATTGATCTTGAAGAAGCCGTACACCAGGGGCGAGATCAAGCGCGTCAAACTGGTGCCTGATGAGGCGGTTCTGCAGAACTGCAAGGGCACAGTATTGCCGGGCGCATTTGTCAACCCGGTGTCGTGCTGGGAGCCCGCAGGCGGCCCCGACTGCTTTGAAGTAGGCAGTTAGCCACAGGTTCCCAAGGGTGTGGCAGGCCGGGGCGGCTGCGTTTACAGGGCTGTGCTGGCCTGCCCCCTGATCAAGGACGTGCCTGAATCAAAACGTGGCAACCCCGGGAAAAGAAATGGAATCCTTGGATGCGGGAAGACTGACGGACGCAACCATCAGCATCGGCGGTATCGACTTCCGCCTTACTGCCGAAGGGCCCGGTGCGGCCTTTGACGTGGAGCCCGGTTATGTTGGTTTCCTCTCCGCGGACGGCCCGGGGGGTGACCGGGAGGCCGCCGAAGTCATGCTGACTGTTCTCCGGGAGCACCCGCCGGTCCCGGAAGGCGGCGAGCAGATCTTCGACACAGGCAGCAACTGGAAGCTGATAAGCCATAACGGCAAACTGCTGATGCCCATCTCTTCCCCCGCCCTCAAGCCCCGGCTTTACAAGATGCTGGAGATGGACAAAGACCTGGGCCACGGCATGATATACATGGCTCCCGGAACCAGGCAGTTGAAGCCTCACTCCAGCGGCGGCGATGATGGCGGCATCCACAGCTATCCCTTCCAGTATCCCCTGGACGAGGTGCTGATGGTCAACCTGCTGTCGCGCGGCAGGGGCGTCGAGATACATGGGCTCGGCATCGACCTGGAAGGTGAAGGTATCATCTTCACCGGAACTTCGGGAGCCGGCAAGAGCACCCTGGCGGAACTCTGGAAGGAGCGCGGAGAAGGTGTGATACTGAGTGACGACAGGTTGATAGTGCGCCCGGACCCCTCCAGCGGCGGCTTTCTGCTGTACGGCACTCCCTGGCACGGCGACGCCCGGGCCAGCGCCCCCGGCGGTGTGCCACTGAGACGGATACTGGTCCTCGACCAGGCCCGCGGCAATGCCCTTGGCGGGCTGTCCACGGCTGAAGCGTCGGTGCTGCTGCTGGTCCGCAGTTTTCCCACGTTCTGGGACCACGAGGGCATGGAATTCACAATGGGTTTCATCGGTGGACTCTGTGAGTCCGTGCCTTGCCATAAGCTGCGATTCCGTCCTGAGCAGGCTGCCATCGATACGGCCATCGCAGGCCTTTGATTCCCCCCTCTTCCGTAAAATCAATATAACCGACCATGGTCAGCGACAACATCAAAACCGCCGGGCCGAAGCTGGTGCCGATCTCGGACATCGCCCCCGAGGTCCTGCAGAAGGGTGGCTCCATATCTTTTATCGCCACCGGCAACAGTATGTGGCCACACATCAGGCACGGCGACGGCGTCTCCGTTATCCCGCTGGACGGAACGGCGGCTCCGGGAACCGGATGGGTGGTCGTCTATCTGTCATCCAGGAAACGACTGGTGGTCCACCGGGTAATCGGTAACGCCGGCGGCGGGGCCTTCCTCGTGCGGGGTGACGCCAGCACGGGCGAACCAGAACTGGTTCCCGGAAGTTCGGTGCTCGGCAGGGTCGTCAGTCGTGAGCGACGCGGCAGGAGGGTGGACCTGACAACCGGACCCAGGTCGCTGGAGGGCAGGCTGATCGCACTGGGCGGCAGCCCGCGGGTTCGGCTGGAGCGTTTTCTCAGGAGGATATCCAGGCGGCTGAAGGCTGTTTAAGTGTACGTTCACCCGGTTGCGGAAGACAGAAACCGCCGGCTTCCGCGAATCATGGCCTATTGACCGATCTCGAATATCCGTTGTACCATTATCCTACTGCAATTCGCAGGCGGGTTTGTGTGGGGGGACAGATAGCTTAATCCAGCAGGTGCGTTTTTTTCCTGTCGCAACACAATCCCAGGGCATGAAAGCAGCGATATTACGCTGCCGTTATCCGAGCGGGAGTTTTCCCGGGTGGTGAATGTAGTCCAATAATGCCTCGCGCGCAGCGGCTTCACTGGCCGGTAGCCGCCCATACACTTCAACGAACAAGTTTCCAAACATTTATCGACTGAAAACGCGAACAGGAGGACGAAGGAAAATGAGCAACCAGAAGAAGCGGCGAGTGCGTAACTTGACCTTTATCATGCTGCCGGCACTGATAATCGCCCTGGCGATATTGCCGGCGTTGCTGATAGCCGAGGAGCCGGCCGACGCCCTGACCACATCGGAATGGACCAAGGTCAGGACCGCGCTCGACAATTATATTACCAGCCAGTATGTACCTGACTCGGTGGGAGGCGAATCCGGTTTCGTCATCGACGCCGCCACCCTGAAGGGCCGCATGGATTCCAATGGTGACGGCACCTACCTGGGCGAAGGCGACGACGCGGCCAACGCTCCTGTCCTGGTGGACGTGCTCAACGGCGGCGGTGGTGGCATCGTCCAGGGCACTTCCGTGGTCACCAAATGGAACGACAATACGGCTGCCAATAATGATACGACCAGTGTAGCCAACACCAACCTGATAGCCAGCAAGGTAACCAACCACGATTCGGCGGGCTTCAGCACCGACATCGTCAGCTATTGCCTGACCGGCCACACCGAGAGCGTGGCGGCAGGCGCCATGGGCGCCATTTCGCAGGCCGGCGGTTATATCGCCTGTACGCCGGGAGCCGGCGGCGATTGCCCTAAGATACTCGACCTCAAATGGGGCCGCTACGGCTGGAACACCGGCTCGCAGTCTTTCGCGTATATGAACACCCTGGCGACAGCCCTGCCTTCACCCGGCTACGCCAACGCCGGCAACTCGGCCTGCACCGGCTCATCGCCCGATGCCGAGCTGGTCCGCTGCACGGCGGAGAACGCCCTGAAGACTGTTGGCAGTGGCACTCTGCCCGGCAACGGCACAGGTTATGGCGGGCGCCTCGTCGTCGACATCAGGCCCGGCGCCGCGGGCGGCTCGCCCAGCGGCGCAGTCGCCGTGCCACTGAACACCGTGTTCAACTCCGGCCTGAACGACATCAACCCGGGTGGCGCCGAGAAGGTCGCCTTCGGCCGGACCCAGCATACCGGAGGCAACGTGGCTATCGGCCT
This sequence comes from Actinomycetes bacterium, assembly GCA_024275795.1. GTDB lineage: Bacteria > Actinomycetota > Thermoleophilia > BMS3ABIN01 > BMS3ABIN01 > JAJRYJ01. Next base: position 39,416 of record JAJRYJ010000118.1, on the reverse strand, counting down.
GCACATGCTCGGTTACGATACTACTTTCGGCAAGTGGGGCGCCGCCAAATACAACAATACGATCGGCGAGGCATTCTCCGGCGGTGCCGGTTACGGCCTTGTTCCCAACGCGGTCAACACCACCCAGGGAACACTGGATACGACGGCGCCGTCCATTACCAGCGGACCGAACATAACCAACATCACCGCCACATCATTCGAGGTGTCTCGCACAGCAAGCGAGCCCGCCACCAGCAAGATAGAGTTCAGTAACGACGGCGGCGCCACCTGGACGGCTCAGGCCAACGATACCATCCTTAATGCCAGCAAGACGACGACCATCAGCGGCTTGAGTGAATACACGAGCTACCGCACCAGGCTCAAGGTCTGCGACGGCCAGGCAAACTGCACCACATCAGACCTGGGATCCATCCTGACAAAAGACGTAACGGCGCCTTCCGTCAGCAATCTGGCGCCTTCCGGTACCATCTATAACTCCTTTGCAACGGTCAGCGGTGATCTGTCCGACGCAGGCTCGGGCCTCGACCCGTTGTCGCTGTCAGTGACGCTGGACGGAAGCCCGCTCAGCAACTGCAGCATCGCCGGCAGCGGCTTCAGTTGCGACCCCGTGAGCGGCCTTGACTACGGCACCCACAGCATCAGCGGCTCTGTCGCCGACCAGCAGGGCAACTCGTCCCCCATCAGCGGCAGCTTTACGGTGGGCGACAACGTGGCGCCGACGCTGTCGCACAGGAACAACGGCGACGGATACGACTCCACCGAGGTCTGGGTCACTGCCGACTACAATGACCCGGAACCTTCAAGCGGCATCGATACCGGTTCGGCCGAGATCAGCGTCGACGGTGCTGATGCAACGCCTTGTACGGTCGACGATACGGTAAGCATCATCACCTGCCAGACCTCCGGCAACAGTGACGGCACCCACACCATGGTAATCTCCATCAGTGACAACGATGGCAACACCGGCTCGACGGCAGAGGGCAGCTTCGTTGTCGATATCACCGCGCCGCTGGTCAGCAACCTCAGCCCCTCCGGCACGATATACACGGATTCGACCACTATCAGCGGCGATATCACCGAGAACGGCTTGGGCACGGACACTGAATTCGCCTCCATCACGCTGGACGGAAGCCCCGTGAGCGGCTGCACCGTTACCGCCAGCAGCTTCAGCTGCCCGATTTCGGGCCTCGCCTACGGTAACCACAGCATCGGCGGCACCATCCGCGATTTGATGTTCAACACGACAAACATCAACGGCAGCTTTACCGTTGGGGATAATGTGGCTCCGGCAGTTAGCATCACCGGACCGACAGCAACCGATACCACCGGTGCCCCGACGGTAACAGGCACTTACAGCGACCCGGCGCCGTCCAGCGGCATCACCGGCGGTGTGAAGACCGGGGCCCTGGAGTACAACGGATCCACGGCCGACTGTACGTTGACGGCCACCGATTCGACCAGCGGCACCTTCAGCTGCCCGCTGTCCGGCCTTACCACTGGTTCGTACCCGCTGACGATGACGATCAGGGACAACGACGATAATGCCGGCACAGGAACCGGCACTCTGGACGTCAACACGGACGCGCCGACCATCACCGATACCTACCCGACCGGCTTCACTGCCGACAGCACGCCACTGGTCGGCTTCGACTACACGGCATCAACGTCTGTAGACGGAGCGTCATTAATGGTTGACAACACACCCTGCGGCACTTCCTTCGACACCGCGACAAGCGGCTCGGCAACATGCACTCCCTCGGCTCTGCCCGAGGGTACCCATGACGTGTACGCTGTGGTCGCCGTCGGCCCGAACAGCTCGAATGCCAGCTGGTCGTTCACCACGGATTACACGGGGCCGGCCATCAGCAACACGCAGCCGGCATCCGGCAGTTACACCACCGATACCAGTCCCACCATCAGCGCCGATTTCAGTGACAGCGGCTCCGGCGTCGACCCGACAACCACGCAGGTGACTCTCGACGCCAACCTTCTCAACTGCGTGGCGGGACCGGACGGCGTCAGCTGTCCGGCAGGCACGACCCTGGCGGATGGCAAGCACACAGTAGTAATCGACGTCGAAGACAAAGCAGGCAACACCAGCGAGGAGACCTATTCATTCACAGTCGATACGACAAGCCCGACCATGGCCAGCCTCACCCCATCCGAAGGCAGCTGGGTGACTACCACCGGCCCGACGATACAGGCGGTAGTAGCGGACATCCCGGGCTCCGGGATAGACACATCATCACTGGCAATCGAGCTGGACGGCGCGACCCTTACCGGCTGCACTACCGCAAGCGGCGGCAGCGTCACCTATACCTGCAGCGCCAGCAGCCTGGCCCAGGGAGAACATACTGTTTACTTCTATGTCGAGGATAACGTGGGCAACTCGATGACCTATAACCGCATATTCAGCGTCGATACCATATCGCCCACGGTCAGCAACATACAGCCCTCGGGCTGGATCAATACTGATACGCTGTACATCTCGGCTGACATCACCGATCCGGGCGCCGGGGGCTTCAGCATCCTGGGCTGGCTGCCTGCTGTCTTGCCGGTTGAAACCGGTTCCGGCGTCGACACGTCTTCGCTCAAGGTGGAACTGGCCACTGGCGGAAATAATGAAGTTGTTCCCGGCTGCACCACCAGCGGCATCGCCGGTGGCTTCCATCTCGAGTGTCCTGCCGTACCGGGCGGGGAAGGCCATTACTTCATCACCATCAGCGGCGCCGACAATGCCGGTGTAGCGTTCCAGGAAGCTGGCGAGTTCGACGTGGATCTGGGCAAGCCGACCATCAGCAACCCGTCACCGACCGGTGACGTGTTCACCAGCGCTCCGGTCATCACGGCGATCCTGGCCGACGATACCTCGGACATCGACCCGGCGTCGGCCGTGGTCACGCTGGACGGCACGCCGCTGGACGGCTGCATTATCGCCGAATTGACCGGCGGCATCAGCTGCCCCACAAGCGGATTGGGCGGCGGCGCTCACCAGGTGACCATGGACATAAGCGATATCGCCGGTAATGCGGCTGACCAGTTATCCTGGTCGTTCAATGTCGCCCGGATAACCTACTACTTCCCCTTCTACGACAACAACAGCGCCTGGGGCATGAACGGCGACTGGATCATCATCACTAACGAAAGCGGCGCCGATGATGCCGAAGTCGATATCTACATAGGCTCAGACCCCGACCCGGCGGCAAGCTTCAACGCCGCCGGCGGCAACGCCATCGCTCCCGGTGAGCAAGCCGTATGGCAATCCCCGGTTCCCGTCAGCGATGGGCCTGTGCGGGTTATCTCCACGAACGGCGCGTCACTGGGCGTCAGCCAGCGCGTCATCTTCAAGGACTCGTTCAACGAGATCTGGGCCGTCGAGGAATCACAGCTGGAGAGCAAGTACCATTTCAACTGGTACGACAACAACAACGCCTGGGGCATGAACGGCGACTGGATCCACGTGACCAACGTCGGGTCCGGTGACGCCGAAGTAGACTTCTTCGTCGGCGACGACACGACTCCGGTACATACCGAGACCATAACCGCCGGAGCCAACTTCGCGTGGCAGGCGGATTCAACCATGACCAATGGGCCGGTCCGGGTGAGGGACAACAACGGCAACCCGCTGGTCGTAAGTCAACGGGTCGTCTATGGCGATTCCTTTACCGAGATGCTGGGAATCGGCGACTCCACCCTGGAGAACGAGGCCTGGTTCGCCTGGTACGACAACACCAGCGCCTGGGGCATGAACGGCGACTGGATCATGGTTACCAACATGGGTGACGCCGAAACCGCGGTCGACGTCAGTATCGGCGGCACTTCAGTGGCGACGCTGGGGCCGATCAGCGCCGGCGCCCAGCTTCAGGTTAAAATCGAGGGCGACAGCGCCATCGTTACCGGGGGCCTGCAGCCGGCGACTACAATCGATTGGCAGGCTGATGAAGCAACCAACAATGGTCCTGTAAAGGTATCCGGCAGCCAGCCGCTGCTGGTGACCCAGCGAGTTGTCTATAAGAACTCCTTCGAGGAGATACCGGGCACCTATCCGGTTACCATGGGAACCAGGGCCTACTTCAACTGGTATGACCTGCAGTCCCTGGGCATGGCGGGAGACTGGCTGCTTGCGGGCAACACCAGCAGCAAGGACGTCAATGTCTCCATGTCAATCGGCAACTCGGCCTTACCCGGCAACTTCGGGGCGGCGGCGGTCGATACCACGGCCCCCCTGTTCCCGGGTGAGATCGGCGGCCCTGCCAGGATCGTGTGCACCGACTGCAGCCCTGGCGACAAGCTGATAATCAGCCAGCGAGTTATCTACAAAAACAGCTTCAACGAGATCGTGGGCAGGCCGTACACACCGCCCACACATTAGTCATGTCCCTGGAAACAGGGTGACATGACAGGTTGACATGATGCGAATCAACGGGCGGGCCCTCCGGGCCCGCCCCTAAATATTCCTGTTGACCTGTCCCCCCTTTCCGTTATACCATAAACAAACTGTAATGAATCTTTCATCTGGTAACGGACACGCGGCACGGCAGGGAAGCAGAAAAGTGGGTGTGGGTATTGCTGAAATATGTGCGCGGCCTCACAGGTACTGAAGATGGGTCTCTCAAACCCGGAAGCATTTTCAGAATCATCATCCTGATTTTTTCAGCCGTAACGCTATCGGTATTACCGCCTGCCCCAGGGGCTGCAGATCAGCATGCGACCACTACATCGTCGTCTAATGGGTACAGTGGGGTCATCAAAAGAGTGTCGACTGACAAAAACGGCGCTCAGGCAAACGGTAGCAGTAGCAGTAATTTAAAATCCATCTCCGCTGACGGACGCTACGTCGCCTTCGTGTCGCAGGCCACCGACCTGGTGCCTGGTGACACAAATGACAGCGATGACATTTTCGTCAAGGATACCCTGACGGGGGTGGTCACACGAGCCTCGACTGATAACTTCGGTCGCGAAGTGACGGGTTACAGTGAACATCCGTCAATCTCTGCCGACGGACGCTACGTCGCCTTTGACTCATTCGACAGGAGGCTGGCCTCGAACGATATATTTTACCTTTCTGACGTCTATATCAAGGATACACAGACGGGAGAGGTCGTAAAGGTCTCTACCGATACCATGGGCCATGAAACTATCGGATCTAGCCTATATCCGTCTATTTCAGCCGACGGACAGCTGGTGTCTTTCAATTCGAGTGCCTCCAGCCTGGTTGAGAATGATACTAATAATTGTTCTGACGTCTTCCTGGGATGCAGGGAATGCATACAGGGGCGTAATGAATTCTTCTATTTCCCCTGGTACGACAACGTCTATGGCAAGACCTGGGTGCTGATGGCACAGCCCGGGAACGGCGAAGCCAGTGATTTCGAGGTCGCCCTGGGCAATCAGAAGCTCTCGGGCAATGACCCGGTGAGTGTCACTCCCGGAAACAGCTCCGCTGGCTTCTACGAGAATATTATCGGCGGTCCCATCACGGTCACCTCGAGCAAGGAAAAAACCCTGGTCAGCGAACGTTCACTGTTCGGCAATTCCTTCGAAGAGGTCTGGGCCACACCCTACGATGAGCTCGATTCACACTACTGGTGGCCGATGTATGACAACACTACACCGGGGATGACGAACTGGATCCTGGTGTCCAATCCTCCAGAGAATACCGAAGATATTCAGGCAAAGATTACTCTGCACTATGACGGAACCGCGTATTCAGATCACGTCGAATATTCACAGCGATTAGCTCCAGGTGAGAGCTGGACGCCTAACTTCCCTGGCTTTACCACGGGTCCCGTGGAAGTGCAAGCCTGGAAGTACACGGGTAGCCAGTACAATTCCAATGACGCCCGAAAAGTGATCGCCTCTCAGCGTGTCCTCTACAACGGATCCTTCAACGAGCTTCCAGGCATACCGGCAAGCAGGCTGTCGTCGGACTATATCTGGACATGGTATGACAACGTGGGCGGCAGCAACTGGATATGCATAGCTAATCCTAATAATGCTGATGTCTATTTCGGTGCTTTTGTGGGTAATGAAATCAACCCGGTTCTTGCCGCAGTTGGAATTATTCCAAAGCACTCCACGGCCGTGATACAGGAACCGGGAATGGGAGGACCTGTCTATGTGGTTGGCGGCTTTGACGAGAACTTCAATACATCTGCCGACCTCATTGCGACCCAAAGGGTCATCTGGGGCCCCTCGTTCGGCGAGATCGCCGGAACGACCTTTGAAGATATCAACGCCAACTCTCACTGGACCTGGTACGACATGGTGAACCCCGGCACCTCGAACTGGGTGCTCATGTCCAACATCGTTGATGTCCCCATCTATGTCGAGGTCAAGGTGGCCGGGGACTTGTACCGGCAGGGAGTGATAGACCCTGGCCTCAACTGGACTCCTACCATCCCCGATGTCATAGGTGGACCCGTCGAGGTCAAGGCGTGGCTATCAGAGACGGTTGAAGGTGTCCAGCAGAAGACCACGCCAGCGCCCGTATTCGCCTCGCAGCGCGTGCTCTGGAACGGCTATTTCAGTGAGATTGTCGGCAAGAGCTTCGATGACCTGACCTATGAAACGACTGCGGCCCCGGACACTCTGAACACCGCCTTTCGGGCTGGTATGACCGGCAGCCAGAGGCCTGTCGTTCCCGGTCCCGGGGACCAGTCAGTTACATTACTGACCCCGAATAAACCTTGACCAGGGTACCCCCCGGTAGTATCATTAATTCCAGCAAATCGGGGCACGGCGGATGCGGTATCCGCAGGTAAGTCTTCCTCGCAAGACCTCCCTTTCAGAGCGTGAAGCGGCGTGGTAGACGCAACTTCGGCGCTAGACGGGTGAGAACCAAAGAAAGCATGAGAACCAGACTACGCTCCAGGCGATTATCCATAATGATGTTTGCAGTCATGCTGGTGGCTGCACTGATGATAGCGCCTGCTGTCATATACGCCGCCGGCACTCTGGACGAAGGTGACGGCGGTATCGCTGACAGTGCGATTCCCGCAGTCACCGGCAACACGCCGACCCAGTTCAGCAATCCCAGCCCCGCTGTGGGCACCAATGACCCGCTGGCCCCCATCAGTATCCATTATTCCGACCCCGAGGGCATCCATCCCACCCAGGTGGAGATGTGGTTTGACGACTATCAGGTGACGAAATGTTATTCGGTGGGCGTCCAGTGGCTGAGCGACGGCCTCATTTGGGACCATACGACGGTCACCGAGTGGGGTACCGGGTGCAAGACGCTGGCGGCAGAGAAGCTGCCGATGTCGGATGGCACGCATACCATCAGGGTCGAGGTGACGGACCTGTCGGACGCCCCCCCGGATGCGGCCCTGACCGTTTATGAATGGTCCTTCGTCATGGACCACGAGCCTCCGGTCGTCACCGCTCCATCGGCATGCGGCCAATTATTCGAAAGCGCCGGCGTCGACATCTCCTATTCCTACAGCGACGCCGTCACCGGCATCGACACCGCCAGCGTCGCCATGTATGTAGATGGGAACCAGGTGCCTGCCACGGTGGACGCCTCCACAGCCCAGTATACCGCGACGGGCCTGGGAGACGGTTGGCATACTACTGAACTGTCTGTCAGTGACGCCGCCGGCAACCAGTATACGGAGAGTTGCGGCTTCACCGTCGATACGCAAGCTCCGGCCATAGATGCGGTCAGTCCCGCCGAGGATTCCCGTGTCGTCGCCGCCAGCCCCCTGATCCAGGTGAACTGGTCAGACGCAGGCGCCGGCATCGACCAGTACTCGGCGCAGATCAAGCTTGACGGCGTTGACGTCACCGCCGATGCTGCCATAGCCTCATACGGCATCAGTTACCAGGCGTCTGACCTGGACCTGGGTGACCACACGGTCTGGGTCGGCGTCGCCGATACGACCGGCAAATCCACGACATTCGAGTGGACCTTCACCCACGCGGAGACCATCTCCTACTATGCCCCCTGGTACGATTCCCTGCCTCAGAACAACATGCGAGGCAACTGGATACTCATCAGCAATCAGGAGGACAAGGACGCCGCCGTGGCCATCTATATCGGCGGGCAACCCATGGTCAACCCTGATTACAAGCCCGGCGCGGCGGACAACGCCGCCTCAGATGCCTATGGCGGCGCCGGAGGCGACCAGTACGGCGGAGCCGCGGGAGACCAGTATACCTTCATCGTCCCGGGCAACGGCAGAATTACTCCCCAGTTCCCCGGCACAATCGGCGGGCCCGTGCGCGTGGTTTCCCTGGACGCCAGGGAACTGCTGGTGAGCCAGCGCGTGCTCTACGGCGACTCCTTCAACGAAGTAATGGCGGTGCGTGAGACGGACCTGGACAACGACTATTACTTCACCTGGTACGACTCCCTGCCGGCGAACAACATGAAAGGCAACTGGATACTGGTGGGCAATGTCAGCGACAGCGCAGCCGCTGAGGTCTATATCAGCATCGGCGGCCAGCCGATGCTCAACCCCGGCTGGCAGCAGGACGGGTCGGCGGACCAATACTCTTACAGGATAGAGCCCGGTGGCGTCATTACGCCGTCATACCCCGATACCATCGGCGGGCCAGTACATGTCACCTGTACCAACTGCGATGCCGGCCACAACCTTATCGTCAGCCAGAGGGTCATCTACGGCGATGCGTTTACGGAAGTCATGGGCATACCGGAGAAGCAACTGGATAACGAGTACTACTTCACCTGGTATGACTCCCTGCCCCAGAACGACATGAAAGGCAACTGGGTGCTTGTGGGCAACACGGGCGCCGATGGCGCCGACGTCTACATTGAGATAGCCGGCAAGCGCAGGCTGAACCCGTTGCCGGGAGCTCCCGCCAATGAACATTTCTACATACCACCGGGCAGCGCCATCACGCCCCAGTTCCCAGGAACAATGGACGGCCCTGTGCGGGTGGTCTGCAATAATTGCAATGACGAGATGAAGATATACGCCAGCCAGCGTGTGCTTTTCAGGAACTCCTTCGAGGAGGTGCAGGGCACCAGCCCCGCCCTCATGGGAGACAGCGCCGTTTTCACCTGGTACGACATGCAGTCAGCGGGAATGAACGGCGACTGGGTGCTCGTGGGCAACGACTCCAATGCCGCCGCACACGTCTATATATCCATCGGCGGCCAGAACGCCACCGGCCCCAACCCGCTGGTGGTCGGAGCTTACAACAACCAGACGCCCTGGTTCCCCGGCATGATGGGCGGTCCCGTGAACGTCGTCTGCGAGAACTGCAACTATGGACAGAAGCTGATCGTCAGCCAGCGCGTCATCTACAAGGACAGCTTCAACGAGGTCGTCGGGCGCCCGCCGGCCGGCTAGCGGCGCCGCCCACCCCGTTTCTTGACGGCGGCCCGGGGGATTGTTAGACTTTCTAGGCTACAACAAGGAACGCGTTGTTCGCATCGAGAGAGGCTGAGGGACTGGCCCTGTGAAGCCTCGGCAACCTGCGAAGGGTTCTCATCATCCGACGCAAGGTGCCAACTCCTACAGACCATAGGTCTGAAAGATGTGGCGAAAGATCGAGTGCCAGCCTCTGCCACATCAGGCAGAGGCTTTTTTCGTGCGATAGCGCAGGACAGCAAAGCAGCCAAGGAGCTGGGCGGAAGATGACAGCAGATCACCTGAAATGCAAAGAGTGCGGCAGGACCTACCCGCTTGAGGCGCTATTCGTTTGCGACTACTGCTTCGGCCCCCTGGAGGTCGCCTACGACTACGACAAGATCCGTCGCCGCGCCACCAAGGACCGCATCGCGCACGGCCCCTCGTCACTCTGGCGCTACGCCGATTTCCTGCCGGTGGAAAGCCGGCCCCAGGTGGACCTGCAGGCGGGCTTCACGCCGCTGATCAAGGCAGACAGGCTGGCGGCGGAACTGGGCCTGAAGAAGGTATGGATAAAGAACGACACCGCAAATCCCACCCACTCCTTCAAGGACCGGGTGGTGGCTGTGGCGCTGCAGCGGGCGCTGGAGCTCGGTTTCAACGTGGTTGCCTGCGCCTCCACCGGAAACCTGGCCAACAGCGTGGCGGCGCACGCGGCGGCTTCGGGTACGGAAGCTTTCGTGTTCGTCCCCGCAAACCTGGAGATACAGAAGATCATCGCCACGGCGGTCTACGGCGTCAATGTGGTCAAGGTACGCGGCAATTACGACGACGTCAACCGCCTCTGCACCGAGATAGCCGCCGAGAAGAACTGGGCCTTCGTCAACGTCAACGTCCGCCCCTATTACGCCGAGGGCAGCAAAACCCTGGCCTACGAGACGGCCGAGCAGCTGGGCTGGCGGGCGCCGGACAAGGTCGTGGTGCCGGTGGCCTCGGGCTCGCTGCTGACAAAGATCCACAAGGGCTACTGGGAGCTGGGCGAGGTGGGGCTGATACGCCGCAAGGCGCCGGTGGTCTGCGGCGCCCAGGCAGAGGGCTGCGGCCCCGTCGCCACCGCCTTCCAGCAGGAACAGGAACATATCAAGCCGGTGAAACCGGACACCATCGCCAAGTCGCTGGCCATCGGCAACCCGGCGGACGGCATCTTCGCCCTGGAGGTGGCCCGCTCCACCGGCGGCGTCATCGAGAACGTCACGGAGCAGGAGATAGTCGACGGCATCAAGCTGCTGGCGGAGACCACCGGCATCTTCACCGAGACCGCCGGCGGCGTCACCACCGGCGTTCTCGCCAAGCTGGCGGCCTCCGGGAAGATCCATGCCACCGACGAGGTGGTGGCCTACATCACCGGCGACGGCCTCAAGACACTGGATGCCGTCTCCGGAACGCTGACGACCTTCGAGATCGACCCCAGTCTCAGCGAGTTCGAGGAGCAGGTGCTGGAAGGTACAGCGACGGACAAGGTTAACGCGGAGGAAGCTGCAATGGACGAAAGCACCCCGGATGCGGCCGCCGGGCAACGGGAGAAAGACCTGAAAGGAGCATCACATTGAGTGTCAAGGTAAGGATACCGGCCCAGCTGAGGCAGCTGACAGGTGGAGAGGGAGTCGTGGAATGCGACGCCGGTCCGGTTGAGAACATCATCAAACAGCTGGAAGAAAAACACGGCGGCATCTCCGAGCGCATGCTCGAGAACGGGGAGCTGCGCCGCTTCATCAACATCTACATCGACGGCGAGGATATCCGTTTCGAGGATGGGCTTGCCACCGAAGCGGGTGACGGAGCCGAGGTCAGCATCGTCCCGGCCGTTGCCGGCGGCTAGAAGCTGCCCGCTCAGGAGCCCTTTTTCCCCTTCGCCGCCCTGCGGTTCATGTTGGCCTTGCTTGACGGCCTGCGGGCGGCCTTCCTGCCGGACCTGCCCGCGCGCTTCCTGCCGGCGCTCTTGAGCTTGCGCGGCTTCGCAGCCGGCTTGCCGTTCCCCAGGGCGTTCTCAAGCACCTCGGAGACGTCATCCACGAGCACGAATCGCATCTCCTTGCGCAGGTGCTCCGGAATATCATCCAGGTCCTTCTCGTTCTCCCGCGGCAGGATCACCGTATCCAGCCCGGCGCGCCGCGCCGCCAGCACCTTTTCCTTGATGCCGCCCACCGGCAGCACCTTGCCGCTCAATGTCACCTCGCCGGTCATGGCCACATTGGAGAGAATCGGCTGGTTGGTCGCCAGCGAAGTCAGCGCCGTGGTCATGGTGACGCCGGCGGAGGGACCGTCCTTGGGAACCGCGCCGGCGGGCACGTGCACGTGGATATCGTTCTTCTGGAAATAATCCTCCGGCACCTTCAGATCGTCCGCGCGCGTCCTCACCCAGCTCAGGGCCGCCTGGGCCGATTCCTTCATCACGTCTCCCAGCTGGCCGGTGAGTATCAGGCGGCCCGTCCCGTGCATGCCGGTGGCCTCGATAAAGATGATGTCGCCGCCGTTCAGTGTCCAGGCCAGCCCCGTGGCCACCCCCGGCTCCGAGGTCATGCGCCGGGCCTCCGAGAAGAACTTCTTCTTGCCCAGGTAGCGCGTCACCGCTGCCTCACCCACGGTCACCCGCTTGACCTTTCCCTCGGCGATCTCGCGCGCCACCTTGCGGCAGACTGAGGCAACCTCACGCTCCAGGTTCCTCAAGCCCGCCTCGCGCGTGAAATCCTGGACGATCTTGAGGATGGCCTTGTCGGTGAACTTTATCTGCCGCGGGACGAGGCCATGAGCCTCGATCTCCTTCGGTATCAGGTAGCGTTTGGCTATCTTGACCTTCTCCTCCTCCGTGTAGCCGGAGAGCTCGATGACCTCCATACGGTCCCTGAGCGCCGGCGGCACCGGGTCGAGGATGTTGGCGGTGGCGATGAACAGCACCTTGCTGAGGTCGAAGGGCAGGTCCAGGTAATGGTCGCGGAAGCTGTCGTTCTGCTCCGGGTCCAGCACTTCCAGCAGCGCCGATGACGGGTCGCCGCGGAAGTCGGCCCCCAGCTTGTCCACCTCGTCGATCATGAACACCGGGTTGTTGGAGCCGGCGTCCCTGAGCGCGCGGATGATGGTGCCGGGCATGGCGCCGATATAGGTGCGCCGGTGGCCGCGTATCTCCGCCTCGTCGCGCACGCCGCCGACGGAGATGCGGATGAACTCGCGCCCCAGGGCGCGGGCGATGGAATGTCCCAGGGAGGTCTTGCCGACGCCGGGCGGCCCCACGAAGCAGAGGATGGGCCCGGACATGTCGCTCTTGAGCTTGGCCACGGAGAGATATTCGAGGATGCGCGTCTTCACCTTCTCCAGGTCATAATGGTCCTCGTCCAGCACCGCCTCCGCCGCCTTGATATCCAGGTTGTCATCGGTGCTCTTGTTCCAGGGGATGCTGATCAGCCAGTCGATGTAGGTGCGGATGACCGAATACTCAGCCGCCGCAGGCTGCAGCTTGGAGAGACGGTCCAGCTCGCGCCGGGCCTGCTGGTCCACTTCTTCCGGCAGCTCCAGTTCGTCGATGGTGGCGCGCAGCTCGTTGACCTCGGCGGTGATCTCATCCGTCTCCCCCAGCTCCTCCTGGATGGCCTTCAGCTGCTGCCTGAGGAAATATTCCCGCTGCCCCTTGTCCATCTCGCTCTGGACTTCGTTCTGGATCTTGCTGCCCAGCTCGAAGACCTCCAGCTCGCGGTTGAGGATTACCGTCAGCTTGCGCAGCCGCGCCTCCACGTCGCGCTCCTCCAGCAGTTCCTGCTTCTCCTCCGTCTTGATCTTGATGGCGGAGGCGATCAGGTAACAGAGGGCGCTGGGGTCATCCACGTTGGACGCGGCCATCTGCAGCTCCTCCGGCAGGTATGGCACCAGGCCGATGATCCTGGTGAAAACGTTCTGCAGGTTGCGGGTGAGGGCCTCGACCTCCTTGGTCATCTCCACCTCGTCCTCCAGCACTTCCACCCTCGCTACCAGATAGGGCTCGCTTTCCGTGTATTCGAGGATGCGGATGCGCTTGACGCCCTGCACGAGGATGCGCAGCGAGCCGTCCGGCACCTTGAGCATCTTGTGGATGAGCGCCGCCGTGCCCACCTCGTGCACGTCCTCCGGCCCCGCGGTCTCCACTTCCTTGTTGCTGATGGTCGCGAGGCCGATCATCTTGTCCTTGTGCAGAACGTCGTCCACGAGCTTCACCGAACGCTCCTGGCCGACGGCCAGCGGCGTCACGGTCTCCGGGAAGACCACCGTGTCCCGCAGGGGCAGGATCGGGATCAGTTCCGGTATCTCCTCTACTTCCTCTATCGCCGGCTGGGTCTCAGAAAGGCTGCTTTCCATGGGTTATTTGTCCTTTTTTTGCTTGACGCTGATGGGCACGTTGACCGCTTTGCTGTCCCGCTCGATAATCGGCAGCTCGATGGTGAGGAAGCCGTCCCGGTAATCGGCGCTGGCGTTCTCCACGTCCACCGCCGCCGGCAGCACGATCTTGCGCTTGAAGGGGCCGTAGTCGATCTCCATCTGGTGATAGGCCTTGTCCGCCTCTGGCTGGGTATCGGCACGCGTCCCCTCGATCACCAGGGACTTGTCCTGCAGGGTCAGGCGCACATCCTCAGGGGAAATACCGGGAATCTCCAGTTTGACGATGATGGCGTTGGCCTGTTTCGAATAGAAGACATCTGCCAGGGGCTGGAAGGCGCCGCCCTTCATCATCCTCAGGCGCGGGCCTCCCGAGAAACGAAAGAACATCTCCTCGATCTCATTGGACAGGCGATCGAATTCGGAAAAGGGGTTATTCTTCTTTGGTCTCATATCTTTCCTCCATCGGGCCCCGGAAGCGGGCATGCGTAAACGCGCCCAGCGGACGCTTCAATACAATACACTTTTCCCGTTTTTTTGGAAAGTTAACTGCGTAGTATCGGCGTAAGTATCCATAGCGGTCCCCGTCATGGGGGTAGAGGACCTGAAAAAACCACTGACCGGGATTGGAGGAGAGATGACTCGCAAGGTTGACATCAAGATCAAGGCCCTCGAGGCGGGCAGATAGAGAAAGCCGGGGGCGGCGGCTCGCGCCGCGGCGCCGGCGACTTTTCGGATGTCTTTCCAGTTGTGCACAAGCCGTCTGTATGAAATCATTACCCGGTAGGAAATTCATATAACGGACCACGGGAGAATTCTTGGCCATGGGCAAACAGGGCAGGAACATCCTCATCGGCGTCATCATCTTCATCGTCGTGGTGGTGGTGCTGGCGTTCGTAGTGAAAGGCGGCTGCGATGAGGAAGTGACGCCCGCCCCCGAACCGACGCGGACGGTGACAGTCACCAGGACCGAGACGCCCCCGGTGCCCGAAAGGCCTATTGAGCCCCCGATAGAGACGGTGCCCGACATTGATACCACACCGTAAGGAACGCCAGCCATGAAAGGACGCGACGGGGACATGGATCGCCATGACAATTACAACATCGGCCCGGTGAGCGGCTGGAACCTGCTGGTAACCATAGCCGTGATCGCCGTGGTCGCGGTATCTGCCTGGCTGCCGGGTTGCGGCGATGACGAGGGCGAGCAGGGAACGAGCACCAGCGCACCGACCGTGACCCAGACCGGCGGCTTCGATACGACCCTGCCGATCTCCGTACCGGCGGGGCCGGGCTATACGGTTATCGGCGACCAGGGCGAATAACAGGTTGCTGCTCATCATCACCCTTGCCGCCGTCGGCTGTGGAGACGACGGCGCCGCTTCTTCTATGGCGATGGTTCCCTGCAGCGACGAGATCGAACCCGTAGAACCCTGAGGCAGGCTGCGGGCCGCGGTCCTGAAACCGCCTAGGGGAAAGTAATGAAGCTCACGTCGTCGAACTCCTTCTGTGAGCGTATCTCCTCGAGGATCTTCTCCGGAATGGGCTTGTCCAGCGTCACTGACATCACGGCCTTGCCGCCGATCTTCTTGCGGCCCACGTTCATGTTGGCGATGTTGATCTTGTTCTTGCCCAGCAGCGTCCCCACGCGGCCGATCATGCCGGGCACGTCGTCGTAGCGGAAGAAGGCCATGTACTTGCCGGGCTCGATGGCGATGTCGTGACGGTATATCTTCACGAAGCGCGGCCGGTGCTTGGGGCCGATGGTGGTGCCGGCCACGGTCAGCTTGCCGCGCTTGTCCTCCGAGGTCACCGAGACCAGGTTGGTGAAGTCGATGGATTGCTGGCGCCGGGACTCGGTCACCTTGATGCCCCGTTCCTCGGCGATGGACTCGGCGTTCACATAATTGACCGTGTCCTCCACGCGCCCCTCGAGCATGCCCTTGAAGAAGGCGATAGTCAGCAGCCGGTTGTCGAAGTCCGCCAGCCCGCCCTGGTAGGTAATCTTGAAATCGTCCAGGGGGCCGTCGGCTATCTCGACGATCAGTCGGCCCAGCTTCTCGCAGAGGGGCATGAACGGCTGCAGCATGTTCATCTGCTCGCCGCTCACCAGGGGGATATTGACGGCGTTGCTGACGAACTCGTCGTTGAGCGCCGCCGCCACCTGCTCGGCGATGATGGTGCCGGCCCGGTCCTGGGCCTCGGCTGTGGAGGCGCCCAGGTGCGGCGTCACCACCACGTTGTCCATCTTCAGCAGCGGGCTGTCCGTGGGCGGCTCCTTCTCGAAGACATCCAGCGCCGCGCCGGCCACCTTGCCGGACTTGAGCGCCCTGGCCAGCGCCGCCTCGTCGACGATACCGCCGCGGGCGCAGTTGATGATGCGCACGCCCTTCTTCATCGCCTTGAAGGCCGCGTCATCGACGAAACCTTTGGTTTCCGGGCTCTTGGGCAGATGCACGGTGATGAAGTCGGCCTGCTTGTAGAGGCTCTTGATGTTGGCGGCGCCCTCGACGCCCAGCTCCTCGAAGCGGGATTTGCTCACGTAGGGATCGTAGGCGACGACCTTCATCTTCAGGCCCCTGGCCCGCTGCGCCACCAGCACGCCGATGCGGCCGAAGCCGATGATGCCCAGGGTCTTGTCCGCCAGCTCGACGCCGCCGAAATCGGAGCGCTCCCACTTGCCGTGCTTCATGGAGCCGTGGGCCTGGGGGATGTTGCGGCTCTGGGCCAGCAGCAGGCCGATGGTGTGCTCAGCTGCGGCGACGATGTTGCTCTCGGGGGCGTTGGCGACGATGATGCCCTTCTTGGTGGCCGCCGCCACGTCGACATTGTCGACGCCGATGCCGGCGCGGCCGATGACTTTGAGGTTCTTCGCCTTGCCGATTATCTCCTTCGTCATCCTGGTGCCGCTGCGGATGATGATGGCGTCATACTTGCCGATCTCCTTCTTCAGTTGCTTCTGGTCCATCTCCAGCTTGACGTCGACGCTGAATTCCTTCTTCAGCAGGTCGATGCCGCTCCTGGCTATCTTCTCCTTCACCAGTACCCTGGGCCTGGCCTTGCTCTTGCCTTTTTTCTTGCTCAAGAACCCTCCTCCGCGAAGACCGCCTCCGCCCGGCTGACGCCGCGGCCGATTTCGACCTCGTAGCCCAGCTGGTTCAGGGCCAGCTCCAGGGCGGTGATGGTGACGATGATGTCAGAAAAATTGTAGTAGCCGCAGTGGCCGATGCGGAAGATGTTCCCCTTCATGCTGCCCTGGCCGCCCGCCAGCTGCACGCCGTACCTGTCCAACATCAGCGAACGCAGCTCAGCGTCCTCGATGCCTTCCGGCACCTTGACGGCTGTCACCGAACTGCAGCGCTCGTCATCGGGGGAAAACAGTTCCAGGCCCAGGGCCTTGACCGCTTCGCGGGCGGCCCGCCCCATGGTGCGGTGCCGGCGGAAGAGCTCCTTCAGCCCCTCCTCGCGAATCATGCCCAGGGCGGCGTCCAGCGCCACCGTCAGCGAGACGGCGGGCGTGTAGGCCGTGGTGGGCTTGGGCTGCTTGAGCCCCTTGCGGGCCTTGGCCCAGTCGAAGTAATACCTGGGCAGCGTCGATTTCTCCACCAGGGCCCAGGCCTTGTCGCTGACGCTGGCGAAGGCCATGCCCGGCGGCAGCATCAACGCTTTCTGCGAGCCGGCCACCACCACGTCCACGCCCCAGGCGTCGGTCCTGATCTCCGCTGAGCCCATGCCGCTGACCGAGTCGGAGACCAGCACGGCGTCGTGGCCGGCGACGATGGCGCCGATGGCCTCGATGTCGTTGACGACGCCGGTGGAGGTCTCGCTGTGGGTGACGAACACCGCTTTATACCCCGGGTCGTCCTTCAGGGCGGCTGCCACATCGTCCGGGTTCACCTTGCCGCCGTAATCATATGCGAGTACGGTGCTTTCAAGCCCGAAAGCCTCCGCCAGCTGCTGCCAGCGCTCGCCGAACTTGCCCGATGAGCAGATGAGCACCTTGTCCCCTGCGGAACAGAGGTTGACCACGGCGGACTCCATGGCGCCGGTGCCCGATGATGAGAAGCAGAGCACATCGTTCTGTGTCTGGAAGATGTACTTCAGTCCCTCGTTGACGCGCGCGAAAAGCTCCGAGTATTCAGCCGTACGGTGGTGGATTATGGGCTGGGCCGACGCCAGCAGCACCTCCGGAGGTATCTGCGTCGGGCCCGGTGTCATCAGGAAGCGTTTATGCATGCCGGCCCTAGATCTCCTCCCCGTCCAGGCCTTCCGCATCAATCCAGTCCATCATGCGCCGCAACTCCTTGCCGACGATCTCGATCTGGTGCGAGGCCTCGCGTTTCTGCATGGCGCTGAACTCGGGGCGGCCGGCCTTGTTCTCCAGGATCCATTCCTGGGCGAATTCGCCGTCCTGTATCTCCTTGAGTATCTTGCGCATCTCCCTGCGGGTCTCGTCGGTGATGATGCGCTTGCCACGGGTCATGTCGCCGTACTCAGCCGTGTCGGAGATGCTGTAGCGCATACCCGTGATGCCCTTCTCGTAGATGAGGTCGACGATCAGCTTCAGCTCGTGCAGGCATTCGAAATAGGCGATCTCCGGCTGGTAGCCGGCGTCCACCAGGGTCTCGAAGCCGGCGCGGATCAGCTCGCTGGTGCCGCCGCAGAGCACGACCTGCTCGCCGAAGAGGTCCGTCTCCGTCTCCTCGGCGAAGGTGGTCTCGATGACGCCGGCGCGGGTGCCGCCGATGCCCTTGGCGTAGGCGAGGCCGATATCCTTGGCCTTGCCGCTGGCGTCCTGGTAGACGGCCAGCAGGCAGGGGACGCCGCGGCCCTCCGTATACTGCCGGCGCACCAGGTGCCCCGGTCCTTTGGGCGCTACCATGATGACGTCGATGTCCTCGGGAGGGACGATCTGGTTGAAATGGATGTTGAACCCATGGGCGAACATCAGCACGTTGCCCGCCTCCAGCCCCGGAGCGATCTCATCCTTGTATGTCTGCCCCTGGGAATGATCGGGGGTGAGGATCATGATGATATCCGCCGCCGTGGCCGCCTCGGAGACCGGCAATACCTTCAGTCCGGCCGCCTCGGCCTGGGCGACGCTGGCGCTCTGGGGGCGCAGACCGACAACCACGTCTATCCCCGAATCCTGCAGGTTCAGCGAATGGGCATGTCCCTGGCTACCGTAGCCGATGACGGCGACGGTCTTGTCCTTGATGAAATCGAGATTGGCATCGTCTTCGTAATACATCGCTCTCCTTCAGTCCTTGTCCTATTTCTCGCTGCGCTCGATCGCTATGCGGCCGGTGCGGACGACCTCGACGACCCCGTGGGGTTCCAGCAGCTTCTCCAGGGCGTCGATCTTCTCGGTGGTACCGGTGATCTCCAGCGTCATGGTGTTCCTGGCCACGTCGAGGATGTTGGCCCTGAATATCTCCGCCACCTGCATGATCTCGCCCCGGTTACGGGCCGCCGACTTCACCTTGATCAGCGCCAGCTCGCGCGCCACGGTGTTATGGGGGTCCAGGTCGGTTATCTTGATGACATTGATCAGCTTGTGCAGCTGCTTGGTAACCTGCTCGATCGGTTGCTCCTTGCCGTCGACTGTGATGGTCATGCGCGAGATGTCAGGGTCATCCGTGACCCCCACGGCCAGGCTGTCGATGTTGAAGCCGCGGCGCGAGAAGAGGCCGGCGATGCGCGAGAGTACGCCCGGCTTGTTCTCCACCAGTACTGACAGCGTGTGTTTCACTTATGACCGCCGATCATCTCTGTTATTGATTTGCCCGCAGGCACCATGGGGAAGACGTTCTCCTCCTGCTTGACCCGGAAGTCCAGCACCGCCGGCTTCCTGGCCTTGATGGCAGTCCGCAGGGCGTCCGCCACGTCTTTCTTGTCCTTGATGGTCATGCCCAGGGCGCCGTAGGCCTCCGCCACTTTGGCGAAGTCCGGCTGGCACTCGATACAGGTCTCCGAGTAGCGCTTGCCCCAGAAAAGTTCCTGCCACTGGCGCACCATACCCAGGTAGCCGTTGTTGAGGATGGCGACTATCACCGGTATGTTGTAATTGACCGCCGTCGCCAGCTCCTGGATGTTCATCTGGAAGCTGCCGTCGCCGGCGATGTCGATCACCGTCTCCCGCGGGCGTCCCACCTTGGCGCCGATGCTGGCGGGGAAGCCGAAGCCCATGGTGCCCAGGCCGCCGGAGGTGATGAAGTTCCTCGGGTTCGTATGCTTGTAGAAGAGCGCCGCCCACATCTGATTCTGGCCCACCTCCGTGCAGATGACCGCCTTGCCCCTGGTTACCCGGTAGATCTCCTCCACCACGAACTGGGGCATGATCTCGCGCTTGAGGTCCTTGTACTGCAGCGGGTGGCTCTTCTTCCACTGGTTCATCTGCCTGATCCAGGGTCTGGTCCGCTTCGGATCCACATCCAGTTTTTTCAGTTCCACCAGCAGGTCCCTGAGAACATTCTTCGCGTCACCGACAATGGGGACATCAATGGGGACATTCTTGCTGATCTCGGCAGGGTCCAGGTCGATATGAATCTTTTTGGCGTCCTTGGCGAAGGTCTCCAGCTTGCCGGTGACCCGATCGTCGAAACGGGCGCCCACCGCTATCAGCAGGTCGCTGTGGGTGACCGCGTAGTTGGCGTAGCCGGTGCCGTGCATTCCCAGCATGCCCAGGGACAGCTTGTCCGTCTCCGGGTAGCTGCCCAGGCCCATGAGCGTCGTCGTCACCGGCGCCTGCACCAGCTTCGCCAGGCGCCGCAACTCCTTTTCGGCGTTGGCGCTGACGATGCCGCCGCCCGCATAGATGACCGGGCGCTCAGCAGCTGCGATCAGCTTGGCCGCCGCCTTGATCTGGCGCTTGTGTCCCTTGAGTGTCGGTTTATAACCCAGCAGCTGTACACGCGAAGGCTGCTTGTAGTCGATCTCCGCAAGCTGCATGTCTACGGGGATATCGATGACCACGGGTCCGGGGCGTCCCGTAGAGGCTATGTAGAATGCCTCCTTGAACACCCGCGGGATATCCTTCGGGTCCTTGATCAGATAGCTGTGCTTGACGATCGGCTGGGTGATGCCGGTGATGTCCGCCTCCTGGAAGCCATCGGTACCGATGAGCCCGCTGCGCACCTGTCCGGTGATGGCGACCATCGGCGAGGAATCCATGTAGGCGTTGGCGATGCCCGTGACCAGGTTTGTAGCCCCGGGACCGCTGGTGGCGATGCAGACGCCGGTCTTGCCCGTGGCGCGGGCGTAGCCGTCCGCAGCATGGGCGGCGCCCTGCTCGTGACGCACCAGGTAATGCTTGATGTCAGCATCGTAGAGCGAGTCATACAAAGGTATGACAACGCCTCCGGGCAGACCGAAGATTGCCTCGACCCCGTTGGCCTTGAGCGATTCTACTATTGCCTCTGAACCCTTGATCAGCATCTCTCGTCCTTTGAAAAACCTACCAGACAACAGCGCCGCTGTCGGCGCCATGAACTAGCTTAACATACCTTGACAGGAAGCCGGTTTTGTAACGCGGTTCACGCGGCTGCAGTGACTGCCGGCGGCGCTCCAGCTCCGCTTCATCGACGCTCAGCTGCAGTTTTCGGCCCGGGATGTCGATCTCGATCTCATCCCCGTCCGTCACCAGGGCGATCGGCCCGCCGATGAAAGCCTCCGGAGCCACATGACCGATGCTGGCCCCCCGGGTCGCCCCCGAGAAACGCCCGTCCGTGATCAACGCCACCTGCCGGTCCAGTCCCGCCCCGGCGATGGCGGCCGTCGGCGTCAGCATCTCCGGCATCCCCGGTCCGCCCCTGGGGCCCTGGTACCTGATGACAATGACGCTGCCAGGCTCGATGGCGCCCTTCTCCAGCGCTTCCACCAGGTCCGGCTCCGACTCGAACACCAGCGCCCGGCCGACATGCTGCAGCATGTCGGGGGCTACGGCCGATTCCTTGACCACGGAACCGTCGGGGGCCAGGTTGCCGAAGAGCACGGCCAGGCCACCGGTCTCATGATAGGCATTGTCCAGCGGCCTGATGACATCGGCATCAGACACCGTCGCTTCGGAGACGGTGTCGGCGATGCTGCCGCCGGCGATACTGGCGGCGGCGCCGTCCAGCCTGCCGCCGTCGAGCAGGGTCTTCATCAGCGCCTGCACGCCGCCGGCCCTGTGCAGGTCCTCCATGTGATAGGTCCCCGCCGGGCTCAGCGAGCACAGGTGGGGCGTCGCGGCCGTGACTTCGTTGACCCGCGAAAGCTCAAAGCCGACACCGGCCTCGAAGGCGATGGCCGCGAGATGCAGTACGGTATTTGTGGAACAGCCCATGGACGAGTCCACCGCCAGGGCGTTGCCGATGGCCCGTTCATCGACTATCTCGCGGGGCCGGGGACCGCCGGCATTGACGAGCTCGACGGCGCGCCTGCCGGTCCGCTCCGCCAGCTTCAGCCGACCTTCGTCAATGGCGGGGATGGTGCCGTTGCCCGGCAGGGCCAGCCCCAGCGCCTCCGTCAGGCAGTTCATCGAGTTGGCCGTGAACAGCCCGGCGCAGGAACCGCACCCGGGGCAGGCGCATTCCTCGAGGCGCCCGATGCGTTCCTCGTCCACCTTGCCCGTAAGGCCGGCTCCGACCGCCTCGAAAACATCGTGCAGGTCCACCTTCTCGCCATCCAGCTCGCCGGCCATCATCGGCCCGCCGCTGACGACGATGGCGGGGATATCAAGCCTGAGGGCAGCCATCATCATGCCCGGGATGATCTTGTCGCAGTTGGGAATCAGCACCAACCCGTCAAAGGCGTGCGCCCTCGCCATCACTTCCACCTCGTCGGCCACCAGCTCGCGGCTGGCCAGCGAGAAACGCATGCCCTCGTGGTTCATGGCGATGCCGTCGCAGACGCCGATGCCGCCGAACTCGAAGGGCACACCGCCGGCGGCGCGGATGCCGTTCTTGACCGCCTCCGCCACCGAGCGCAGGTGCATGTGCCCGGGGACTATCTCGTTGAAGGAGTTGACCACGCCGATGAAGGGCAGCCCCATATCTTCCGCACCCAGGCCCAGCGCCCTCAACAGCGAGCGATGGGGCGCCCTGGTGATTCCCTTTTTTATCTCATCGCTTGGCAGACCCATAGCAACCAGCCGATTCAATCCTTGATCCAACACAGTAAAAAACCCGTGACAAGCGGGTAAAATCTATATTATCATAACCTTGAGCGCTATTTTTCAGAGGCGTTTTCACCTTGTCAAATTATTCCCCCAGCGGCCGATAAGGCTTAGACACGTAATAATACGGACATCCTGAAAGCGATTCTACGTGAAACTGCAGAACAAGATCCCCCTGTATGTGGTGATCATTATCCTGCTGGTGGGCCTTGTGGGCTCGGTAGCGATAATCGTCGTCCAGAAACAGGCCAGCACCCACCAGTTCGAGGAGGCGGCGCGGGCGCTCTCGGCCTCGATTCTCAACGGGCTGGAACAGGACATGCTCAACGAGGACCGCAGCCATGTGCAGCAGACCCTCGACGACCTCAGCCAGAACGACTCCATCAACGAGATCGACGTCATCTCACCCCAGGGGAGCATCTGGGCCTCAACGAACAGCGCGGCTATCGACACGGCTACCAGCAGCGATTCGCGTGACCTGCTCTCAGGCAGCAGCGAACAGCCCTTCCTGAGCGAATTCGCTGATGACCACCTGACGCTGGTAACGCCGATCGAGGCCAAGGAGCAGTGCCTGCAGTGCCATGGCAGCATCGCCTCCCCGCCCAACGCCCAGAACTACCTGGGCGCCATCAGCGTCGATATCAGCACGGAATACCTGGATGAGAGCATCGCCAGGAGCGAACAGATACTTCTGCTTGTTGGAGGTTTGACCTTCATCCTGGTGAGCGCGACACTGGTGCTGATGTTGCGCCGTTCGGTCCTGCGGCCGCTTTCCCGCCTTACGGATGCCTCGGAGCAGATCATCGAGGGCGACTACTCCACGCGCGTCAGCGTGGACGCGCCCAATGACGAGATCGGGGCCGTATCCATCGCCTTCAACGAGATGCTTGACGAGGTCGAGCGGCATACGAGCCGGCTCGAGGCGGCCAACCGGGAGCTGGAACAGGTCAGCCGCATGAAATCGGAGTTCCTCGCCAACATGAGCCATGAGCTCCGGACGCCGCTGAACGTGATCATCGGTTTCTCCGAGGTGCTCAAGGACACACCCCCGGAGAAGCTTGACGACAGCGACCGCAAGGAGTTCTGTGAGAACATCGTTACCAGCGGCTACCACCTGCTGGAGCTGATAAACGATGTGCTCGACCTGGCGAAGGTGGAGGCCGGGCAGATGCAGATGTCGCCGGAAGAGTTCCACGTGGGAACGGCGCTCAAGGAGGTCGCCGCGACCATGCAACCCCTGGCTACCAAGAAGAAGCTCGAACTCTCCGTGCAGGTATCCGAGCGGCTATCCACGGTTTACGCCGATGTCGGAAAGTTCAAGCAGATCATGTACAACCTTCTGGGGAACGCCATCAAGTTCACGCCGGAAGGCGGGTCCGTAAGCGTCTCCGCCGCTGTGATGGGAGCCATGGCCCGTTTCAGCGTGACGGACACGGGTATCGGCATCTCGCCCGCAGACCAGGAGCGTATATTCTCCGAATTCCACCAGGTGGACGGTTCCACCTCGAGGCAGTTCGAAGGCACGGGCCTGGGACTGGCCCTGACCAGGAAGTTTGTCGAGATGCAGAGCGGGCAGATCTGGGTCGAGAGCGACGTCGGCACCGGCAGCACGTTCTTCTTCACTTTACCGCTGCCGCAATCACAGAGGCAGGAAGCGCAGGCCGCCGCAATCTCTGCGCCTGAAGACGGGGAGGCCGACGGCGGGCAGTCGGCGGCCGCCACCGGCACTGAGGCGGCGGCAGTCGGCGCGGGCGCCGCCGAACTGTCAATCGGGGCCCCGAGCATACTGGTGGTCGAAGACGACGAAGCCACGGCGGACCTCATCGGCGTCTGGCTCTCACACGAGGGCTACCTGGTGGATTTCGCAGCGGACGGCGTCGAAGCCCTCGAGAAGGCCAGGGAGAACCATCCCTTTGCCATCTGCCTGGATATCATGCTGCCGAAGAAGGATGGCTGGCAGGTGCTGCACGACCTCAAGTCCGACCCGGATATGGCGGATGTAGGCGTGATCGTCTGCTCGGCCCTCGATAACCCGGAGCTGGGCTTCGCCCTGGGGGCGGCCGACTACTGCATCAAGCCGCTCAGCCGCAACCACCTTCTGGAAAAGCTCAAACAGCTGCAGAGCGCCCTGCCCGGGAAGCGCTCCCAGCCCCAGGTGCTGATCGCCGACAGTGACAGCGATGCCGCAAACGCCACAAGCGAGATACTCGTGCGCCAGGGTTTCGGTGTCCTGCAGGTACACGACGGCAGGCAGGCGATCGACAAGGCGCTGGAGATGAGCCCCGATATCGTCATTCTTGACCTGATGATCCCCGTGGTCAGCTGCTACGATGTGATCTCGTCGCTGCGAAGGCACCCGCTGACGATCGACACGCCCATAGTAGTCACCACAAGCAAGCACCTGCGCGAGAAGGAAATGGAGTTCCTCGAGAAGAACGTGCAGAAGGTCGTCGTCAAGGGTGGCGGCGGCCGCGAGCAACTGATGGAGGAGATATTCCGGCTGGAGAAACTGCAGCCCGGGCGCGCCCTGTTGATAGACAGCGGGACGAACCTCTTCAACCGGCGTTATTTCGGGAAGCGGCTGGCAGAGGAAGTGGGCCGGGCCGAGAGGTATTCACTGGATATGTCCGTGATCCTGCTCGAGTTTGAAAGCGGCTCAGCCAAGCCACCCTCACGTGCAGGTATCATCAACAACATCGCCGGCGTGCTCAGGAGCAACGTGCGGGCCGCCGACCAGCTGGCGCGCTATGACAGCAACCGCTTCGCCATCCTGCTCCCCGAGACGCCCAGGGACGCGGGACAGGCTGTCGCAGCCAAGGTAATCGATATCGTGCACGAGCAGGAGTTTTTTGATGAAGAAGGGATACGTGTTAATATAACCGTGAGCGCCGCCGTCGCCGATTCCCCCAACGGCGCTGTCAGCGCCGACCGGCTTGCGCTGATGCTGGAACAGGCGCTGGAGAGAACGGGCAAGGCCGGTGAAGACACGATTCATGTCGTCACATGAGGTAACCTGATGAAGAAGACAGTCCTGATAGTCGAGGATAACCGCATGAATTCCCGGCTGGCGGAGTTCGTGCTCGAGCGTGACGGCTTCGCGGTGCGCACCGCAGCCACTGCGGAGGAGGCTATCAAGTCGGTGAGGGAAGAAAGGCCCGATCTCATCCTGATGGACATACAGCTGCCCGGCATGGACGGACTGAAAGCGACCAGGATCCTCAAGGGGGACGCCGGGACCGCAGACGTGCCGATCGTGGCCATCACCGCCCACGCCATGCTGGGAGACGAGGAGCGCATCAAGGCCTCCGGCTGCGAGGGATATATCGCCAAGCCGATAAACACGTGGAAACTGGCGGAGATGGTTGACAAGTATATTACCGGCTGAGGCAACACCCCGTAATACCCTTCCGGTCAGCCCCGAAGCAATGTAGGATAGGTGTATAAACTGCGAATCTTCCAGCGAGGCTGACCATGCCTGCAGGAACAGGAAAAAGCCCTGGCCCCATAAGCCGTTTCCTCTCGGGAAAACAGATCATACCGATCGCTCTCGGAGGCGTCATCTCCATGTTGATGGTAGCGTCGGCGCTGTATATATCCGTTTCCGCCGGTCGTTCAGCCCTGCCGACGCCGCTGCCGGTCCATGCGCCCAACGTACCCGAAGTGGCTTTGATCGTGCCCTCGCCCTCATTGTTCATACCGCGGCCCGCTCCCGAACAGCAGCCGCCCACAGCAGGAGGCGGCAGCGATTCCCTGGAGCCTGCGGGCAGTCCGGCGGCGGGTTATCAGCAACTATCCAGGGAGGTGGCCCCGGCGGCGTCCTCAGCCGGGGTGTTGCCGGCCGGTGGCGCCGGGGAAGCAATTCATCCGCGGGGAGCGCCGATGTCCGCCGGCGGCGGCGACCATGAGAGCCGCGACCATGACAGCCGGGACTCCGTCAGCCGCGACAGGCATGATTGACCCGGTTCCCCCTAGGCGGAGACGCTGCGGTTCTTGCCCGTAGCCTTCGCCTTGTAGAGTGCTTCATCAGCCTTTCCCAGCAACCCCGGCGTGTCTTGTGCATCCTCCTGGTAACTGGCTACGCCGATGCTGGCGGTGGTGCTGACATCTGCATAGTCGGGAAGATTGATGCGCGCGATGCCCTCGCGCAGTTTTTCCGCGATCATCATCGCATCCCTCTTATGCGTCTCGGGAAGCACGATCACGAACTCCTCGCCGCCGTACCTGGCGACCATGTCCGCCCCCCTGACCCCTTCACTCAAGACGGCCGCGACCGCCTTGAGCAGCTCGTCGCCTGCCTGGTGCCCGTAGTTGTCGTTGACGGATTTGAAATCGTCCAGGTCCATGATGCAGACGGACATGGTCCGCCCGTAACGCTGGCATTTACTCAGCTCCAGGTCGATGAAGTCGTAAATATAACGGAAATTGTAGAGGCCGGTCATGGAGTCGGTGATCGCCATGTGCTGCTGCAGTTCCCCGTAGTAGATATTCTCCACCGCGCTGGCGGCCTGGGCGGCCAGCGAACCGAGAATCCTGTTGGCGCTTTCCTCGGGAGGATGCTCCTCGTCAAAAGCAGCCAGCAGTGAACCCAGCACCTTGCGGTCATGCAGCAGGGGGTAGGCGACAGCCTCCGTGCCGTTCTTCAGCACCTGCATGTCGCCGGCGGGGACACGCCCTTCGGCCACGGCCAGGGCCATGCGCCGGGCCTGGTTTCCCAGATCGTTGCCGAAATATTCGTAAGGGACAGCGGTCGAGATGGGCTTGTGCCCGACCGAATGCTGCGTGTCGAACAGTTCCACCCAGACGCCGCTGGCGCCCGTCGCCAGGCGGGCCGCCTCCGCCGTTGTCTTGATCAGGCGATTGCGGTCTGTCGTCGACCCCAGTATCTCCCCGGTATAGGAGAGAGCGAGCAGCAGCTGGGTCTTGGATTCCTCCAGTTCCGAGATGTAATCGCGCATGCTCTTCTGCATGGAACCGAAGGTCTCAGTGATGGCGCCGATCTCATCATCACCGACGGCTTCGCCCTCTTCGCCCTCGGCGATGGTCTCCGTCAGTTCCCTCAGGGGGCGAGTGATGGTGCGAGCCAGCAACCATCCCAGGACCGCAGCCAGGATAGTGACGGCGGCCATCGTAGCCAGGCCTGCCCAGATGGCGCTGTCGGCCGCCGCCGAAGTCACCGAAGTCGATATCCCGGACACGAGGAACACGGGGCTGGTGGTAGCCTCCTCAGGCAGGGCCAGGACGGCGGCGAGCAGCTCCTCCTCTCCCACCTGCGCCTCGAAAGAATCAAGGGTGAGCATCCCCTCGCCGCCGGGGTCCGCCGCCGGGTCCGCCGGCATGCCCATGATGCCCGCGCCCTGTCCCAGGCTGCCAGCGGTCACAACGCCGTCGCTGTCAACCAATGCCCACTGCAGGCCCTGGTTGTCGAATATCCTGCCCAGCGCCTCCTCGTCGAACAGCCGGAGGGCCACGATGTCAAGACCGTTCTCCCAGGGGCCTTCCAGGCTTGCCGATGCCTTCATCAGGGGCTCGCCTCCCCCGCCGGTCAGCCCGGTCTCCGCGAGGACGACCCCGTTGCCGTCCGTGACGATGACCCCGATAAAGCCGTTCGAAACGACAAATCCCTGCAGAAACGCCTGGAAACCCTCGCTGGAATCACTGTCCAGCAGGGCGAGCGTGAAATCATCGTCTACCGCCGTCTCCAGGTCTGCGGCCAGCGAGTCGTTCTGTTCCGAAATCAGGGCTGCCGAGGCGGTGATGGCGCTCTGGATGCGAGCCTCGTAGGTCTCGGTACCTGCCCGCTTGAGCATGACCGCCGTGGCGATGGTCGCCACCAGCAACGGCACGAGCACCACTGCAACAAAGAACAGGTAGAGTTTATGGTGAAGTTTCATGACAGGTTAATGATACGCCAAAAAATGGCCTTTGTCCCCGGGAATATCGGCTATAACCTGCCGGTCCTCAAGATGCCCACCACCAGCCAGAGGCCGAAAAACGCCGAAATCAGGTATCCGAAAAGGGCGAACACGGAGATTCCCAGTATCTGCGGCCCCTCCGTAGCGAAGAGGCCGATGACCGAGGAGCCGAGGATGACCGCCGCCAGGACAATGGCCACCACCAGCCTGTTGGTCAGCACCGTCAGGCGCCGCATGACGTTCTCCAGGTTCCTGTGGACGAAATTCACTTTCACGTCACCCCGGCGCAACTGTTCCATGGCGTCATGCAGCTGGAAGGGAAAATCCATGAAAACGGTCGCGTAGCTCTGCAACTCCTCGCTGCCGCGCGCCAGCAGCATGTCCGGGGAATAGCGCTTGCTCATGAACTCCCTGGCATAGGGCTCGACCACCTCGAAAACGTTGAACTGGGGGCAGATCTGGGTACCGATGCCCTCCA
Organism: Actinomycetes bacterium; assembly: GCA_024275795.1. Taxonomy (GTDB): domain Bacteria; phylum Actinomycetota; class Thermoleophilia; order BMS3ABIN01; family BMS3ABIN01; genus JAJRYJ01. The sequence continues at coordinate 10,151 of JAJRYJ010000118.1, read as the reverse complement.
GCGTAGCCACGGCCCGGTCCAGCAGCAGGTACTGGGTGGGCAGCTTCAGCTTCAGGCGGTAGATGGCGCCGAAGATGTCCCTGAAGACGCTCACCGGGTCAAGCTGGCCCAGGCTGGCGCCGAAGTACTTGGCGAACATGTCGCGGGCCTCCACGACGAACTCCTCCTCCTTCTCAGCGGGGAACTGCACCCCCAGCGCCGCCAGCCGCCGCGGCACCCTGTCGATACGCTCATTCATCACGTCGATGAAGAGGTTGATGATATTCTGGCGCTCCTTCTCGCTGAGACGGCCGGCGATGCCGAAATCCACCAGGGCGATGGTGCCGCAGTCCTGCACCAGGATGTTGGCGGGGTGGGGATCGCCGTGGAAGAAACCGTCGATGAAGATCTGCTTGAACCAGGCCTCGGCGATCACGGTCGCCACCTGCTTGCGTTCCGCCATGTCCAAGGCCTCCAGGTCCAGGTCCGCCACCTGGGTGCCCTCGACGTATTCCAGGGTCAGGACCTTGGCGGTGCTGTATTGCCAGTAGACCCTGGGGATGACGACGGAATCGTCGTCCTCGAAGAATCCCAGGAAACGTTCAGCGTTGCGGGCCTCGATGCGGTAATCCAGTTCGTTACGGATGCCGCGGGAGAACTGGTCAACCACCGCCACGGGGTCGAAGAACAGTTCGTGCCGTGAGTAGTCCGCCACCAGGTGCGCGATCTGGTATAGCAGGTCCAGGTCCGACTGCACCTGCTTCTGGGCCTCGGGGCGCTGTACCTTGACGATCACCGGGTCGCCGTTGGGCAGCACCGCCCGGTGCACCTGGCCGATGGAGGCGGCGGCGATGGGCTTGTCGTCGAACTCAAGAGAGAGCTGCTCCACCGAGAGGCCAAGCTCCGCCTCGATGCTGGCGTGTGCCTGCTCCACGGGGAACTCGCGCACTTCGTCCTGGAGCTTGCGCAGTTCGACGATGATATCCGCGGGAACGAGGTCCGGGCGGGTGCTCAGCAGCTGGCCGAACTTGACGAAGGTGGGTCCCAGCTCCTCCAGCATCTCGCGGATGTGCTTGCCAATGCTGCCGGGGGGCTGCCTGGGGGGCCGTTTCTTGCGGGGAAACAGGTGCGGCAGCCGATGGCGCTCAAAGATATAACCGAAGCCGTGCTTGACGGCGACTTCGGTGATGTGCCGCATGCGATCTACGTTTCTGACGCTGCGGGTCAGTGGCATCGCCAGGTACCCCCCTAGTCGTCTTCAGGCTTCTCCCCGGAGCCCTCAGCCCGTGAGTCGCCGGCTGCGGATGCGGCGCCGCCGTTCTCCAGCAGCGAGAGCCGGTGCTCCAGCTGGGCGATCTTCAGCTCCATCTCCGCGAGCTGTTCCCTGGAAGGCACGCCGATGTCGCTCAGCGTCTTCTTGAGGCTCGAATCCATGTTGCCACGGAAGGAACGGGCCTCGTCCCTGGCCCTGTCCATGAACTCCTCGACGGCCTTGCGGCTCTCCTCCGTGGTCTCCTGCCCGCGTTTCACCATTTCGGAAGCCAGCGATTCGGTCATTTCCAGCGTCAATGCGGCTGCGCCGATGGTGAGCAGAATGCTCCTCTGCAGAAGTTCGTTCATCGCCTTTCCTTCCTGTCAGCCGCCACCGGCGTCGCCGATACGTGAAACCAGTAACGGCACGGATCGCTGAAAAGATTAGTGTTTGCAGCCGGTGGTTTGGATTTTACCCGCGAGAGCGGTTTTTGAACCTGCGCCGGCTGCTGCGGACCGGGAACGGCGCTCAGGCCTTGGCGGCCTTGCCCTTGCTCCCCTTGGCGCTGGCCGGGCGGTAGCGCTTCTCGCGCTCTTTCCAGAAAGTCAGCAGCGGCGCGGCCACGAATATGGAAGAGTAGGTGCCGGACGCGATGCCCACCAGCAGCGCGAAGGCGAAGTCCTTGAGCGTCTCACCGCCGAAAGCCAGCAGGCAGGCCACGGGCATCAGCGTGGTGAGCGTGGTGATCAGGGAACGGACGATCACCTCGGAGATCGACTCATTGACCATCTGGCCGTAGGTGCCGCGGCGCGCCCGCGGCTGGTTCTCCCTGACACGGTCGAAGACGATGATGGTGTCATAGAGGGAATACCCCAGGATGGTCAGCACGGCCGCCACCGTGGCGGTGGTGACCTCGCGGCCGGTGAGGGAATAGACCCCCACTGTTATCAGCAGGTCATGGATAAGCGCCGCGATGGTGGCGACGGCGAACTTGTATTCAAAGCGGAATGAGACATAGGCGACGATCAGCAGCCAGGCGAAGATGATGGCCTGCAGCATCGAGTTGACCACCTGCCGGCCGAAGGTGGGACCGACGCTCTTCCAGGATTTCTCCGCCACCCCGTAGGAACCGTCGAGGGAGCTGATGATCGCGCCCTCCTCCTCCGTCGTCAGGGACGGCAGCGTCACCTTGAAGCGCCCCTCGTCGACGGTCTGGATGACCGCGTCCTCGTAGCCGTTGTCCGCCAGGGCGCTACGCAGGTCCTCGACCGAGGCTTCGTTGTTGAAGCTGACCGTCAGCTGGCTGCCGCTCTTGAAGTCGATTCCCAGGTTGAGCCCCTTGGTCGACAGGCTGAAAATGGAAACCAGGATTATCAATCCGGAAATGGCGAACCACAGGGACTTCCTGCCGACGATGTCGAACCTGAACCAGCTCTCTTCCTTGCTCTTGACCTTGAGGCCCATGACGGCAGGATTGTTGAAGAGCCGCACGTTGGCCAGCAGGCTTAGCATCGCCCGCGTGGCTACCACAGCCGTGAACATGCTGATGACGACACCGATCATCAGCGTCAGCGCGAAGCCCTTGACGCCGGCCGTCGCCACCCAGAAGATGATGAAGGCGGTAATCAGGGTCACGGCGTTGGCGTCGAGGATGGTCTTGAAACCCTTGCTGTAGCCCGAACCCACAGCGGAGCGGATGGTCTTGCCGCTGCGCACCTCTTCCTTGATGCGCTCGAAGATGACCACGTTGGCGTCCGCCGCCATGCCGACCGTGAGGATCATGCCGGCGATGCCCGGGAGCGTCAGCGTAGCCGGGCTCCAGGGGTTGGTCAGCACCGCGTAGAAGAAGATGCCATAGATAATCATGGCCAGCACCGCCACCACGCCCAGCAGACGGTACCAGATGACCATGAAGGCCATCACCAGGGCGATGCCGACGGCGGCGGCGATCAGGCCCTGCCTGAGGGAATCCTCGCCCAGGGTGGCGCTGATCTCGCTCTTGTCGATGGTGACCAGTTCTACGGGCAGGGCGCCGGTCTGCAGCACCAGCACCGTGTTCTCCACTTCCTTGAAGGGGATGTTGCCGGTGATCTCCGCCGTGTCGCTGTCGATCTTCTCCTTGACGGTGGGCGCCGACTGGACCTCGTCATCGAGAACGATGGCCATACGCTGCACTTCGCCGCTGATGGCGCCGGCCGTGGCCAGCTCCTCCGTCACCTGGGCGAACTGCTTCTGGCCGTCGCTGGTGAAGGTCATGTCCACCTTGGCGCGGTTGAACTGGTCGTATCCTACCTCGGCGCCCTCGAGGGCGTCACCGGTCATCAGCGGTTCGCTGTCAACGACGAACGGCGTCCTCAGGGGCTGGCCCTCTTCATCCCGCCTGATCTCGCCGTCATCGTCGCGCACCACCTGGTAGAGCAGCTGCTTACCCTCCGGCAGGTCCGCCTCGGTGATCGTCCCGTCCGCTATCTGGGCCGTAAGGGTATTATCGACCTTCTTGAATTCGAGGATCGCCGTCTTGCCGATGAGCGACATGGCCTCGTCTACTTCGGAGACGCCGGCCAGGCTCACGGAGATCTGGTTGGTGCCCTGGCGGTTGATGGCTGGTTCGGTAACCCCCAGCTTGTCGACACGGTTGCGGATGACCAGCTCCGCCTGTTCCATCTTGTCCTCGTTGACGTCACCCTGGGCCTCGAGCACGACCTCCAGGCCTCCCTGCAGGTCCAGGCCGAGCTTTGTCTTCTCCGAAGGCGGATAGATGATGACCAGCGAGATGGCCACCAGGACGATTATGGCTCCCAGGATGAGGAGATTCTTCTGTTTATCAGTCAATACAGGTCAGTTCCGGTCGGTTCCGGGCCGGCTCCAAACCGGTTCCCGCTTTTTTTCAAACCAGCTAAACAGCATAAGTTAAAAAATGGGGGGTGTCAAAGCGCCGCCTCCAGCTCCGCCACCGCTTTCCTCAGCAATTCACCGGGCTCGAGGCCGTCGGTGCTGATGTGGATGTCGGCCTTTTCCCGGGCCAGCTTGAGCCGCCGCCGCTGGTCCGCCAGCTGGCGCGGCTCCCAGCCCGTCTGCTTGCGGGCGGAAACCGTCTCATCGCGCGCATCCAGGTATATCACCGTGCCGGGGCCGCCGTGCAGGAAGAGGTCCGGCACCAGCGAGTGCTCCTGGGAGACGGAGCGGGCTTCGTACCCCAGCTCCGTCAGGCCGTCCGCCAGCAGGGTCTTGCCCGAGCCGCAGACTCCGACGATCACCACCCTGCAGGTCTCGCGTTTGTCAGCCAAGCGCATCTCCTGCCCGTGAGCTTCTGTCCCTGACCGCCTATAAGGGGTAACGAACCGTCATCTCCCTGGTATCCCGCCCCTCGCCGCGGGCGGCTATCTTCAGCGCCACGACGCTGATATCGTCCGAGGGACGGCCCTGGTCGCGCTCGACGGCCCACTGCAGCATGCCGCCGCTGATCGCCTCGCAGTCCCGGCCTGCCAGGCTTTCCGCCTTCTCAAGCAGCGCGCCCGCCTCACAGGCCGCGCCGGCGCTCCTGCCCGCCGAGAGGATGCCGTCGGAGAAGGCGACCACCGTCCGCTGTTCGGAGAGGTCGAACTGGCGGATGTGCGGCTTGATCATCCTCTGGGTGCCGATGGGCTGCGTCTCCTGGTCCAGGACCAGGCGCTCTCCGCCACCGATCACCAGCACGGGACAGTTGGAGTTCCTCGATATCACCAGTTGCTGGTGGTTGGTGTCGGCCGAGATGATCGTCAGCGTGGCGGACACCTGGGCGCGCCGCCGCGCATAGAGCGCGTCATGCACCGCCCGCGCCACGGCGCCGTCACGGGCGCCGTCGGCGATCAGCGAGATGGCCTTCGAGACCACGAAGGAGCTGATGGCCTTGGCCGCCTCGCCGGAGCCCTGCCCGTCCGAGAGGACGACGCTGAGCCCCCCGGTGGGGCGCTCCGTGATCTCCACCGTGTCCCCGCCAGGAGAGACCCCGTACTTGTCTATCTTGCTGACGGCGATCTCAAGCTGCACTGCTGCCTATTCCTCTTCCCCGTCCGCTTCCCCGCCGTCTGCTTCCGCTTCCACATCTTCATCCTCGCCGTCTTCCGCTTCCTCCAGCTCCTCTTCCTCGTAGTCCTCTTCCTCGTAATCATCCTCTTCAGCGTTCACCACGCGTGCGATGGAGTTCTTGGCCAGCCTGATCTCGGTCTTGCGGGCTATCTCCAGCATGACGGCGTCGCCCTCCACCTTGGTGATGATGCCGTAGAGCCCGCCGGCGGTCATCACCTCGTCCCCCTTGCCCAGGGAATCGACCAGCTCCTGGTGGGCCTTCTTCTGCTTCTGTCCCGGCCTGATCAGCAGGAAATAGAAGATGGCGATAAAGACGCCGATGATGGCGAACGTCATGTAGCTGTTCGTGGAGCCGCCCTCCTGGGCGATGATGGTCATCCAGGATGGAATCAATGTCTCTCCTTTCGCTTGGCCTTTGCCATATCAGTAAGCCGCCGGCGCCTGCTTCCTGAACTCGCGGAAACGGCCCTCTACGACGGCCTCTCTTGCCTGTTCTGCCAAGTCTAACAGATAGGCAAGGTTGTGTAGAGACAACAGGTGCAGCCCCAGTATCTCCTTCTGGGTCACCAGATGGCGGATGTAGGCGCGGCTGAAATTGCTGCAGGCGTAGCAGCCGCAACCGGGCTCGAGGGGGCCGTCGTCCTCGGCGTGGGCGGCGTTGCGCATGTTGATGCGCCCGGCGGATGTCAGGGCGCCGCCGTTGCGGGCGTCCCGGGTGGGCAGCACACAATCGAACATGTCGATGCCGGCGGCGATGGCGTCGAGGATGCCCGCCGGGTCCCCCAGGCCCATGAAGTAGCGGGGCCGGTCCCGAGGCAGCAGCGACGCCGTATAGGCCATGGTCTCCAGCATGGCGCCGCGCTCCTCGCCGACGCTGAGGCCGCCAATGGCGTAGCCCCCGAAGTCCAGCTCGAGCGTGCGTGCGACGCTCTCGCGCCTGAGTCCGTGGTCGATGCCGCCCTGGACGATGCCCATCAGCAACTGGTCCCTGCGGGAATGTGCCCGGCGGCAGCGGGCCGCCCATTCCGCCGTGCGCCGCACGGCCCGGCGCAGGTAATCCCGGTCGGCGCCGGCGGGGGCGCATTCGTCGAAACACATGATGATGTCCGCGCCCAGCTGTTCCTGGACCTCGATGGCCAGTTCCGGCGTAAACAGGTGCTCGGAACCGTCATAGAGAGACTTGAACCGCACCCCGTCACCGCTTATGCGGGCAGTGTCCCCGAGGCTGAAGACCTGGAAGCCGCCGCTGTCGGTGAGTATCGGCCTCTCCCAGGACATGAAGCGATGCAGGCCGCCGTGGCGGGCGACCGCCTCGGCTCCGGGACGGAAATAGAGATGATAGGCGTTGGCAAGGATCACCTGCGCCCCCAGCTCCTCCAGCTCCCGCGGCGTCATGGTCTTGACGGTCGCCTGGGTACCCACGGGCATGAAGCACGGGGTCCTCACGGGGCCATGGGGCGTCTCAAGCAGGCCCGCCCTGGCGCCGCCGTCATCCGCCTCGATACTGAAACTGAACTGTTCGGCCAATCCGGTCCTCCCGGTCGGTCGTGGCTACTGCAACCAGGGATAATCTTACATCAGTCCCGGCTGGAGCGGGTGGAACAGGTGGGCTGCAGGCCATGACCGGGCGGCGCCGGTTACGGCCGCAAGCGCGTGTTACAATCAGAGGGGTGGATTCAAGACTGGTAAAACTGATCATGGGCCTGTCCGTGACGCTGATCGTGGCCGGCCTGTTCCTGGGCGCCGCGGCCCTGAGCGGCGGCGCCCCCGGCACCGTCGTCGACGCGGACTTCGCGGCGGCGCTCTATTCTCCCCCGAAAGACGACGGCGATAAATACGCCGTGATAATCGGCATCGTCTACCCTGATTACGAGCTGGGGGTGGTCAAATACGCGGACCGGGACGCCGAGGCCGTCTACAACATGCTGACGACGCAGATGGGTTACCCTCCCGACCATGTGAGACTGCTGCGTAACGGCGAGGCCACCCGCACCAACATCCTGGAGGCCCTTGACTGGCTCGCCCGGAACCCGCAGCTGGATTCGCAGTCCGAGGTGGTCTTCTTTTACAGCGGCCACGGAATCAGGCGCCTGCCCGCAGAGGGCACGCCCGCGGAACTGGCGCGAACCGCCTATGCCCTGGTGCCCTACGATTACGGGAAGTACGATTTCCACAACGGCCAGGGGCCCATCTGGGACCGGGAGCTGGCCTCATACCTGGACGACCTGGAACCCGAAAGCATGTGGATAGCCATCGACAGCTGTTTCAGCGGCGGTTTCATCCAGCCGGGCATCGCCGGACCCAACCGGGTGCTGACCATGTCCAGCGCCGCCGACCAGCTCTCCAACGAGATCGACCACGTGCAACGCGGAGTGATGACGCAACTGCTGGTGGAAGAGGGGCTGAAGGCGGGCCTGCCGGTGGAGGAAGCCTTCTGGAAGGCAGAGGCGAGATACGGCCCGGAGTTTGGGCAAAACCCCCAGATTGCCGATGAATATGATGGAGTTCTCAGCTTCAGATGAGCCCGGACGCGGCGTTCAACTTTACACGCCGCGCTGCCGATGGAATCACATCAGCACGGCAGGATATAGCAGTCGAACAAGGGGTGGGCAACAATGGGCGAAAAGGCTAGAATCAACCCGATCGGGCAGGCGGGCCAGAGCATGGGCTCCTCGATCCAGACAAAACCGATCAAGGTCCTGATCACCACGGAAGATTACGAGATCGAAGGTTTCATGCATATCAAGCCGGGCGGCTACCAGTCACGCATCAGCGATCTGCTGAACATGAAGGAGCTGCATTACATCCCGGTCACCCAGGCGACCTTCCGGAAATTGAGGCATCCGGACGAGCCGCCGCGCCACGCCGACACGCTCATCCTCAAGCTGGACACCGTGAAGATGGTCGTGCCGCTGGACAAGAACCGCCCCCAGGAAGTCTGACGCGGCGGGAATCTCTTCCCGGGCAGCACGGCCCGGCGGAATCATCATCCCGGGAAGTATGGATCGGCGCTTACGCCGGCTGCAGGAAAGCAAGAACCCCGCGCGCAATCCCCGTCGCCACCTGTGCCTGATACCCGGCGCTGTTGAGCAATGCATCCTCCTCCGGGTTGGTAAGGAACCCCGTCTCCACCAGGATTGCCGGCACATCCGCCCAGTTGAAACCCGTGATGTCGCTGCGGGCGACGGTGCCGTTGTCCGGGGCGCCGGTGGCCGCCACCATAGAGGCCTGCACGGCGGCGGCGGCGTCACGACTTGCTGGGAGAATATCGTCGGTCCAGCCGGATATGAGCGCGGGATAGAGCGTACTGACACCCCGGTAGGACGGATTGGTGGAACCGTCGCAGTGTATCCTGATAAAAAGGTCCGCCCTGGCCTGGTTGGCCACCTGGGCGCGCTCGCGGTTGCCGCCGCTGAAGGATTCTCCCTCGCGGGTCATCACCACGGTGGCCCCCCGGGCTTCCAGCTGCTGCCTGAGCTGCATTGATATGGCCAGGGTGATCACGTGTTCGGGGGCGCCGCTGACCGTGCCGCTGCTGCCGCCCGGGTCCTTGACCTTGGTGTCCGGGGAACCGGGACCGGTGGGTTCGCTGCCCAGGTCAGCGTCGGCGGCGTGGACCGGGTCGATGCAGATCACCTTTCCCGTGAGGCTGCCTGCTGCTGAGGGCTGCTGCACAGACGCCGCGTCAGCCGCACGCCCCGGGTTCGTCACGGTGGTGCCGACGGCCGAGATGTTCGGTATCTCGTCCGGCTCTGCGGGCCCGACGATGCTGGTGACTCCGGGCGCTGTCGGGGTCCCGGTCTGTTCAGCCGTGCCATCGTCTCCGTCCGATACATACGCATACACGAGCACACCGGCGGCCATGAGGCCGAAGATTAGAAGTACAAGGTGATATCTTGCTATCGCGCCCATGTGATCACGTGTGACAGACCCTTCCGCCGGCGTCGTTTCCTGCTACTCACAGCAGCAGCATGGCGTCGCCGAAACTGTAGAAACGGTACCTCTCCCTGACGGCCTCGCGGTAAAGCCTGCGTGTCTCATCAATGCCGGCGAAGGCCATCACCAGCGCCAGCAGCGTCGAGCGCGGCAGATGGAAATTGGTCAGCAACATGTCGACCGCCCGGAACCGATGCCCGGGAGTGATGAACAGGTCCGTTTCCCCCTGGAACACGCCGGATGGCTCAACCGTTGCTTCCGTCCCTTCAGCAGAGCTCTTTTCACCGGGCTCGGCTAACACCGTCTCCAGCACGCGCACCGTTGTCGTACCCACGGCCAGCACCCTGCCGCCCCGCCGCCTCGTCCGCCTGACAGCCTCGCGGGTCCGCGCCGGCATGGCGTACTGCTCCTTGTGGATGCGGTGAAGCTCCAGCTGTTCCTCGCTGACCGGGCGAAAGGTGTCGAGGCCCACGTGGAGGGTGAGCGGCGCCAGGGTGATGCCCGCGCCCCGTATGCGCTCGATCAGCTGCGGTGTGAAATGCAGCCCCGCCGTAGGAGCGGCGGCCGAACCGGTCTCGGATGCGTAAACCGTCTGATACCGCTCAGGTTCATCAAGCTTCTCATGGATGTATGGCGGCAGCGGCATCTCACCCACTTGTTCCAGCAGATCCTCGGTCTCGATGCCGCTCTGGTTTTTCAGCAGCCAGCGGCCGTCGCCGAGGCCACGCTTCAAGCTGAAAGGCGCGCCGGCGGCGGCCGGCCCCCGGGCGAGGCGCAGCTCGGTACCCCGGGCGAGGCGCAGCTCCATGCCCTCTCGCAGACGGGCCGACGGCTTTGCCAGCACCTCCCAGAGCCTCTCCCCCCGGCGCCTGAGGAACAGCAGCTCCACGGCGCCGCCGGTGGGCTTAACGGCTCT